>CAZRQQ010000009.1:0-30534 GCA_964602465.1 uncultured Candidatus Saccharibacteria bacterium
TCTACTTCTGCACGAGGGCGGCCGTATTTGAGGTAGGAGAGCTCCTTGAGTTTCTCGCCGACTTCAGGATTGCCCTTAGGAGGAAACGGAGTTTTGGAGTTAAATGGCTTCGCAGGGACGCCGTTTACAAGCATCTTTATATAGCAGTTGAGGTTTTCTTGTTTGATGATGTCGGCCGGAGTGAAGGTCGGTGCGAGCTGCTGCTCAAAGGCATTTGCGTTTTCGGGGGAGACACGGTGGATGGCCATAGAACCGACGTTCCCAAAGACGGCGTTCTTGATACCTTCATCAAGCTGTTCGATGTACTGGTGCGCGACCGTGAGCGAGAGACGGTATTTGCGGGCCTCTGAAAGGATAGTCGAGATCGAATCAGTCGTGACGTTTTGGAACTCATCGATGTAGAGGTAGAAGTCATTGACGTCTTGTTTGCCGACGATGTCGACACGTGAAAGTGCTGCCATGGTGATCTTGCCCACGAGGAGCAAACCAATGAGGTTGGAGTTGATATCACCGAGGCGGCCCTTGGAGAGATTTACGAGCAAGATCTTTTTCTGGTCCATGATCTCGCGAAAGTTGAGGACTGAGTGCTGTTGCGCAACGACGGGGCGCATGATGTCGTTACTGATAAACACATCAAATTTGTTCGTAATGTACGGCACGAAGTTTGCAAGCGCAGATTCACCGGTTGTCTTTTCGGCATTTTGCCAAAACTGCTTGATGATAGGATTTGTACACTTACTGAGCTTCATATCTCTGAATGCTTTGTCAGTGAGGACGCGCGCGATCTCAAGAAGGGTCGAACCAGAGGATGGGTCTTCCATAATGAGACCTGCGGAGTTGCGGAAGTATTGTTCAAACATCGGACCGCCGGCGACTTTCATATCAAAGAGCTTGTTGAAGATAGAGAGGAGTTCGTTGATGACAAAGATCTTTTGCTCGGGAAAGCGTGGATCGTATTCGAGCATGTTGAGCCCCATCGGACGCGCCGTGTATGCAGGATCAAAGTAGATCACGTCATCGATACGTTCAGGTGGAATGTTGGCGAGAATCTTTTCTATGTCAGTGCCGTGCGGATCGATGAAGCAGCAACCATCACCATTTTTGATATCTTGGAGGATCATGTTGAGCAAAAACATTGTCTTTCCGGTACCAGTCTGACCAATCGCATACATATGGCGGACGCGATCTTCTCGTGCAAAGACGACCGGGGTTTCTTGTCCGCGATAGGTGTTGGTACCAATGACGATACCGTTTGGTGCGGTAAACGTCGGAGCCGGAGCGCTTGCCGCAGAGGATTCTTTGAGTTCGGGAGCTGCAAGGATGCCAACTGGGAAGTGAAAGATCGTCGCGAGTTCGTCGACGTTGAGCGGCAGCATCTGTTCTTTCTTATACGTACGGAACGTGAAGTCGTGGATGAAGTCTGGAAGTTTGGAGCCGCGGACATCTTCCCAACCGAGTTCGTTGGAGTTGGGAAGGGTGAATTGAGCAAATGAAGCTTTGATTGTATTCAAAATAGTCTGTGCACGTGGAAGAGTCGCGCTTGTCGCGATGATACGCACTGCTGCCGTGAGTGTCTGGCTTTTACTCTTGGTGGTCGCAAGTTCGATGCCGCGCGTATCGATCTTCTTTTCTTTGCCTTCTTCGGGTTTCTTGTCTCCTTCAAAAAATGAAAGCAGTCCCTTGCCCATACCCTGCAAGATCGACATAGTCGCCTCGCGATACAAGTCTTTGATCGTGTGGTCACCCTTTTGTGCACTTTCGATGAGTGAAGTGTAGAGTTTGTTGCCCTGATCGATGTCCTTTGCGATCACGAGCTGGATTGCCGCGCCTTCACCTGTTTGCTCAAGCTGTGAAAGAGAACCAATGAGTGCGGTAAGTGGGTCGTGTTCAAATGCGGTTTCAGTGTTCAGTGGAAAAATTGCCGGCTCTTTGAGTGTTGCAACACTGCCAGCAATGCCTGAGCCAGTGGGAGCAAAGATGTTGTAGTCATCAGTGACTTCGTCGATGATCGCAGTAGGGTAGTAGGCGTGCACAAGTCGTTCAAATGTTTGTTCGTGTACAGAGGGTACTGAGGCGTAGAGTGCGATGTCACGTGAATGGTGTTGGACGGCGAGCTCGAGGACGTAATAGTCGATCTCGCTCGGAGTCGTCGCAAGCATGCCGACATAAAACTGCTTCATCGCTTGGATAAAGGTCTTGAAATTCTGTCCTTCAGCAGTCTGTCCCGAAAGCGTCACCGCAAAGAGGGTGTGACGAAGCTCGCGCGCCAGCGTACTTGATTCCTTCAGTCCCGGTATTGCACCGATCGTGTGGAGGTACTGCACGAGGAAGCGATGAAAGTCATCTTCGAGGTGCGGGTCGTTCATCTTTGCAACGACGTCGAGTGCATTTTTGATGCCTTTTTCGAGCATGAAGCCAAAGAGCTCCTCTATCTTCTTGTCATGGGTTTCGGGTTTCAGGCGAAGGGTGATGCGTTCTGCTTCGTGCGCAGGCAAGACTTGGGATTCATGAATGAAATCCTTTGCTTCCGCACGCGCATACTGCTCTACGGTCGTGCGCGCCGCACCCTCGAGTGTCTGGTTCGGAGTGTTTTGCGCGATGTACTCGCGATGTGACTCATTGCCAAGCCATGCAATCTCCTGTGCCGGAGTCGCAAGTGTTTCTTTGGGGGACAACATACAGTAAGTATACCGTCATATTGATCTATTTTCTAATACAGAAATAAAAATTATCCCACTATAAGTTTAGTATTCTTTTAACTCTATACAGACATACTACAACTATGAAGAACTACGCATTTATCGACGCTCAAAATTTACATAGAGGAATCAAGTCGCTCGGATGGAGCCTTGATTGGTATAAGTTCCGCATTTATCTCCAAGAAAAGTATCACGTAGACACCGCATATGTTTTTATTGGATATATTGATTCGCAACAAGATACATACGCGCTTTTACAAAAAGCAGGATTTATTCTTATCTTTAAGCCGGTCATTTATGACACTACGGGTAATCCGAAAGGTAATTGCGATGCTGATCTTGTGCTTCACGCTGTTCTCGAAAAAGATATATATGAAAAGGCGGTAATTGTAACGAGTGACGGAGACTTCTATTCACTTGTAAGATACCTGTACACCAACAACAAACTTGAAATGATTTTGAGTCCACACATCAAAACATGTTCAAAACTTCTGAAAAAAGAAGCAAAAGAAAAAATTAACTACATGGATAACCTCCGCGGAAAAATAGGGCTAAAGTGAAAAGGCACCGCATGCGGACGAAACCGAATGAAGTGCCTTTTCTTGTGTATGCTTCATAATAGCATACAAGAGAGTGTAAAGTCAACTACTTCACTGCGTCTTTGAGTGCTTTCGCAGCTCTAAACTTAGGGACGCGGGTCGCGGCGACTTTGACCTGCTCACCAGTTTTTGGATTGCGGGCCATGCGTGCAGCGCGCGCCTTGACTGAAAAGATCCCAAGGCCGGCGATCGATACTTCTTCGCCTCGTTTGAGGGTCTTGGTGATGTTGTCTATGATGCTCTCCATGACTTCTTCTGCCTGTACCTTCGTACCGCCGATAATGCCATGAATAACTTCAACCAATGCTTGTTTGTTCATAGTGGATGGGGAGGACCCCTCTATGCTGATAATGGTGTCAGTGCGCTTATGCTGTATGCAATAAGCTTTTGGCATTATATAGCAACGTATTTTGAAACGGAAATATTGACTTTTCATTTCAAAAATGCTATAGTAAATCAAATCAAAAATCCAACAATATGAAAAAAGAAATCCTCGTGTTTGCTACTGCAGGCGTAACCATTATCTTTATGCTCTACGTAATGATCCGTATCGTTCGTACGGTGAAAAAAGAACGAAAAGAAATGGACCAGACGCTTGCAACACTTCGAAACCAATTAGGAAAGTAATTGAAAAGGTCTCCCGGTACAGGGAGGCTTTCTTTTTGTATACTGTAAGCATGGATAAATTCCCCGCAGATCACAACGAATATTTCTACGGTAAGAAATCACAAGCACCCATTTCTCCTGTGAGTGAAGTATTGCAGCATGATTTTAAAATTGAATCGACGAAGGATCTAAAACACGACTACGCAGCACTTAAGGAAGAAAAAGAAAAGATACAAATAGTGCGGCAAAAACTTCAAAATATAACAGAGATCGACAAAACAATTACGATCAATAGCCTACCGGACGAAGATGCTATTGTTGCAAATGAATCTGAAAGCGTTATCGATGCAAAACTAAAGGAGGTAAGTGAAGAACTTGAACAGCGCAACAAAGGGAGTTTGCTCTACAAATTATTTCATTGGCGAGCTTAGCGTGCGTAATCCGTAATTCTCGTTTCACGAATGATCGTCACTTTGATTTGTCCGGGATAGCGGAGTTCGGTTTCGATGGACAGCGCAATGGTACGGGCCATGTTTTTGGCTTCAAAATCAGAGACGTTTTCGGGGTGGACAAAGATGCGGATCTCGCGGCCGGCTTGGAGCGCGTATGCTTTCTCCACACCTTCGAACCGCGCAGCAAGCCCTTCGAGTTCGGTGAGCCGTTTGATGTAGGCTTCGGCAGTATCGCGGCGCGCACCAGGGCGAGCACCCGAGATCATGTCTGCAGTCTGGACGATCACTGCTTCGAGGGATTCGTGCGGGCAATCATCGTGGTGACTTTTCATTGCGGTGATAATGCGTTCATCTGTGCCGAAGCGTTTCATGATCTTGATACCAATGTCGACGTGCGTACCTTCAAACTCGTGATCCAAAGCTTTGCCGATGTCGTGCACGAGTGATCCGGCTTTGGCGATATATGGATCAGCGCCGACTTCGGACGCGATCATTTCAGCAAGGTGTGCCATTTCGATAGAGTGCGCAAGGACGTTTTGGCCATAACTTGTGCGATAGTGGAGGCGTCCAAGGATGGCAACAAGGCGCGGATCGAGGTTGTACACGCCGCATTCGTAGGCTGCAGCCGCACCCTTTTCTTTGATTGTTTCATGGATCGCTTCGCGTGCTTTCTCGAGTTCTTCCTCGATCTTTGCGGGCTGGATGCGGCCATCTTTGATCAAAGTTTCGAGCGCAGTGACTGCGATCGCACGGCGCACAGGATCAAAACATGACACGACGATTGCGCCAGGGGATTCATCGACGAGCACTTCGACACCTGAGTATCGTTCAAACGTGCGAATGTTGCGACCTTCTTTGCCGATGATTTTGCCTTTGACTTCTTCGTTCTCAATCACGATCGTGGAGGTCATGAGCTCGCTTGCAGTCGGCACGGCCAGTCGCTGGATCGCAGTCGTGAGGATGTCGCGCGCGCGATCTTTGATGGTATCAGCAAGTTGCTGCTCGAGTTTGTGGCTGCGTGCCTGCAAATCTTCGGCAAACACACGCTCGCTTTCTTTGATAAGGAGATCACGTGCATCGGCGACGGTGATACCGGCGATGTTTTCAAGTGCCTCGCGCTGCGTCTCGGCCGCTGCATCAAGCGCTGTTTCGATCTCGACAAGTGCAAGCGTCTTTTGTTCGAGGTCAGCACTGCGTGCATCAAGTTCTGATTGACGAGTATCGAGCAAGGATTCTTTGCGTACGAGGCGTGACTGGGTCGCTTCTGCCTTTGCATGTGCTTCGTCGACAAGTGTCTGTGCAGCCTCACGTGCACGGATCAAGCGTTCATTGATGGTGAACTCGATGCTGTTCTTGCGTACAATAAAGATAATGGCACGCACGGCATAGCCGAGAAGCGCTCCACCGAGAAACATCCCAAGTGCAAGGATGTATTGGTCCATGTTACTTTACAGTTACTGGCTTAGTAATGACTGCGTCGATGATGCCGTATTTCTTTGCTTCGTCTGCACTCATAAAGAAATCACGTTCCATGTCTTTCTCGACTTGAGGAAGCTTTTGCCCTGTGTTCTTGGAGAAAATCTCATTGAGACGATGTCTGAGTTTGATCATCTGCTTTGCGGTGATTTCGATATCGGTGACTTGTCCTTCAAATCCGCCGTGTGGCTGGTGAATCATGACTTCAGAGTTCGGAAGTGCATAGCGCTTACCCTTGGCGCCAGCTGCGAGAAGATGGGATCCCATCGATGCGGCAACGCCGACACATATAGTAGAGACGTCTGGCTTGATGAAATTCATCGTGTCGAGGATCGCAAGACCTGCAGTCACTGATCCACCAGGAGAGTTGATGTAGAGACTGATGTCTTTTTTGGGATCTTCGTTGGCGAGGAAGAGGAGCTGTGCGATCACGAGGTTTGCAACTTCGTCGTTGATCGGGCCGCCGAGAAAGATAATGCGTTCTTTGAGAAGGCGAGAGTAAATGTCATACGCTCGATCGCCCATCGGATTTTTTTCGATAACAGTTGGGATAATCATGAGTCAGTAAGTAGAAATTAGTTAGTAGTAAATAGGAATCGCAGAAGACAACAAAGACAATCAGACAGAGATTCGGTACGAGGACACTATACGCTCAATTGACTTTTTTTGCAAAAGTACTAAAGTTATGTGAAATTAAAAACCTTGCCGCATGTACAAACTTAATGGACTACCTCTCGGTTGGGCGTGGGCACCTCCTCTGACTATCAATTGGTTAAATCAGCTCATTCTTAAAGGAGAAAAAATTGGAGACAAGATTTGCTTTAAGATTACTGAAATAAAAGATGGTTTGAGGAAACTCAAGGTTCCCCATGTTGCCGATACTCTCGAAGATAAAGATCTTGAGTATCCTGCAGCTGCCTGCACTGAAGAAGAAATTTAATTGCAAAAACCCCCGCAACAAACGGGGATTTTTTATTTGGTTCCTTCAAGCATCGCGAGCACCTTTTCGTTGGTGAGCATCATGTCTGCGTACGCTCGGGTGCGATTGAGGTCAGCGCTTGGATACATCGCCATGAACTTTTGCGCTTCAGCTTCGACTTCTGCTTCAGTCGGAAGGATGTTTTCTTTGCGGGCGATGGCGTTTAATACAAGTTGAAATCGTGCGCGCTTTTCTGCTTCGGGAGCGAATTCTTTTTTCAAATCTTCTTTCGTCTTTTGGATATGTTTCAAATAGTCATCCATACTTGCACCACTGCGCGCTACGTCTGCTTCTATCTGTGCGAGCATCTTTTCTTGTTCTGATGCAAGGACGATCTCAGGTACTTCAAATGTTGTTTCCTTCACAACTGCATCGAGTATGTTCACACGGCGTGCATCTCGGGTCGCCTGCTCAGCTTCGTGCATCAAGTTTTCTTTGATCTTTGTGCGAAATTCTTCGACCGTCTTGAATGGACCAAATGATGATACGAATGCTTCATCAACTTCAGGAAGCGGTTCGTCGTGCTGGTGTCCATCATGCTCACCGTGTACATGTCCGTACGCGCGCATTTGGCGAAGGTCTTCGACGACCTTGGTCACATCTGCGTCAGTGACTTCTTTGGGATCTTCGAGCGTGATGCCTGCACCGATCTTTTTGTAATCGGGAAGGGTGATCTCTGGCACGATCGCAGTCGTGATCGTAAAGCCAAGTGCGTTGTCCCGGGCGATTTTGGTAATCGCAACTTCTGGGCGACCAATGACATCGAGGTTGTGGTCGGAAAGAAGGGTCGAATAGATGCTGTTGATCGCAAGCTCTGCCATTTCTGCAAGGATCATGCCGTCTGGAAGCTGCTTGCGTGCAATGTCTTTGGGTACTGCACCTTTCCTGAACCCATCGAGCTCGAGGTTGCCAGCGAGCTTGGTCACGACCTGGTCTTCAAACGTCGCAAAATATTCCCAGGTGATCTCGCCCTTGAGTTCAGCTTTGCTCCCAGGAAGTTTGGTAACGGTTGCGCTATAGATTTTTTGATCGTTTTTCATTGTGCCGAAGATTCTAACACACGTATAAAGAAATGCCTAAAACTGGCTTGAGTAGTCAGGGATCGCGCTATTGATGACAGCAGCTTGGAGGTCGCCGATGCTTTCTGAGGGGGTAGAGGTTTTGGAAACAGAGGGATTGGGTGTGGGGGTAGGTTCAGAAGTTGTATGCGAGACTCGGTAATACCAAAAGCCACCAAAGAGGATGGCGATCAGGATAAGGAGTATAAAAAAGGTATGGCGCTTGGGTCGTTCAGAGCTTGCTTCAAAAGAGTGCTCCATAGTATTACTGAGCCTCTATAGTAAGGGAAACACTTGTCTTGAGTTCAGTAAGGCTTTGGATAAGGTGCGCGCGAGTTTCCTTGAGGGCATCTTCGATCTTTTTGAGAGCCACTTTGAGATCGCTGGTGTCAGCTTCAGAAGTCTCGTCAGTCACTTCGATCTTGGCAAAGAGGTCGAGGTTTGCAGTTGCGCTATCGAGCGATGTCTTGGAAGCAGTAAGAGAAGCTTGTGCCTTGGTAGTATCAACACCCTTGAGGGTGAGGCGGTCGATCGTTGCCTGGGTGCGCGTGATAAAGAGTCCAAACTGAGCTTGGAGAGCGCGAAGACTGGTCTCGGCATGTGCCTTGCGGGTAGCGACCGTCTCTGGGGCAGAAGAGGTTGTAGTGGTAGCGGTCGCTTGAAGTGTTGCCTTGGTAGTAGGAGTACTCGCTTTGTTTTGTGTCTTGAGAAGGGCGAGCTCTGCGTGGGCAATAGAACTTGCCGCAAAAAAGGCGAAGACGATGTAAATAAAGGCTTTTTTCATAAATTATTCTCTATATATACCATACAGACGACTAAGTGGCTAGGGGGTTACAGAATGTACCCAGAGGAAATTCCTATAGGATAGTATTGACTTTTTTCAAAAAATAGATAATTTGGTTAAAAACCTAACCAATGATATACGACACATTAAAAACCGCAGCAACAAATTACTTTACAAACCTTGGCATGATTCCTGGAAGTGAGTTTGATCAAAGCGCCATCAAAGATGTGGTTGAAAAGGTCAAAACATTCCCTCATTCACGATATACCCCAGGAAACGAATATTACAAAAATCATCAACCAGTGAAATATGATGCAATGGTATTTGCAAGCGATGCGTTCTTCGGGATAGATATGCTCAACGATCATCTATGCAATCTTTTGCTTGATGAAAAGATCGCTGTTAATCGCATAGAAGAACAACGCGATCGTTCTCAATCCATCGTAGGTGCATTGATAACGTTCGAAGAAACTCCAGTATATATTCGTGTTCATTCGTATGAACTGAAGTTTCAAACAGTACCCAAATATCCATTCTTTGTGGTTATCATTAGTAAGCAATAGCACATCATTTATCCCCGACAATCGTCGGGGATTTTTGTTACAATGACATCATGCAAATCACTGAAACGTACAATCCAGAAACTCTTGAGCAATTTAAAGCAAAGGTGTGGCCAATAGCCGATCGTGAGCATTATGGTGAGCAGATGCCGCACTTTCAGAAAAAAGAATTCACGCTCGTTGCGTCAGAAGGCGAAGAAATCGTTGGGTACATCTCAATACTCATCGATAGTGGTGTCGGACAAATTGAGCCCTTGATGGTAGATCCTCGCGGAAAGGGAATTGGAAGCGCACTTATCGCTGGAGCTGAAGCAAAAGCCAAAGACATGGGAGTGCACAAGCTATGGCTTGAAACCGGATCAACCTGGGAAGCAAAGAAGTTTTATGAAAAGCATGGATACTCCGTACGCACCATTCTTCCAAACCACACCGGAGGTCACGAATTTGTATTGATGGATAAGATGCTATAATTTTACTATGAAAAAACAACAAGGATTTGCACTCGTGGTGACACTTATCATTATTGCGGTACTTGGTATCGGAGGATATGCGGCGTACAAAAAGGTACAGCAAAAAAATGATCCTGTCGTCGAAACATCCCAGACTTCAGATACTCAAACAAATACGGATACAAAAAATATACCCGAGCAATCTGCTACACCAACCACTACAAATGTATCTACCTCTGTTTCTGTTGCGACATCAACTACTTGTAATAATTGGGACTGCTTCACCACTGCTGCAAAGCAGTGTCAGACCGCATCAGGAGTTGTGAGTTATTCCAACGCACCTGTTCCGATAATGGAAATGTTAACTAGTTCTGGTTCGACAAAGTATGAAATCAAAAAAAGCGGCTCAAATTGTATACTTACATCCACAACCCTAAAACAATCATTGAGTATAAGTGCACAAGAAAGAGCAAAACTTATCGCACAAGGTACAACGAATGAAGAAATCGATGCGCAAATTAAAGCTATGAATGAAGGCGCTACGCAATATCTTATCGGTAAACCAATTGTGTGCATTGCGACTACAGCTGCGATCGCTGCATATCTAAGTGATCAAAAAAATGGAACAGGCGGAAAGGCGAGTTATACAAGCACTACAGGTATGACCACCTATACAACAACGTCTGGCGAAAAAGTTTCTTGTACGAATCCTGAAATGTAGGATTAGTTTCTCTCAAATATTTTAATTTTCTTTATTGACACAGCATCTCCTTCAAGAGAGATCGTCACGGTGTACATACCAGTTTCAGGGAATGCGAATGGAAGCTTTTCTTGCCCAAAGACGCTATACCAAGTGCGCTGACTTTTATTTGTTCTATTGATGGGTATTTGTATTTGATCGCTCCATGATTCATTTGCTACCGATACGGTTATTACTGCATTTTTTCCTCTGCGTGCATGTATATCTGCGTAGTACGAACTTTCTTGTGTAAATGTGACCTGTTGTTCCTGCACTGTCTTTGTAATAGGTATTTCGGCAATCAATCTTGAAGTAAGTGGTGCGTATACCAGTGCGAAGATTACTCCTACAGCAAATATACCAGCGAGGATCAGTAAAACACGGTTAGGCTTTTGCATTTCGCTAGTATAGCAATATCTAATTTCTCGCAACAAAAAACCACTCGAGATGAGTGGTTTTTGTGTGGACTACTTTCCAAACTTTTCTTTGTAGAGTTCTTGGGATTTGATGACTGCTTCGATTGCTTTGTCTTTTCCTTCGATTGAGTCTATAGAGACTGGTTTCTTTTGGATCTGTTTGTAGGTGAGGAAGAAGTGTTCGATTTCCTTGATGGTGTGTTTGTTTACATCAGCGAGGTCTTGGACTTCATCCCATCGTGGATCCTTTTCAGGAACTGCGATGATCTTGGCATCAGAGTCACCGTCATCAACCATATTTACAATTGCAACTGGTCGGACTTTCACAAGTACTCCCGGTGCGAGTGCGTAGGTCGTGAGTACGACTACATCGAGTGGATCGCCGTCTTCCCAGTGACTCTGCGGCATGAAGCCGTAGTCAAAGGGATAGTCTTGAGAAGTGTGCATTGCACGGTCGAGCATGATGAGGCCGGTTTCTTTGTCGAGCTCGTACTTGTTCTTCGAACCTTTTGGGATTTCGATAATGACATTGATGACGTTTGGAACATCTTTGCCGGCAGTGATTTCGTGAAGTAGATTCATGGGTTAGGTTATAGGTGTTAGGTTTTAGGTAGTAGAGGAGTTACGACGAAGCCTCTTCGCTTGTTGTTTCTTCGACCGTTTCTTCTGTAGATGCGTCACCTTTCAAGCTATCAAGGGACACAAAGTCATCACCTTCGAGGTTTTCGCCTTCGGTCGTCACTTCTGCTTCAGAACCCTTGATGTCGATCTTCCAGCCAGTGAGTTTGGCTGCGAGACGTACGTTTTGCCCGCCCTTTCCGATCGCAAGCGAAAGCTGGTCGGGAGTTACTTCGATGGTTGCCTTGTGTTCGTCGTCATTAAGGTCGAGTCCGAGTACCTTTGCTGGAGAAAGACTCTTGCGGACAAATTCTTCTGGATCAGGTGACCATTCGATGATGTCGATCTTCTCACCTGAGAGTTCATTCATGACTGTTGAGACACGGACACCTTTCTGACCTACACATGATCCCACTGGATCAATGTTTGCGTCATCAGTCCACACGGCGATTTTGCTGCGACTTCCTGGTTCGCGCGCGATGGATTTGATCTGCACGACGCCACTTGCTACTTCAGGAGATTCGTAGGCAAAGAGTTTCTCAAGGAATTTCGGATGCGTGCGAGAAATACGAAGGGTA
Organism: uncultured Candidatus Saccharibacteria bacterium; assembly: GCA_964602465.1. GTDB lineage: Bacteria > Patescibacteriota > Minisyncoccia > Phycocordibacterales > UBA9973 > UBA4124. The sequence goes on from CAZRQQ010000009.1 coordinate 12,014, forward strand.
ATACCACGAGGGGATTCTTCGACATGGTAGAGGTAGCCGCGGATACGAGAGCCGCGCGTGTAGCGTTCGCCCGGGATTTGTTCTTGGGGGGGAATGATACCAGTCGCGCGGTTGAAGTCGACGTAGACCATGCCGCGTTCGATCTTTTGGACATACCCAGAAATGATATCACCTTCTTTGGTACCAAATTCATCTAGAATTGAGGTGCGTTCTGCTTCTCTGATGCGCTGCATGATGACCTGCTTTGCAGTTTGTGCTGCGATGCGGCCAAAGTCCTCCTTGGGTTCAAGTGCAAAGACTACTTCATCTCCGACCTGTGCATTTGATTTCATAATGCGCGCGTCGTCGAGCAGGATGTGCTTTTCTTCGTTGTACACTTCGCGCTCATCACCTTCCGGAGCTGGCTCGTGTTCGAGTTCTGGGTCGACAAAGCGCACGAGCGTGTCATCGACGACCGTCTTTACTTGTTCAAACTCAACCGTACCCGCATCCATATCGATGCGTGAGCGTACGACCTGGCCTTTCTTGCCGTATTCTTTCTTGTACGCAGCAGCGAGTGATTGCTCGATCGCGTCGACGAGTTTGTCGCGTGCAATGCGGCGTTCTGTTTCGAGCTGTTCTATTGCCAATTTAAGTGCTTTGATATCCAACATATTTCTATTGTTATTATTTTGTAATCTTTATAATCTCTCCCTAACGCAAACGTCCGACCCTCTCGGGCGGACATTTATACACTATATATAGCATACAGGTGGGGGATGGGCAAGATATCTTTTGGAAAACAAAAACTGCCCTACTGAGCAGTTGTTTTTGGTTCACTAATTTTTTTATCTAATTTCCAATACCAATTCAACAGAGGATAATACAGAGCTACTAAAACAAGTACCAGTATTATATCTAACATCAACATCTTTGCGTCTGGATCATTTTTAGAATCCAAACCAAACGCGTGGAGTAGTAAAACCATAAATATAATGAGTAGTAGTACAAGAACTATACCCACATTTCGTTTCTTACGTGCAAATCTTTGGAAGACACCTATATATTTTTTCATATACTAATGTTTTTTCTTACCTTACAATCTCACCTTGACTTTGTCAAACAATACGATATGCTAACGAAAAACAATTGATATGAAAAAGTTCTTAGTATCGTATTTGCTTTGTATAGGTATCTTGTGTACTGCGAAAGAATTTGATGCAGCAATCTGGGTTTCTGTAATTGCTGGAATTTTGTTTACCGTATATGGGATTAGATACATCGTGCATGGCCCAAGCGAACTTCCTGATTCTATTGATGGGCAAACAATGTATGTATTTTCACACGAAGGAACTGTGGCCAAACTTACTGAAATCGCAAATCTCAGTCCACATAAAAAGAACAGGGGGCAGAAATTTTATATCCCCGAAACTTGTGGTCGCCTTGAACCGCACAAAACATATGATTTCTACAAAGATGTGAATGGAAATTTTTGTGTACGGCAGGTAGCTGTGTTAATTAGTTAAACTGGATTTTCAAACTTTCCAGAGCTATATCAAACGGTATAGCTTTTTTATTTGGGAAAATAAAAACCCATCCGAGGTGGATGGGGTTGTGTAACCTGTGCGGCATTTATGTCGCAGTGGTTGATGCAGAATTTACTATTGCAAATAGTGTATCAAGCGGCTCTTTTAAAAATACAGCCAACTCTTTCATGCATGAGTCGGGATTGCTACCTTCGATCGATGCTGACTTTATGATGACGGTATGTTCTTCGTCTCCAAAAATATCAGCACTTACTACATAGTGACCGGTACTTGTGGTAAATACCGCTCGTAAATACCCTCCTTGCATGTATTCATGTTTTATACCAAGGGTCGAACCATTTCCATCTTCAATATTAATTTCATACCGAATAATGTTCCATAGCGTCTTCTTGGTCTTTTCTGAAGTAGGATTGTGGCATCCGGTACCCGAAATTGAATGATGTTTGAGAAGGCCATGCAGTTTTCCTGGTCGATTGGAATAAAAGATTGGCATGGCAAAGAGCATCGCCGCCGCTACTTCATCAATGGAAGGATTTTGCTTTTGTAACAATTCTTGCAAATTTCTGATATTCGAAATACTGTCTGGGTTTTTGAAGTCTATCTTCATGTTTTTAATTTTTCTTTACCTTACCGCCTGGACTTGACGCTGTCAAACAAATCCGTAGAGTGGAGGGAAACTCATTAATTATGAAAAAAGTACTTGCTATTACCTTTGAGGGAAATCACAACGTTCTCAAGAGCACATTCGAAGCCGCAAACGTTGATACAACAAATATAGTAGTGAAATCTCTTGGGCTCGAGGAAACCACCGAGCAGTGGATATATAACGAAAAACCAGACATTATTGTCCTTGATGCAAGGATACCGTCTGGATCGATAGAGGATGTGTACGATGAATTAAAAGCAGCAATCAGAGAGGCTAATATCCATTGTAAATTTTATTCAATCAATGGTGTACTCAATATTTCTGACGTGGCGTATATCAAAGAACTTTCAACTATCGAAACTATTCGCAACCAAAAGTAATTATGTAATCACATGCAGCTGTATGCATGTGATTTTTTGTTGCGTGTTCGTTCTACTACCTACTAACTGACATCTGCGTACTAAATTTCTGTGGATAATCTATTGCACACTTGTTTGATGATGCACTATACTAGTACTATGAAAATTTTTGTACGATCACTTGCAGTTGTCACGCTTGTAGTCGTCGCTCTCTTTGCTGTGCTCAAACCTATATTTGATGTTGATGCGCAGACGTATCAACCGGGCAATTACGTTCCCGGTGACCTCATTGGTCAGGCATGGTCATCCAACATTGGTTGGGTTGATTTTGGAAATGCCGGCAAGACATATGGTGTCAAAATGCAAACTTCTGGCGATGTACGCAATCTCTCAGGCTACGCATGGTCATCCAATATTGGCTGGGTGAACTTCAACAACACCGAATGTCCTGCAAATTATTCCGGTAACTGCCAGCCTCGCGTAGAATGGGGGACAAATGGTGGACCTGCAGTACTCGTAAAGGGATTTGCACGAGCGTGCTCAGTGTTTGCAAACAGTGATACGCGAATTATCCCGAATGTGCACACTACAGCAGAAAATGGCTGTGATAGTAGCAAAGGGCTAAAATCCCCCGAAGATCGTGGTGGTTGGGATGGCTTTATCTCTCTTGGTGACAGTAAACCAACTGATTCGGTGGCGTATGGCGCGAAGTTCAATACGACAACTGGCGGTGCATTTGGCCTTGCGTGGGGCTCAGAAGTGGTCGGATGGCTTGATTTCTCAGGGGTGAAAGTTATTCCAAGTCAAACTCCTACTTGTCCAGACGGAAGTCCTAAGCCATCAAGCGGAATTTGTCCAGTTCCTCCAAATAATGGCCCTCTCTACTGTCCTGATGGAGGCCTTGCTCCAAATAACGATTTGTCTCAATGTCCGGAAGGCGGTGCCATCTGTACAGATGGTAGCCCTGCACCTCAGGGTGATATAACAAAATGCCCTACTCCTGAAAATAAGTGCTCTGATGGAAGCCTTCCACCAAACGGAGACATGAGTAAATGTCCGACAACTCCCGGTATTTGTACCAACATTCCGATCGATGTACAGCAGGCGCTTCAAATCACCGAGACGACACTTCCGCCGCACTATATCAAGAAGAGTAATGGCCAGTGTGCATGTGAACGAGGGTATGTACTCAATGCACAGTATCAGTGTGTGAAGCCGGTGTATATCGAACACTAGCGTGATACACTTTATATAAGTATGGAACCAACCACTCAACAAGCATTTGATATCGGACGACCAACGACAGGGCAGCCTGCGCATCACCGTACCCGCAACGTCATCATTGTCATTTCAGTCATCACGATCATTATCGGTGTCATCTATATACTTATCGCGATCAAGGAGCGCCATGACTACAACAACTACCTCAAGACTGCTGCGGGACAGCTCGAGATGCTTGAGCGCACGTCCAAGCCAGTGACTGCTACTCCGAGCGAGCGTGCAGCCGAGCTCGAAGCAATGCAAAAGTCTTCCGGTACGGTCACGGTAGATCGAGAAGATCGTATCAATGACCTCAAGGCACTTGAAACTCAACAATAAATCATATGTCTCAACATCCATTCAACAAATCCACCCTTTTTCTCACCGTATTTCTCGCAGTCATTGCAGTTGCAGTAGGTACCTCTGCGTATACTGAACCGATCGATACCTATACCAAATACAACTCCGCAGAACCAATCGACATCAGCCTCGTCGACCAAGCAAAAGTAGGCGGACTCTCCGTGGATGCGTTTAGTGCACGCGGCAATGCAAATTTCAAGAAAGATCTCTCGATCAAGGAAGTGGCGATGGGGTGTGGCAGTAATGACGTCTGTGACACTACCAACACTGATACGACTGTAACGATCGGCAACTCGCTTCTCAATACTGGTGACCTCACCGCGAGGCATTACTTCAAAGCAGCATCGCTTACTCACAGTGAATCAAAACCCAAGCCAGTCTGTGCAGATGATCGAGGTATCGTCGTCTTTTGCCCGGGTGCTGCAGTACCTGTTGATCTTTGTGACAATATTGATGGAGTACAAACAGAAGTCGGGGGTAACACTGGTCTTTCTATCGATGATCCATCGCAACCAAAGTTCTGTTTCCAGACAATCAAAGGCACTATTACCTTTGGTCAATGGGCTAAAGCGTTTCGAAATGCACTGGGTAATGCTGAGGTTGGAAATCTCAGTGTTACAGCCATCAATATTACATCAGTTGGCGGTGTTAAAACCAACAAGTGGCCAAGTCCGATCCCTCTCAGATTTCGCTGGTCATACTGCGGAACGTGGAATCCTAACTACAGCGGTGGACCAGGACCGAAGAATATTGGTCCGGGGCCGTATGTCGAAGATCTCAAGCAGTATAATGGCGCAGTGTTTCACCATATAGTAAACGGTTCTGATGGCCAAGGTATCAAAAATGGATACTGTCAAAAAATTCAGATAGATTACCCATTCCGAAACACTGTTCCTTACGGTGCTTCAGGGGCTGACTCTTGGGAGTATTATGGAACTGCACCGTACATAGCGTACGACGGAGAAACACAAGTACTCAATCCCGGCTTCACAAACTATCCAAAAGGATTCTTTGATGCTAGGCGATACGATAGCAACGGCACCAAAGATTATTATCCAGAGATGTACACCGTAAACCTTTGGTATCAAAAGAATCATGGAAATGATCCCTCCTACTCCAACATTATTCGTCCGGTGAAAAAGGTGTTCCTTGATGATGTAAAAGTACCGTATGGATACAAACTCGAGCTTACTGCACTTCCAACGCCGACAGAGATGGAAATGCATCTTTATGACGGTGCAAACGATGTTTCTGTTGCAAATCCAACACTTCCAAAACTTACTAGAGTCTCGATAAGTTACTCTTCTCCCTTTGCTGGTGTTTTAACTGATACAATTCCACTAGGAAGAACTATAGATTCTCCTGATGCTACGTACCAAACCTATGTCACCTGTACAAGTGGCAAAGGTACTGCATCTCCAAGCACCTTCACCCTTCCAAATCCTGGCGGAGTCAAAATCACTGCTAGTTGTCCATAATATATAAGTATATGAAACACATTCTCAAACAACTCGGACTTCTCACACTCATTGCTGGTATCGCGCTTGTGGTCGCAACTGCTTCTGCTCGTCAACAAACTCCTGCACCAGGTGGATTTCCAAATAACAATGCGCCAACTCCGGTAAACACTGGTACCCAAAGAGACATCAAGGGAGTGGACGATCTCACGACGTCTGGCGGAGGACTTTCAGTCGAAGCGTTTACTGCATACAAAAACGCAAGCTTCTTTAAACTCGTAAACCTCCAAGGTATCCTTACTGGAGGGGAGAATTCTGGAGTCGATTCATCACTTGCGTTTGGAGATAGCACACGTGAAGTTGATCTCACTGTCAAAGGCTCTATCTATGCACAGGATGGGGCGCTCTACACCATTGCGAATGCTTCAGAGCCCGGACAGCAAAAGGCGCTATGTGCAGACAATGATGGCTGGATCATTGAGTGTCCAAGCGCACAGCAAGTGACTGGTACACTTAGTCTTACAAAACAGATAGTAGGACAAAATGACAACGATATTATCCTGAAGGTGAATGTCCCAAGCTTCAACACACTTACGGTAGGCGCGACAACAACATTCATCACTGCACAGATACCCAAAGGTACCTATAGTTTCACTGCACAATGTCAATTTGATCCAACTCGAGTATCATCACAATGGAATGGTGTGCAGCCGACTGTTACTCAGCCGTCAGGAACATTTACTATAGAGCAAGGTGACAGTACTGCACTTACGATTGGATGTGAATGTGATAAAGATAGCGGCGGCAATTGCCGATAATAATATATAGTATGTATATGAAAAAAAATCTCCAACTCATCATCACACTCATCATTGTCCTCGCAGTTTCTGTCGGCATCAGCTACGCCGTCGACAATTGGAGTGATCCGACTGCAGCTGCTCCTGGTAGCAATGTCCCAACACCGATCACTGCGCTCGTTCCTGCACAGGTTAAACCCGGCGGTCTCTCTGTAAACACATTTGCAGCACACGGTGATGGGCGACTCAAACAACAAGCGCTTTTCAATGGCGAACTTCGTGCGGTTGACCCAGAAAACGAAAATCCAGTCTTTCGTATTGGCGGCAAAAATAGTGAAAGAAGTACTCAGTACCCAGAAGGCAAATTGATAAATGTCGACACAGCCGTAAGTCGTGATGTTATTTCAGAAGGGAACCCTGATGAGATCGGTACTCTCGGCTCAAGTACGCTTATCAATAATAACTACAACAGACTTTGTACTGCGAAGTTTTCAGGACAGGTTATTTTCTGCAGTGGTAGTGGAGGATCGGGTGGCACCGCAAGTGTTCGGGTGTACGACAGTTGTCGCCCGTCGTTACTTCTGTACGCGCTTCCAGGTGTTACTATTATAGAAACTGGTGTCTCCGTATTTAGAGATGAAAATCTTACTATTCCATACGATGGAAGTAAAATTGGTGGGGAAGGGCAGGTGGAATATAATTATGACATGATCAACAATAGGGTCTTGCTCCCTAGTGGTAACCAATGTTAGGAAAACAAAACGACTTCTCGATCGAGAAGTCGTTTTGTTTTGCGCATAGCAATAGTACAATACATACATGATCATCGATGAAGCGAAACTACGCACATTGTTGCGCGACGCAAACATTGTCAGCGCTGCCGATCTCGAAGCATTTGATACTGCGCGAGGAGAACATCCGCAAACACTTTCTGATTTTTTACTTCAGCAAGGCAAAGTAAAGGAAAGTGAACTCAAGCGTCTCGAGGCGTACGTGCTTGGCATTCCATTTATTGGTCTTGTCAAAGAACGCATTCCCAAAGACGTGCTCATTCTTATCCCCGAACCGATCGCACGCAAGTACAATGTCGTCGCATACCGCAAGCAGGATAGTGATTTGGAGATCGCACTCCTCGATATTGGCAACTTGCCGGCGATCGACTTCATCAAGAAAAAGACGGGGCTCCATATCAAGCCGCGTATGACGGACAGTGAGTCCATCAAGGCAGTGCTCCAGCAGTACACCAAGAGTTTGCAAGCAGAATTTGATTCGATTATTCAAAAAGAAGTACAAAGCATCGCACCTATCGATGAATCCAAAGAGGGGGGTGCGAGCGCAGCCGATCTCAAAGAGCTCGCGCAGGATCTGCCAGTCATCAAGATCGTTGACTCGCTTATCTCTCACGCGATCAATCAAGGCGCATCCGACATCCATATCGAACCTGGTGAGACCGAGCTCATCGTACGCTACCGTATCGATGGCATCCTCCATGATGCAATGACCTTGCCCAAGAGCGCAGCAGCCGCAGTGACTGCGCGCGTCAAAGTACTTTCGGATCTCAAGCTTGATGAAAAGCGCTTGCCGCAAGATGGACGATTCAAGACAGTGCTCGACGAGCAACCAGTGTCATTTCGTGTCTCGACAATTCCGACCTACTATGGAGAAAAGGCAGTCATCCGTATCCTTCGTGAAAGTACGCACGGATTTACCCTTGAAGGGCTCGGATTTCACGGGCAGGCGCTTGAGCAGATCCATGAAGGACTCCAACAACACTCCGGTATCGTGCTTGCGTCCGGTCCGACGGGAAGCGGCAAGACGACGACACTCTATACACTTCTCGACATTCTCAACACTCCGGCCGTAAATATTTCGACCGTCGAAGATCCGATCGAGTATCAAATGCCGCGCATCAATCAGACACAGGTCAAACCTGAGATCGGCATGACCTTTGCCAATGGCCTGCGTGCGCTGTTGCGGCAAGACCCCAACATCATCATGGTCGGGGAAATTCGTGATGGCGAGACTGCCTCCCTTGCCGTGAACGCCGCACTTACCGGGCACTTGGTGCTCTCAACGATCCATACGAGCTCTGCAGCCGGTGCAATCCCGCGACTCATCGATATGGGTGTCGAACCGTTTCTTATTGTCTCTACTGCCAAAACCATTATCGCGCAGCGTCTCGTGCGCAGGCTTACTGCTGCCAAAGAATCTTATTTCCTTTCAAAGGGCGAGCTCGAGTCTCTGGCACGAGCCGTCGACCTTGATCGCATACTCGCCTTTCTCGAACATGAACAAATCGTCAAGAAGGGGACTCCATGGGAGAATATTCCGTTTTATAAACCTACCAAGAGCGATGAGAGTGAGGATGGATTCAAGGGCCGCATCGGCATTCATGAAGTGCTCAAGGTAAGTAGTGCAGTGAAGGAAATCATTTTGCATTCAGGCACTGCAGATGCGATCGAAGCACAGGCAAAACAAGAAGGCATGATGACGATGCTCGAAGACGGCATTTTCCAGGCAGCACAAGGCAAGACCACACTCGAAGAAGTCTTTCGCGTCGTCAGTGAATAAATCTGCTACACTATATGCATCATGCAATTTATCTATCGGGGTCGAGATAGTGCAGGTGCGATTGTTACCAATACTATTGTCGCTGCAACCAAAAGCGAAGCGATCAATGCGATTCGCGATACTGGGGTCACCCCATTTTCTCTCACAGAAAAAAAAGCGTTTTCGTTTCAGATGAAGTTTTCACTCTTCAATCGTGTCACTCTTTCTGAAAAGATTATGTTTGTTAAAAATCTCGCCGGTATGCTTCGTGCTGGGCTTCCGCTTTCTCGTGCGCTTGAAGTGCTTCGCAAGCAGGTGACTACAAATAACTATTTTCAATCAATCCTTACAGCACTTATCGCTACGATCGATGGTGGAGGGAGTCTTTCTGATGGTCTTGCAAGGTACCCAAAAGTTTTTTCATCCCTTGTTGTTTCGATGGTACGCGCAGGGGAAGAGTCGGGAAGTGTACCAGGAGCGCTCAATGAGATTGGTATTAATCTTGAAAAATCATTTGCACTTAACCGTAAGATCAAAAGCGCGCTTATGTACCCATCGATTATTGTCTGCGTGATCATTCTTATCGGAATACTTATGTTTATCTATGTGGTGCCGACTTTGATCAAGACATTCAAAGAACTCAATGTACAACTTCCTACATCGACCCGAATCATCGTATGGCTCAGTGACACGATTTCAAATCACCTACCTTTGATTGTTCTCGGACTCGGCGTGCTTGTGGTGGCGATTGTCGCTATGATGCGATTGCCGCGGACAAAGCGCATGATTGACTTCGTTATACTCAGACTTCCTTTACTCGGAACACTTATCAAGGAAATCAATACCGCACGAACAACGCGGACGCTTGCCTCACTGCTTGCCTCTGGTGTACGGATCAGTCGGGCGATTACGATTACCAAAGAAGTGCTGCAGCATGTTTACTACAAAGAATTACTTACAAATGTTGAGCGATCGGTGGAACGTGGCGAACCCATGTCTGCGACATTTAAAGCACATACCGCGCTCTATCCGGTGATGGTTGGAGAAATGATGGAAGTGGGTGAGGAGACTGGGAAACTCTCAAGCATGCTTCTTGATATTGCAGTGTTTTATGAGGAGACGGTAGACGTGAAAACAAAAAACCTTTCAACCATCATTGAGCCAGTATTGATGGTGTTGGTCGGTGCGGCAGTAGGGTTCTTTGCAGTTTCGATGCTTTCCCCGATTTATTCGATTGTCGATACAATCAAATAGTATGTCTCTTCGCGCTCGGCAGAATGGTATGACACTGGTTGAGGTACTTATCGCAACAGCGATTTTTATAATGCTTGCGCTTGCGCTCTATGGCGGGGCAACCGTACTGTTCTCGACAGTGCGATCGATTCGTACAAAGACAGTACTCACCGAGCTTGCCAGTCAGCGCATGGAGTTTATTCGCAATTTGATGTACAGCGATGTTGGCACGGTTGGCGGCATTCCATCGGGAGTTATAGTGCCCAATGAGACGATAGTGCAAAACGGTCAGTCGTTTTTACTTTCTACGACGATTCGTAATGTCGATAACGTAGATGATGGGGTACTCGGAGGTATACCAAACGACCTCTCTCCCGCAGATAACAAGCTGGTACATATTACAGCTTCGTGCATATCCTGTGACCGCCCGCAAGAGATTTCTTATACAAGCATTGTTGCACCCAAGCAACTTGAAACAGAAAATGGAAATGGAGTACTCATGCTCAAGGTTGTTGATGCAAATGGTCAGCCAGTCACTGGGGCTGAGGTGCGCGTTACAAATACGAGCTTGACCCCCATAGTTGATATGACCGATGTAACCGATAGTCACGGACTTCTTGCGATTGTTGATGCACCACCCTCACTGCAGCAGTACCGTATCAGTGCGACCAAAGACGGTTACTCCACTGAGCAAACATACCCTTATGGAGCCGTCGGAAATCCTACTCCTACCAAGCCAGATCTTACCGTTAGTGCGCATACAATCACGCAAGACACCTTTGCAATCGATCGACTCAGCGAACTCTCATTTGCTGCGCGCACTCCTGCCTGTACCCCAGTGTCGGCACTTCCGATTGATGTTACTGGTGCAAAACTGATCGGTACTCCTTCGGTAGCTAAGTATGCACAAACGCTCACCACTGATAGTGGAGGAAACGCAGTGGAGTCTGCAGCAGAGTGGGATACGTACACCGTTGCGCTCGGAAGTAGCGCCTACCGATTAGTTGGAACGAGTACTCCTAACCCGATTACAATTGCTCCTGGTACTGCACATGCACTGCGTATGCTTTTGGTACCGACAACCTTTGCATCTTTTGATGTCGCCGTCCTTGATCAGGCTGGTACCCCTATTCCAAATGCGACTATTACTCTTACCAAATCAGGTACCGTATCGACATACGAGACTGGTATGTCCTATCATGGCGGAGTAAACTGGAGTACTGCAGTGACAAGCTCTACAAATCTCGATGCGACAACTCCCGGTACTGTAACGCTTCAGGCATCAAATGGTATATATCCTGCAGAAGGTGAATTGGTTTCTCAAACAATCGATATGGGGACATCAGGAGAAATGCGATCTATTACATGGAGTGCACAAACCCCATCGGGGACATCGATCGGACTACAGTTTGCAGCAAATAATGATAATCAAACGTGGAACTTTGTCGGACCTGATGGCACAAGCGGGACGTATTTTTCTTCTACTCCTTCTATGCCATATGCAACAGGGATGCGGTATCTACGCTATCGGATCATTCTTGCCACTTCTGATACCACCCAGACTCCGCAGCTTTCCGATCTAACAATTGGAACGTACGCTCCTTGTCTACTTGAACATGTATTTCATGTCGAAGGTCTTCCTTCGGGTACCTATAGCATGCAGGTACAAAAGACTGGTTTTGCAACGACCTCGAAAACAATTACAATACCAAGTACAAGTTATGAAGCAGTCACCCTTACTTCGCTATAGAGGCATGACACTCGTCGAGGTGTTGATTGCGGTCGGTATCGCAGTTGTAATTGGTGTCGGGATCTTTGCTATACAAGCAGATACGTTTCGATTTAATCGTCAGTTCACAGCATCCCTGAATTCTATCGATCGTGCACAACGACTTCTTCGTCCTATGACTGCAGAGATTAGATCAGCTACAATTTCCGGACTCGGTGCGTTTCCAGTTGCGGTTGCGTTGCCGTATGAATTTGCGTTTTATAGTGATCTTGATAGTGATGGCAGGGTCGAATATGTACGCTACTATCTATCGGGAACCATACTCTACAAAGAGGTGATACCACAAACTACTGCGCTTCCTCCTGTGTACGATCCGGCAGGTAGCACAGTACGCCCCTTCATCGAGGGGGTGCAAAATGAACTGCAGCATACGCCACTGTTTCGATATTTTTCAAATGAATATACTGGCGGAACGGCTGGAGAAATTACAAACGCAAGTACTACACTTGAGCTTGTCCGTATGATTCGGATTTCAATCATGCTTAACCCTGGTTCTGGTGGGACACCCTATAGTATCGGATCTGATGTTGCGATACGTAACCTTAAACAACAATGAAGCACACTCCAAGCCATGGATATATGCTCGTTGTCGTACTTGTGTGTGCAAGTATTGCAACTCTTGTGATGACTGCACTTATTTCGTGGTCTGCAACAAGTACTAGATTTAGTCGGCATGTGCTCGCACGAGAGCAGGCACTTCAGGTCGCCGAGGCGGGTATTGAGTACGCACGGTGGTATCTTGCACACTTTCAGACCGATTATACCCTTGGACACAGCGAGCCTGGTCCGTACACCTATCCGTTTAGTGATACCAGTGGAAACGAGATTGGTTCATATACACTCACTATTACCCCGCCACCGCTTGGCTCAACACTTGTGACCATTGCTTCGCGTGGTGTGGTCACGGGTGATAGTGGTGCCGCGCGTACGATCGTTGTGCAGCTTGCGATTCCTTCGCTTGCTAAATATGCTGTTGTTGCAAACGATGCAATGCGCTTTGGACAAGGGACAGAAATATTTGGACCACTCCATTCAAATGGGGGTATTCGATTTGATGGTACGGCATGGAATAAGGTTACAAGCGCAGTTGCCTCTTATGATGATCCGGACCATAGTGGAGCAGTGGAGTTTGGTGTGCACACCCATCGTGACCCTAATGCTGCGACAGTAAATAACTCGTTCAGACCGTTGGAAGCTCCACCGCAGAGTGTGCCAAATCGTACCGATGTGTTTAAGGCGGGGCGAGAGTTCCCGGTGCCCGCAGTTGATTTTGCAGGAATCATTAGCGACCTCGCAGCAATCAAAACTGGCGCACAAAGTACGGGCAATTACTTTGGTCCATCAGGTGCCCAAGGGTATCTCTTTGTACTAAAGACCAATGACACCTACGATGTGTATAGGGTGCAAACACTTACCACTGTTCCTTCTACGCAGTGTAAAAACGATCTGAACGAAACTGGATGGGGTACGTGGAGTATTCAGACTAAGACATTTATAGGCACTTACTCATTTCCTGCAAACGGACTTATCTTTGCAGAGGATATGCTATGGGTCGAGGGGCAGGTAGACACGGCGCGCCTTACGATTGGAGCGGCAAAGTTTCCTGATACGGTTGCTCAGCGCAAGAGTATCACGATTAATAATGACATTACCTACAGCGCGAAGGACGGCTCGAGTGCTGTTGCACTTATTTCGCAAAACAATATTAATATTGGTATGGTTTCAGATACTACTCTTGAAGTGGACGCAGCGCTTATTGCGCAAAACGGCCGCGTGGGGCGCTATTACTACAGCAATAGTTGTACCCCGTATGCGTATCGATCCGACATCACGCTTTACGGTATGATCGCAACCAACAAGCGCTACGGCTTCGCCTTTACTGACGGGACAGGCTATGCGACTCGTACGATCGTCTATGACACGTCGCTCCTATATTCACCACCGCCAAATTTTCCTCTTGCCGCCGACAGCTACCAGATCATTTCTTGGAAAGAGGTTGAGTAGCGCTGTGCTATACTGCACCCTATGAAACTTTTGGTTGCAAACTGGAAAATGGCTCCCGAGACTGTGATTGGAGCACGCACGCTTGCAAAAACAACCCATACCCTCGCTCGTACCTATAAAAAACACCTTACGACGATCGCCTGTACCCCGTTTGTTTATCTGTCTGCTTTTCGTGAGGTGGCAAAGGGACTTCATCTTGGTGCTCAGACAGTAGCAGCTGGAGCTGAAGTGGCTTCGACCGGACAAATAAGTGCGGCAATGCTCAAATCCCTCAGTGTGACATATGCTATTGTTGGTCACTCCGAGTGTCGTGCGGCGGGTGACTCAGACGAACTCGTCAAAGCAAAAATCGATCGATTGCTTGAGAAAAAGATCACGCCGATCATCTGTGTGGGAGAGAAAACCCGCGATGACCAAGGGTGGTATCTTTCGGTGATCAAAGATCAAGTAGAAAGTGCACTTCGCGACATTCCCAAAGCTACCATCAAGCGCCTCATTATTGCGTACGAACCAGTCTGGGCTATTGGCGCAAAGGCAGAGCGGCAGGCGTCTCCGGTCGAATGTCGCGAGATGGTCATGTTTGTTCGAAAACTCATTGCGGATCTGACTGATGAAAAGACTGCGCGTGCAGTGACGATCCTGTATGGTGGATCTGTAGACGAAACCAATGCACCTGCGTTTGTAACTGACGGCGAAGCGGACGGCTTGCTTGCAGGCAGGGTAAGTCTCGATGCCAAGCGCTTTGCTAAACTTGCCAAAGCAGTCGTACAAGCAATTTCTTAATCACTATTTCATGCGATCACTTTCTACACTTCCCAAACTGAGCGGCGCACGTGTACTTGTTCGAGTTGACTACAACGTACCGTTTGCTGGTACAAAGATCCGAAACACAAGTCGTATTGATGCAAGTTTTCAGAGCATTAAAACCGTTATAAAAAAAGGTGGCACGCCAGTACTCATCGCGCATCTCGGTGATGAATCTGCAAGTTTGCGTCCTGTTGCAACCTATCTTTCCAAAACATTCAAGACTGTCTTTGTCACCGAAGATGTTACCAGCAAAAATATACTCGACATTCTCAATCAGGTTCCCAAAGGTACCGTCGTACTTCTCGAAAACATTCGCCGCTATAAAGGTGAAGAAAAAAACAGTGCACCATTTGCAAAAGCGCTTGCGCGACTTGGTGCGTATTATGTCAACGACGCCTTTTCGGTATCACACCGTGCACATGCTTCTGTCGTCGGTCTTCCCAAACTCCTCCCTTCATACGCAGGCATCCAGCTCGCACTTGAGATCACAACACTTTCGAAGGCAACGACTGGCACCAAGCATCCATTCGCGTTCATTCTCGGCGGTGCGAAGTTTTCAACCAAGATCCCGCTTCTCAAACAATTTGTAACCAAGGCAGACCACGTCGTGATCGCGGGCGCAATCCTCAATTCGTTTTACAAGACGCTTGGATTTGAAGTAGGGAAGTCAGTTGTTGAAGACGGCTATGAAAAACAGATCAAAGCACTTGCCAAAAACCCAGCGCTCCTACTTCCGATAGATGTGGTAGTTTTGCGCGGCACAAAGAAGGTAGTATGTACGCCAGACGAAGTAGAGAAAGCCGATGTGATCGTCGATATTGGCCCGCAGAGTGTTGCGCTTATTGTCGAAAAAATCAAAAAGGCAAAGCTCGTTGTGTGGAATGGTCCGACGGGCTGGTATGAGAAAGGTTTCACCAAAGCATCGACCGATATCGCAAAGGCAATTGGTGCGAGCAAGGCGCACGCACTCATTGGCGGGGGAGATACCGGCGCGGTTATCGAAAAGGCAGTGAAGAATACCAAACATATATTTATCTCCACGGGCGGTGGTGCGACGATCGACTTTTTGGCGACATGCACCCTTCCAGGGATCAAGGCGCTCAAGTAGCTTGTCTTTCTCTGGGAAATTGCTACACTGTTCAAAACGATCTCCTCTTCTTGCCAAGATATTTTACTGTGAACAACCAATTAGTCACAGGTACTTCATGAAAACAATCGAACCCACCCTAATATCCGGTGGGCTTTTGATTGCTTGACAGGTATTTGAGGCCATGCTACTATAAACTTAGGTTTTTCACAGGATATTGGACTAACCGGGGCGGGATTTCTATCCCAGCCCCTTTTATAAAAACCTTTGAATAAAATAAACTGTTCATGTATCGATATATCAAATTATCTATAACTCAAAAATTTGCTGATTTAAAGTTTTATTAGGGTAAAGACGGAGGCATTCTTGCTTCCGTCATTTTAATAAAATCCAAAAAGATGTTTTCTTTGGGGGTTACAGAACCAAACAGGTTCGTAAACGGGGCAACGATTTCTATCGTACGCCCTTTTTTATTTCTCCAGGGCACTTCGTATCTTTTCACCAAAGAAATCTTTTTCTTCTAGATTTTCATAGGCTATGTGGGGACGTGTTGTTTGCAGCGCGGGTTCATCAGATGATCGGGGGATCAAATGAATATGGAAGTGTGGGACTTCGTTTCCAACAACGCCCACTTGTACATAATCACACGGTACCCCTTTTCTCATCGCATTGATTAACTCTTTTGCTTTTACAAAAATTGCAGCTACGATTTCATCAGGGGTTTCGTGGATCCATGTGTATTGATCTTTTGGGATCAATAGGGTGTGTCCCTTGGTAATTGGATTTATATCAAGAAATGCAAAGAATTGATCATCCTCGTACACCTTTGTTGTTGGTAATTCTCCTCTCATTATTTTGCCAAATATAGTGTTGTTTTCCATGGCTGAAGTATAGCAAAACCCACATGGTACAATCATTTCCTGTATGCATCCTACCGAACTCGAGCGAGTACTGCTTGAGCGACTCAAGCTTGACGCTCAAACTTCCAAATCATTTCTCGAACCCGAATACAAACTCGGAGATCTATTTGCATTTACGGACATGAAGCGTGGGGTGGAGCGCTTGTACAAGGCAGTGACGACTGGTGAACACATTGGTATTTACGCGGACTATGACTGTGATGGGATTCCGGGAGCGGTCGTACTTGTCGATCTATTCAAAAAGCTCGGCATGATGGATCGTGTGCATGTGTATATTCCAGATCGACATGACGAAGGATATGGTGTGAGCGTACGAGGGATTAACGCGCTCGAAGAAAAAGGCATCACGCTCATGATCACCGTTG
The DNA here is from genome assembly GCA_964602465.1 of uncultured Candidatus Saccharibacteria bacterium. Lineage (GTDB taxonomy): Bacteria > Patescibacteriota > Minisyncoccia > Phycocordibacterales > UBA9973 > UBA4124. Next base: position 29,174 of record CAZRQQ010000009.1, read on the forward strand.
ATGTCGGTATCACTGCACTTGCTGAGATCGCTGACGCACAATCACGCGGCATTGATGTGATACTGACTGATCACCACGCGCCACTCCTCACACCTCCCCACCAAGGCGGTGGGGAGGCAAGCTTTCCCGCCGCATACGCAGTCGTACATCCTGCAAAGGGAGACTATATAAACCAAGATCCGTGTGGTGCGGCGATGGCGTTTTATTTCGTGTGTGCATTTCTCGAATCGTATCGCAAAGAATTTGAAATTCCTGAGGGGTGGGAAAAGTGGCTCTTGGATCTCGTCGGCTTTGCCACGCTTTCAGACATGGTGCCGCTCGTAGGTGAGAACCGCATGCTCGCCCTCTATGGACTCCATGTCATGAAGAAAACTCGTCGTATCGGACTTCAGACTCTGCTCGCAAAAAATAATATCAATCTCGCATATCTTACTGAAACCGATCTCACGTTTACACTTGCGCCGCGTTTGAATGCCGCATCTCGTATGGATTCTCCCATGCTTGCATTCGAACTTCTCTCAACTGACGATCCAATTCGCGCGATGGAAATAGTCAAGATACTCGACGAGATCAATGACTTGCGCAAGACGCTCGTTGCACGCATCACCAAAGCAGCTCATGGAAGTCTTGAGCATCGCAGTATCGCAAACGAACTCCCTGCAATTGTCGTCGTCGGCAATCCTGAATGGCGACCGGCAGTACTTGGACTCGTTGCCAACAAACTCCAAGAAAGCTACGGCCGGAGCTTCTTTGTTTGGGGCGAAGCAGGAGACGGCTCGATCAAAGGTTCATGTCGTATGATCGATGAGCATCATGCCGCACTTCTTTTTCAGGCGCTTCCCGAAGGGGTGATGCTTCACGCGGGTGGCCACCAAGCAGCGGGAGGATTTTCGGTGAGCAAAGAGCAGGTGCACTTTCTTGAGCAAGCACTGAACGATGCAATTTCGAAAGTGAATCACAATGGAAATGGGAAGAGTGATCACGAAGCAATTTCATTTCCACTTGTTGCTACGACGCCACGACATCTTGCCATTGTCCGTAAATTTGCACCGTTTGGTACGGGCAATACTGAGCCAAGCTTTCTGTTTCAAGATGCCCAGATCCAAAGCGTCAAAATGTTTGGGAAGAACAAAGAACATATCGAAGTCGTCGTGCGTGACTCGACCGGCACTGCGACCGCCTTCACCTTTTTTGCAACTGACGCACTCATCAACCAGCTCACCGAAGGCCGCACTGTTTCATTCATCGGTACCATCGAAGCCGGCTGGAGAGGAGGAGTGAGGATACGGATCAAGGAAATGCAATAGCTTGCGCTTTCAGTAAAAAAGAATAGAGTGGGGGAAATATTTCAAAACCTTTTA
>CAZRQQ010000010.1:0-25278 GCA_964602465.1 uncultured Candidatus Saccharibacteria bacterium
CATCAGGTTTTGGTCCTGAGTATCGAGGTTCGAATCCTTGTACCCCAGCCACGTTGAGCGCAGTTCGTTCGCTCAGAGAGCATTGATTCATAAGGATTTTAGAAAATCACTAAAATCCAAAAATGAATGACCCTCTCTGGACTCGAACCGTTTGATGGATCTATTCAGTCATTGCATACCTGCTGAGAGCAGTAACCAGAACAAAAATCCATCGAATTCGGTGGTTTTTTGTTTCCAAAGTATTAACTCTTGTCTGGTTTTCTTTCAAAGAGGGTCTATTTGTGCTATAAAACAAAAATAGCAATTAATCCAGCCACCCTATTATGTCAGCAAAAATCGAATTTTTTCCAGTAGACAATGGCGATATGACCCTCATAACACTGGAAAGTGGCAGGAGGATACTTATTGATGTACGTGTTTGTGAAGATCTAGAAGAAGGTGAAAAAAGTGTGATAGAAATGCTGAGAGACCGCTTGGATTTAGACCGTGACGAGCATAACCGCTTGTATGTAGATGTCTTTCTTCTTACTCATCCCGATCAAGACCATACTCTTGGTTTGTCAAAATATTTTCATCTCGGACCTATCAGTACATGGAAAGAAGACGAAGACAAAATAATTATTAAGGAAATGTGGTCTTCACCAATTATATTTCGACGAAAGGTAAAAACCTCCATTACTCTATGCGATGACGCTAAGCAGTGGTCGATTGAAGCTCGTCGACGTGTGCAAGCTTTTAGAGATGGTCATGGGGCAGAAGATGGTAACCGAATTTTGGTGATGGGAGAGGATATTGCAGACAAGACAGAAGGTTTGGATGCTATACGTATACCTGCCGGAGAAGTATTCAATCGTATCAATGGGGATCAAGACGATTCATTCACTGCTGACTTAATCGGACCATCGACAATTCATGATGAAGATATCGAAGATGCTTTAGCAAAGAATCGATCAAGTGTTGTTTGTCGCTTCAATATAAAATCAAACAGCAATGACTTCTTTTTCCTTTGTGGGGGTGATGCTGAAGTACTCGTATGGGAGCGATTGTGGCATAAATATCAGGCTACTCCTACTGTTCTAGAATATGATTTACTACAAACTCCTCACCACTGCTCTTTGCACTCATTAACGGTAGATAGTTGGACTGAGAAGCGTAACGCTATTGTTATTAACGAGGACGCTCGTAAGGCGTTAAGTCAAGCGCGACATGGAGCTACGATTGTTGCAAGTTGTAAGCCAATAGAAAATGATGATAATGATCCACCATCCTTCCGTGCTTCTCAGGAGTATCAAGCAACTGCAAATAGTGTAGACGGGGATTTTATTAACACCATGACTCATACTCCAGGTAAACGAGAAGTACTTATAATACCAATTGGTTCGGATGGTTCAGGTTCAGGATCGTCTTCCACAAATCGTCCTTTGGGACCAACGACTACACGTCTTGACCCACCTTCTCGTGAGTTTGAAAAAACTAACGACGGTAATCGCTATGCCTAATGAACTCGCATACTCACAAAGAAACCTTTCTGAAGGCTGTAAATCAAATACATACCTTTCTCAAGGATAAATTTAGTGATTGCTTAAAAACACTTCCGACAAATCAGCTTAAAGGATATGGCAGGGGTCACAATTTTGTACGAGGATGGAGTATACGCTTTGATGATTTAGGGCTATATCTAAAAGTACTTCTTCCCGATCAGTTTCCCTACGTACCGCCACGCATTGCAATTGAAGACATTTCTGATAGAGCAAAGGATTTTAGTATTGAATGGCCACATGTTGAAGACAAGGGATTGCTTTGTCTCCCTCCAGTTACACCTTCAGTTGAGCAATCAGATAGTTTGACGAACACGCTCATGCAGAAAGCGGTTGAATTCATCGCTACATTTTCAAGTGATCCAAGTAAAGTACTTGCTGATTTTCAGGATGAGTTTATTTCATACTGGACTCGTCATAAACATAAAAATGGTAGAGCAGTCTGGTCGTTAGTCGAGCCAGAGTCTGACACCCGCGAAGTTAGATATGTTTTTCTCGGTGAACAAATAATGGTTGCTGATACAAACAAAGATATCAATGCATGGTATACAAATCGATATAAACCACAAAAACAGATCCGTGGACTTTCTGGTTTGTTTGTAAAACTCTCTCAAGCACCTGTAGCACCGTTTCCCAATAGTGTTTCCGAATTACTATTAGTTATATCAGCTCTTGCGCCTGGAGCGCTCGACCTTTTCAATACCTCAGAAGTACTAAAAAATGGATCTTATCTATTCTTACTTGCTGCTCCAAGTAGTTCAGGTGTGGGATTGATGGGGGTTGTAATATCCAGTGAAAGTAACGCAAAGAACCCTATGCGTGGATTCACGAGACCGGAGATGATGACAGAAAAGATTCGACTTCAGCGAATTTCCGAAAGTTTTGGACTTACAAGACATCAAATAACTCGAGTTGATCATGATTGGATTCATGGACGAGGGCAAGATGTCTCCCAAGATATTTTGAAAAAGTCCTCTGTAGCAGTGATTGGATGTGGATCGCTGGGTTCGCATGTTGCAGTACGACTTGCACAGGCAGGAGTTGGAAAAATCCTTTTGATTGATCCTGAGGGTCTGGAATCTGCCAATGTTGGTAGACATGTGCTCGGGATAAAACATATGGGAGCAAATAAAGCTATGGCGCTTGGTGTGGAGCTTCGACAGCGATTTCCTCACATAGGTGTGGAATACTTCAACCAACAGTGGGAGGTTTTTACCAAAGAACATTCACAAGATCTCGATGAATTAAATCTCATTGTAAGTACCATAGGAGAGTGGGGTGCAGAGGGAGTTCTAAATGAATGGCACATTTCAAACGGCTTCAAAATGCCGATACTGTACGGTTGGATGGAGCCACAGGCAGCTGTGGGTCATGCACTGTTGATTATTAAAAACGGATCTTGTCTCGGTTGTATTGTGAATGATAAAGGAAGAATGTTTGATCCAGAAACGAAAGATTGGGCTGATGAACACGGTCTCAAATTTGAGCCTGCTTGCGGGGCTGTATTTCAGCCTTATGGACCTGTCGATGTAACTTTTGCTGAAGCTCTTGTATCAGAGCTTGCCATAGCTACTTTAGTTGGTGATCAACAAGAGAATGTGCACCGTGTTCATGCCACGTCTACTAATCACCTCCAAAAACTTGGTGGTGATTGGACAAGTAGTCATTTAGCATCCAGACCAGAAAATTTTACTGATAGTTTTCAATATGAAAAACCATTGGGTCATAATGCAAACTGCCATTTTTGCGATCAACAACAATGAATGAACTAACTTACACATTGCCCAATTCGCTCGGAACGGTTATCTTTACATCAAGTGCTCTTGAAGCAATCTCTTCATATAAACAAGATAAAAGCTTTAAAAAAGAAGCAGGAGGTCAGCTATTTGCACAGTTTGAGGGTGCATGTATAAGAATAGTGGATGCAACTCCTCCAAAAAAGAAAGACTTACGCAGCAGGTTTGGATTCCGTCCACATAGACCGACCGAAAAATTAGAGATACATAAGAAGTACACCGATGCGGGATTACATTTTGTAGGCGACTGGCACACTCACCCTCAAGCTGTTCCAATACCATCAGGCACCGATATCGAAAGTGTGTGTAAAATGATGAACGATAGCAAACATGACCTACCTGGTTTATTACTGGTGATTCTTGGTACAGAAGATCTACCGAATGGTCTATATGTAGGTTTTCATACAGGCACAGATCTCCACCAGCTTCAGATTGAACTCTAGATACTGGTTTAAAAGCGATTTAAATGTATGATGTAATTTATGAACAAGGACTTCCCGTTTACCACCTACGATTTCTACGCCTATCTGGCGAGCGGACTTATTTTACTGCTATCGCTAGATTTTATTTACACGGGTGGTGCATATTTTGGACGGCAGAGTTGGGGTTTTGTAACAGGAGCTACGGCAGTTTCTCTTGCGTACATCGTAGGACAAATCATTGCTATTCCTTCATCTACGATTTTGGAACATTTACTATTTCAGACTATCCTAAGAAAACCAATTGATCTTCAAATGGGTTCAAAAAATGCACGTTGGTATGAAAAAGTACTTGCGGCTTTAGTTGGGAGATATTATGGCAAGCTTCCAGAAACCACGATTGAAAAAGTTATTGATAACGCAAGTAAAATGTTGGATAAATCAAAAGTCGAAATTATAAAAAAGACTGAATCAATCTTTCAGGTGGCATACAGTCATGCTCGTCAAAATGAAGACACAGCTACTCGTCTTGATGATTTTAGAAACCAGTACGGCTTTTCCCGTAACATCTGTTTTGTTGCGTTGGTTATATTTTGCATCGCGATTTTCAAATCAGTGCTATCAACCAGTATTATGGTCGGACTCGCGATAGCAATTGTTGCTATGTTCATACGGTATATAAAGTTCTATGCTGCTTTTCAATCAGAAATACTCAGAACATTCGCATTCATCTCAGACGAGAAGAAAGGAAAATAGGATGGTGGTATACTCAAGGTGCTCTCTTATTATTTTAGACAAGCCCTCGGGCTAGGACAGGCACTGCAAAGCTCGATTCTTTGCGGAACATATATTATTAGCATAATCGCATTGACCATTATGAAAGACAGTACACTTATAAAGTTTTATAAGTTCTGCCGCAACCTTACCTTGGTATCTAGTGTGATCATGAAAGTTATACATGCTGGTGCTGTGCTTGTCTAAGATCGTAAAGAGAGAATCGCGTTTACAAAAACAACCCTTGTGGTATCGTTAGCTTACTTATGGATGAAAAAGCAGGCATAGTATATATCTTGACCAACGAGGCAATGCCTGGGTATATCAAGATTGGCAAGACAACTACCTCTGTCGATCAGCGTGTTTTGGAGTTGTCCCGATCGACATCCGTGCCACTTCCATTTGAATGCTATTACGCAGTGCGAGTTGCAGATGTCAGCCAAGTTGAAAAAGCACTCCACGATGCGTTTGGTGATCATCGAAAGAATCCAAAAAGAGAATTCTTCACTATTGCTCCTGAACGTATTGTCTCCATTTTGAAAGTTTTAATTTCTTTTACATTACAAATCAAATTTGATTTTGTCAAATACGCTATACTCCACTCATGTTTCAAGTCTACATCCTCGAATGTGCTGACAAGACGTACTATATCGGGTCGACGAGTGACATGGATCGTCGGCTTCATGAGCACAATCATGCCAAAAGTGGGGCGCACTACACCAAAATACGCCGGCCAGTTGTGCTGCGGTATAGTGAACCTGCTGCAACGCTAGGGGAGGCACGTAAACGTGAGGCTGTGCTGAAGAAGCTAACAAGGAAAGAGAAAGAACAGTTGTTTGGTATACTCTAAATATGCACGAATCATTTCCACAACCAAAGATAGAAAAAGAGCAACTCCTAGTTGCACACAAGAAACTTATTGAAAAGGGGATCACTCATCCGTTTGGCACCGATACCAATGATCCTGATGTCGCTGCAGCAAATGCAATGTTTGATACATGGATGAAGGAGGGAGATGAGGCCGCAAAGGGTGATCCAGAAAAAGAAGCACGATTTAATTTCGAAAAGACATTCTTTTATCTCGACGCCGGCTTTACTGATCGAAATTTTGCAGAAGATATACTTGCTGATCAAGCCCAACAAGATTATGCAGAAGTAAAAGAAGCATATCCAGAACTTGCAGCAGAAATAAAAGCTAAGACAGAAAAATATGCCAAAGAATTAGGTATTGAATTGCCCGAAGACGAAGAAGAAAAATAACATATAAATTAATTCAAAACAAAAAAGCCTCCGGAATACGGGGGCTTTGTTAGTTGAGGATCCAGCCATCGGGAAGTTCGTAATATACTCGAAAGTTTTGTTGTACCATTCCTGAATATATTCGTATAACTTTTTTGCCGTTGATTTCGATGGTTTCTGTTGGTTTTTCAAAAAAGCATTCCACCTTAATCTTTTTAGATGTAGATATCTCTTTGATTTTTTGTTTGACGATCTTATCATCTTTTGTGCGAAAGTCGTTGAGTGTCTGAAGTACGATTTCTTCCGGACGTAGTGCTGTACCGTTTTTGGGTGCGACCACAGGCTCTGGGATTGATTGGACTGGCGGAGACTCATCCTTCTCTGGAGCGGTAGCGAATGTAGTTTCGCTGGGTCCCAAAATGTTCCAGCATTCCAAGAGGAATTCTCTTGTTTTTGGAATAATCATTAATACAAGGAGTATCAGAGCAGTACCAAGCAGAAAGAATACAACAGCAGTTCCAATGACGGACAGACCGAGAACTATAGTACATTCCATAGTTTTTTCTTTTCACATTACCACCTCTTCCGGGTGAGTACGACATAAAGAAACACATTTGGTATTTGTAAAGGTAACCTCCAAAATCCACACTCGTCTCACTCTATGTACCCATATTAGACAAGGCTTGGGTATATACTTATCAGTATTCGCCCAGAGGGGTGGATTTAACAGTAATCACTATATTTCGTATGTCAGTATTTGCACGAATCGTACTTGGAGCAATCGTTGCCGGAGGTGTCGGACTTGGTATTTGGAGCAGTAAGCAAGATGATAAAACACCTGCACAAGAGCACGCACGACAGGAAGCGCGCATCCAAGCTGATGCAGCCGCAACCCTTACCAAAGGCTCGACCAATGACGATCTCGACAAGGACATGGCTTCCATCGACGGACAACTCAAACTCGTCAGTGAAAGCTCTGCAGATGTCGACCAGTCCTTTGACGATAAACAGATTGAACAATAATCCACGAGTTATTCCATGAAAAAATTTCTTTCGCTGCTCATGCTTGCAGCATTCAGTATTATCAGTGTTACTCATGCCGAAAGCGGTCCGTCCGTAAAAGCAAATGGATTTTTCGGAATCGATGTCGGACGTGAGAAATCCGAAGATCGACGCGTCGAAGTGCGCGGTGAGGCAAGGATTTCCGATGATAGATCTGATGACAGAAAGTCAGAAAAATCTGAGAAATCTCCGACCGAACGTGCTAACCGCGAGATCACTCGCCGCATTGAGTCACTCACCAAACTCAAAACTCGCATTGATGCCATGAAGCGTCTCACTGACTCTCAGAAGACCAGCCTCAAGTCATCAATCGATGTACAGATCACGGCGCTCAATGATTTGAAAGCAAAGATCGCTGCGACGACCGATGTTGCAACCATCAAGACGTATCTTGAGTCTATCACCAAGAACTACCGCACGTACATGCTGGTGATGCCACAGATACAGGTCATTGCATCAGCTGATCGAATACTTACGACCATCGATCTATTTACGACGTTTGGTACAAAGCTCGATACACGCATTGCAGAGGCAAAGACTGCTGGCAAAGATGTCGCGTCTCTCGAGGCAGCATCTGTGGACATGAAGGCACAGCTTCTCGCTGCAAAGACGAGTGCGCAGGCAAGTATTGATCTTGTAGTAAATCTCAAGCCCGACAATGGCGACACTGCAGTTGCCGAAGCAAACAAGAAAGCGCTCGCTGATGCTCGCGCAAAGCTCAAGACCGCTCGCGAAGCAATCCAGAAAGCACACACCGACGCTCGAACGATCGTCAAAGGTCTCAAAGGATTTGACATCAAAGTCGACGCCAAACTAAAGCCAGAAAAGAAGAACGACCGAAACGACGACTAGCTTCCCGTATCAAAACCGCCTCAGTAAGGGGCGGTTTTGTGTTGCATATTTTTGCTTTTACAGTAGAATGGTGAGGTTATAAAAAGGGCCCTTAGCTCAGCTGGTAGAGCAGTGCTTTTGCAAAGCAAAGGTCAGGAGTTCGAATCTCCTAGGGTCCACACGACGAAAAACATCTCGCCTGCGCGAGATTTTTTCGTACGTGGGGAAGCCGGAAGTATGTCCGTAGGACAACTGAGGCGGGGTCGAGAGTACTTAGTCCACGCAGCTTCTGAAAGAAGTGAGTAGACTTAGTAACTCGTGATCACAGGAAAAGTATTGTATACTTCCTCCATATGAAAGGATTTGGATATTTGCTCATCATCGGTATCTTTATTTGTGCGTGGTGTCCGTGGTTTGAAGCTGATGAGGCCAAGCAGCTCATCGTAAGCAAAGTGCGTGAAAGTGAGAGCACACTTCAGAAGGGGTGCACGCTCACGATCGATCCGTCTACGTTCCAAAAGGTCCCTTTTGGCTACAGCGAAGTCGTGGCCTATGACTGTACGATCAACACTGACTTCCTGACCGAAGGCAAGAACACCGTCTACGTACTCTTTTTCAAGGAGGTTCTCAATGTCCCACACCCGATCATCAAGTAGATGATTGACAAAATTTAATATTGTGATATTATGGGAAAAAATTGTTTAACACAAAAACCCATAAAGAATGAAAAGAATTACTCTCTTTATCTTGCTTGCTACAAGTGTAGCGAGCAATAGTTTTGCGCAACAAACAGCCATCGATCCAAAAATAAGTTTTACGACCAAAAGCACTTGCGACGGCTGCCTCATGGAAAACGATTCAATCGTGATCACTGCAGCCGTTACTGGTTTTCCTGCAGGCACAGAATTAAAGTACGGCTGGCAGTTTGAAGGATTGACGGATTTTATTCAAATCCCTAATACCAACACGTTGACCTATACGGTGCAGTACAGTGATTTTGCTGGTAAGACGCTCCGGTACCGGTTTTGGGTGAAAACATTGCCAGATACTCCCGGCAACTGTTCGTACTTCAAAGATATTCGGATTACGAAATGCGAACCACTTGCACTCAGGATCACTCGCTTCAGTGCGTGGATCGAAAACAACAAGGCCATGTTTGATTGGTCTGTCGAAGAAGCTACATCAGTGTATCTTGAAAAGAAGGCTGAAGGAGATAATTCGTGGACAACAATCCCGGTTATTGGTACAACGTATACAGATCAGCAATTCAGCAAAACAACGCTGTATCGTCTGAAGGTTATGGATATCGCCGGAACCGAAAAGTATTCCAACACCATTCCGCTGCGGAAAGTGAATATGCAGCAAACGTTCCTTGTAGAACTTATGAATGCAGCTGGACAAACCATACAGAAGCTCCAAAAGATTCAGTATGTATCCAGTATTGAAGCACTCAAACAGCGTATGCAGGTGCAAAACCTACCTTCTGGCGTGTATTTCCTTAAGATGATGCAGGGTAGTACGATCCAAACCGATCGGTTTGTAAAATAATTTCACAGGGTTCTTTCAGTGTCGCCCGTCAGCAATGACGGGCTTTTTTATTTCCCGGAAGTAGATCTCTGTATAGTTCTTCGAACACACAGCGGATCTGTAATACCAAGGCTCACTTCCGGGTTTGCTATACTTTTCATATGAAAAAAGAAATCTCTTTCGCAGACAAGGTGCGTGCAGTTGTGGCCAAGATCCCGAAAGGCAAGACGATGACCTATGGTGAAGTTGCCAAGAAGGCTGGCTTCCCAGGAGCGGCGCGTGCAGTGGGTGGTGTTATGAAAAATAACTTTGACGCACGGGTGCCGTGTCATCGCGTGATACGCAGTGATGGGAAAATTGGGGAATACAACCGCGGTGGACCTGCTGCAAAGCGCAAACTGTTGATAGCTGAAGGCGCACTCAACGCATAGTGCTATACTTATCTATATGGAACCACACAAACTTCATCCACTTGCACTTCTTGGTATTATTTTGGGCGGCAGCTTCATCGTTGCGGTCGGCATTAGTATGGCGACACTCTTTAGACTGCGCAGTGCAGGGGATGTCGTATCGGTGACTGGCTCTGCAAAAATGGAAGTGACTTCTGATCAAGCGAAATGGACGACACAAGTCACGCGAAGTGCGCGTGAAAGCAATCTCAAATCCGGCTACGACCAGATCGCATCTGATACGACCAAGGCAAAGGCGTTTCTGCTCGCACAGGGCATTATCGAAGATGAGCTCACGGTTTCTCCAGTCGGTATGAACGAGATCTATCAGCAAAACCAGGCTGCTGAGAAACTCTACAATTTGTACCAGACATTTACCGTGCAGTCTCAAGACGTCCAAAAGCTCACGCGTGCATCCAACAATCTCTCCGGCATCATCAACCAAGGTGTCATCTTTTCAAGTATTGGACTTGAGTACTACTACTCCAAGCTTCCTGATGCGCGCATCCAGCTTCTCTCGCAAGCGATTGACGATGCGAAAGCTCGTGCTGCAGAGCTCGCCAAAAATTCTGGTCGAAAGGTAGGCACACTCAAGAGTGCGACCAGTGGTGTCGTCCAAGTGCAGTCCCGCAATTCGACCGACGTCTCGGATTATGGCAGCTACGATACTTCTCAGATCGAAAAACAGATTACAGTCACCGTCAAATCAACCTTTAGTTTGAAGTAATTCATGAAGAAATTTATTGCAGTATTTCTACTTACACTGATCGTTGCGAGCACAAGTTTTGCACAAGATGCTCGTGTGTGGTTTACCTCGCTTCCGGACAATGCTTCTGAAACTTTGAAAGCGGGGGATGATATTTTGCTCTATGCAAAGCTCGGCAATACTACCAAAGACGCCATTACCTATACTGTACTTTTCAAAACTGCGGACAAAACGATTGCGACAAAGGCGGCAACAGTTTCTGGATTTACAGAGCAGTCGATCTCAGTGCCATGGAAAATGCCCGAGATGAATACGCTCGTTACTGCAGAAGTTACCAAGGCAGTTGGCGTTGACAAGAAATCCATTGCCGCACTTGTTGGTCCGATCGGAAGTGTGACTGTGACCAATGTAAAACAGATTGAACTTCCTGATACGAGTCGGGTAAAGCAGTTCATAAACACCCTCGTCGCGCATCTCGAAACATTTCGTCTCAAACAGCTCCAGTATTTCACCAAGCTCAAAGCGGAAGCTGATGTGGTCCTCGAACGCACTACCGTCAAAGATGTCGCAAATCTTCTTCAGCCGGAAACTCCAGGGTCGACAGAATCAGAGACACTTACCGAAGACAAGGGCAACTTCGTGGGATATGCCAAACTCGCGTACGCATCGATTGGCAAGGCATTCTTTGGACATCGTGGCGTCTACTTTGTCACCGTCATCCTCCTCACGCTCCTTGTGATTCGCTTCATTTTCAATCGATTTTTTAGTTAGTTTTTCACATACAGTGGTGTGGTAGAATGGGGCAATGATCCGTACCCTAGTTGGCGTCATCGCCATGATCGCAGCAGTGCTCTGGTGCCCGCTTTGGTTCCAGTTTGTGCTTTTGCTTGCAGGAATACTCGTGCTCCGGTATCGACTACTCCTTTTGATCCCTGCGATCGTTGCTGACGTGCTCTATGCACCGAGCGACACGCTTTCGATTGCGCATCTCAAACTGACGATGATCACCGGCGTCATGCTTCTCGTCTGGTATGCAGTCATGCACGAGACACGGATCGCACACCTGTATGAGACGAAATAAACGATACAACGAACTCAATCCTGACGAAATCCTCATCGATGCGCGCAATTTGCCTGCGTTTGACCGACAGCAGTTTGAAGGACGACTTGAGCGTCCAATCACCAAAGGTCCGCTTCGTGCGCTCATGCTCGTGATGGGCGCGATCGCACTTATCTTTGTGGGGCGACTTGGGTATCTACAGATCGCACGTGCACAGTATTATGCGACCAAGAGTGAACAAAACAGTCTCGACCACACGCCCATCATTGCAGACCGCGGCGTGATCTATGACCGAAATGGCGTCGAGCTCGCATGGAACGGCATGAGCAGTGAAGATACGAGCACGATCCGTTCGTATACAAGCAAGCCTGGATTTGCAAACGTGCTCGGCTATGTCTCGTATCCGACCAAAGACAGTTCGGGTAAATACTGGCAGATGCAGACCGTGGGTAAAGACGGCATTGAACAAGTATTCAACAGCACGCTTGCCGGCAAAAATGGCACGAAGCTGATCGAGACCAATGTTGCAGGTGAGGTGCTTTCTGAGAACACCATCGATCCGCCACAACAGGGAACAAACCTTACCCTAACTCTTGATGCGCGTGTCCAGGAAACTTTGGCACAAGGGATCCGCGATCTTGCAAAGCAATCCGGCTATATTGGAGGTGCAGGCGCAGTGATGGATATCAAGACAGGGGAGCTCATCGCCTTTACGACCTTTCCTGAATACAGCCAACACGTGCTCTCTGATGGAAGTGACCGCAAGACTATCAGTGAGTATTTGAATAGTTCAAGCCGGCCGTTTCTCAATCGTATGACTGAAGGTTTGTATACTCCCGGATCGATCGTCAAACCATTTCTTGCACTTGCTGCGCTCCAAGAAGGTGTGATCACGCCCACCAAGGTGCTCCACACGACTGGCTCGCTTCGCATTCCCAATCCGTACAATCCGAACAATGTCACTATTTTCAAAGACAACAAAGATCATGGTGATGTCGACACGAAGAAGGCGATCGCAGTGTCATCCAACGTGTACTTTTATGAGATCGGGGGCGGATTTGGTGATCAAAAAGGACTTGGTATCAACAATATCGAAAAGTACATCAAACTCTTTGGGATAGGGCAAAAGTCCGGCATCAATGCAGCGACCGAGCTCACCGGCACGATTCCGAGTATTGCATGGAAATCCAAAGTCTTCCCCGGCGACCCATGGCGTATCGGTGATACGTACAACACATCGATCGGGCAGTACGGCTTTCAGGTGACGCCGATCCAAATGCTTCGTGCAGTTGCAGGTATTGCGTCGCGCGGCACACTGGTCACTCCGACCATTGTCAAAGATGGCGTGCAATCACCCGAACAGCTTCCATTTACACATGATCAGTACAATGCAGTCTTTGAAGGCATGCGCATGGTGGTGACTGAAGGTACGGCGCAGTCACTTAGTAATCCCAATCTTCGTGTCGCTGCAAAGACCGGTACGGCGCAGATCAAACAGAATACTCGGGTGAACTCATGGGCGATCGGCTTCTTCCCGTACGAAAATCCCAAATACGCATTCACAGTGCTTATGGAAAATGGTCCCAAAGTTTCCTCTGGAGCATCGAATGCATTTAAGCCAGTCGTGCAACTTTTTGCGGATAATTCCGAGCTCTTGAATCAATAACCGCTATACTGTATAGTAGTCATTTCATGAAGGAATTTATCACGCAAACCAACAAAGACGCGCTCATTGCCGAGCTCCATGAGCTCCAGACCGTGAAGCGTCCTATCATCATCAAGGCGATCGAATACGCTAAATCTCTTGGCGACCTTTCTGAAAACGCTGAGTATCACATCGCGCGTGAAGAACAAGGCAAACTCGAAGAGCGCATTGCCGTCATCGAAAATATTTTGAAACATGCCGAAGTTGCAAGTCATGTAAACAACGGATTGGTAAATGTCGGCAGCACTGTCATCATTCAAAAGGAAGGTGAGGCAAACTCGCGCACGATTACGATGGTCGGCAGCGAAGAAACCGACATGCTCTCTGGCAAAATCTCCTACAAATCTCCACTTGGCCAAGGTCTCTATGGCAAACAAAAAGGGGACAAGGTAACGATCACTACTCCAAAGGGTGAAGTGGTGTACGAGATTGTGAGTGTGAGTTAGAGTCGCATTTCAATAAAGAAAAAATGCCGCAATTTCTGCGGCATTTAAATTACTTTATTATTTTCTTAACAATTTCATTGGCGATTAGTGTTTTTTCAATATCACCACCAAAAAAATCTATACTCTTTCGCATGCCTGTAGCAAAGCTTATTGCTAAGTCACGTAATTTGTTTTTTACGTATTCAACGGCTTTTAGGCCTTCTATTTTTTCAGACAATAATTCTTCTTTTACAAGTTCAGAGGAGAAGTTTATAAAAGATTCCAACTTGTCAGTGATCTTCAATGTTTCCATAATTTTTTGTTTTTATTAATTTAACAGATTTTTTAATTTTGTCAAACAACCCTCTGTTATCCACAGATAGGGTATTTGCGGCGGGGAATTGAAGTGGGGTATAATGGCATGAAGTGGGAAGAAGTGGTATATTGGTATCACCATGTTAATCGGCGAATACGTACACACTATCGATGACAAAAACCGACTTTCATTTCCCATGAAGTTCAGAAAGGAAATGGGCAAGACGGTTGTCATTGCGCCTGGGATCGAACAGTCACTTTTTGTGTTCACTCCCGCTCAGTGGAAAAAGACCGTGGATCGTCTCGCCGAAAGCTCCTTGCAAGAAGAGAACCGAAGTTTCAGTCGTTACCTCATCGGAGGGGCGAGTGAGGTGGAAGTCGATGCCAACGGCCGCATTTTGATTCCCGAAAGTCTGAAAGCAAAGCTCGGGATCAAAGAAAAGGTAGCCATTGTCGGATTGTATACACGCGTTGAACTGTGGGAAGAGACAACGTGGAAGAAATACAAAAAAGACGTGGAGACCAAGGCCGATCGTCTCGCCAACCACCTCGGAAGCGTCGGAGTGCTCTAACCATGAACGATACAGTACAACACATTACGGTTCTTTTAGAAGAAAGTATTGACGGCCTCGCCATCAAACCGGGCGATACAGTAGTCGATGGGACATTTGGCGGAGGCGGACACTCACGATTGATCCTTGATCGATTTGGAAAAGATATCACGCTTATTTGCGTAGACCTCGATGAGGCGGCAGAGACTCGATATCAAAACAAGATTGGTGACGTACAGAACGCAACGTTTGTGCATGCCAACTTCAAGGATGTCCAGCAGATCTTGTCAGCAGCCCGCCTGCTCCCGACCAAGTGGGAGGGCGGGCAGGCAAACAGAAATTCTGTCGACAAAGTCCTTCTTGACCTCGGCACAAGCACGTTTCAGCTCCTTGCTGATACAAGAGGCTTTTCATTCCAAAGCGACACTAAGCTTTCCATGGCGTTTTCCGAATCTGGATCACACACAGGGTTCACCGCTTGGGAGATCGTAAACGAATGGAAAGAAGAGTCGATTGCAGACGTGATCTATGCCTATGGCGAAGAACCCAAGTCTCGATTTATCGCTCGTGCCATTGTTGAAGCTAGGAAGACTGCATCGATCGACACTGCCAAGCAGCTTGCAGATATCATCGAAGCGCAGGTACACCGCCGCGGACGCATCCATCCAGCCACCAAGACCTTCCAAGCACTTCGCATCGCCGTCAACGACGAGCTCGGAGTCCTTAAAAGCGCACTTGCTGGCTGGTGGGAAAAACTGAGCCCTGGAGGTCGCATCGCCGTCATAACCTTTCATAGTCTCGAAGACCGTATCGTCAAACAGTGGATGAAACAAACGAATGAACGCGTTATCACCAAAAAACCACTGACCGCTTCTTCACTAGAATTACAAGCTAACCCTCGTGCCCGGAGCGCCAAACTTCGCATCATCGAAAAACACAACAATATATGATCGCAGCCCTACACAACACTAATACCCTCGACATCAACAAAGCACTCAAATCAATCGCGACTTACGCATGGATTGCATCCGGCGTCCTCTTTGTTGCGTACCTCTACTTTGTGGGCGCCATTACGTTTTCGGTGATCAAAGAACGAGGACTGCAACAAGAAACCAAGACACTCATTTCTTCGATGGGGCAAGAAGAGCTCAAGTATCTCGGACTTCAGAAAAATCTGACCAAAGAATACGCGATTGAACGAGGATTCATCTCAGCACCAACACTTTCGTTTGCGACACCGCAGCGAGCATTTGCATGGAATGTTGGACGCTAATACGATACAACGCAGACGCATCCGCATCCTGATCGTGTTGATCGTGCTTGTCGGCGCACTCGTAGGAGTCCGGCTTTTTTCGCTGCAGATCGTACATGCACGACTGTACAAAGATCGTGCTGAGCGACAATACGTGACACCGACCGGTGAGACATTTGATCGTGGCAATATTTACTTTACGAGCAAGGATGGCACCACAGTGGCAGCGGCAACGATCATTGATGGATTCAAACTTGCCATCGCGCCAGATCTTGTGGAGCATCCAGTAGAAACATTTGATGCGATACATGCGATTGTACCGATTGATCGCGAACTTTTTATGAATAAGGTCGCAAAGAAAGGCGACCCGTACGAAGAAATTCAAGACCGCATTACTGCAGATGAGGCCAAGGCAATCACAGCACTCGACCTTCCTGGAGTCTCGCTCTATCGACAAAAATGGCGCTTTTATCCCGGCAATGAACTTGCATCGCGCGCCATCGGCTTTGTCTCATTTAGAAAAGATGTGCTTGCCGGCAACAATGGACTTGAAGAATACTACAACGACGTCCTTTCGCGTGACGACAAAAATCCATACGTAAACTTCTTTGCTGAGATCTTTGCAAACATGAAGTCGAGCGTTTTCAGAAACACGGCAAGTACGGGTGATATCGTGACGACTATCGAGCCCAGTGTGCAGTCACAGCTTGAACAGACGATTGGGCGCGTCCAGCAAAAGTGGGGAAGTGACCTCGTCGGCGGCATCATCATGGATCCGCATACGGGCAGCATCATCGCGATGGCAGGATCGCCAACATTTGATCTCAACAGTTTTGGCTCAGTCAAAAATCCAAGTGTCTACACCAATCCGTTCGCCCAAAACCGCTACGAAATGGGATCAATCGTCAAACCACTTGTTATGGCGGGTGCGCTTGATGTGGGCGCAGTGACACCGACGACTTCCTACAACGATAAAGGCTCAGTCACGATCGATGGCAAGACACTCAACAACTTCGACAAGAAAGGTCGCGGCAACGGTGTCAGCATGCAGCAAGTCCTCAACGAATCTTTGAACACCGGTATGATCTTTGTCGAGCAAAAGATGGGCAAAGCTACGTTTAAAGAGTATCTCGTCGATCGGTACAAGCTTGGCGAAAAGACGGGTATCGATATGCCGGGCGAAGTCAACGGTGCAGTGGGTAGCCTCAAAGATAACAACGACATCAACTATGCTGCTGCTTCATTTGGACAAGGTATTGCGACGAGTCCGATCAACATTGTGCGTGGGTTTGCGGCACTTGCCAATGGTGGCACGATGGTGACGCCGCATGTGGTGTCGCAAGTTATCGACGCAAGCGGTTCGACCAAAGATATCGAATACAAAACAGGGGATCGTGTACTCAAGCCAGAGACTATCGCAACGATCTCAAATATGCTCGTCAAAGTCGTTGATGATGGCTACAACAGAGGACTCCCACACTACTCAGTTGCTGCCAAGACGGGGACTGCACAGATCGCGCGCCCAGACGGCACGGGTTATTATACGGATCGCAACCTCCACTCGCTCATCGGGTACTTTCCGGCGGCCAAACCGCGCTTCGTGCTGTACCTCTTTAATGTCTATCCCAAGGGTGCACTCTTTGCTATCCAGACGCTTGGTGATCCGTTCTTTGATATGGTACAATTCATGAACAATTATTACGATATAGCCCCCGATAGATAACCCTATGCAAACCTTTACCTTTTCGATCCGTCAGAATCTTCGCGAGTCTTGGAACATTGTTACCAATCACATCTGGTTCTTTATCGGTATCCAGGCTATTGGGATACTTATCAGTCTCCTTGGACAAGGCATCGCGCTTACTATTATCACTACGGTCGCCTCATTTGGATGGGGTATCGTGTACAAGAAGTATTCACTTGCCGCAGCTCGCAATCAAGAAGAAGCACTTGAGTTCTCGACAATCAAGCAGCACCTTCCATCGTTTATGGACATGCTCAAAGTGCTCGGCATTATTATATTGAGCGGTCTCCTCACGCTTGCTGGATTTATTCTTCTTATCATTCCTGGTATCTATGTAGGTATTCGTATCTCGTTTGCAATCATGGCATACATTGATCGCAAGGAGGGCGTACGTGCATCAATCCGCTATTCATGGAATATCACAAAGGGCAAGATTTGGACCATAGCGCTTACGGGAATTGTGGGAGTAGGTGTGTACCTCCTCGGATTCATTGCGCTCATTATTGGGCTTGTCGTTGCGGCACCTATTGTTTCAGTCCTTATGACCAGACTCTATGTTGCACTTTCCACGGCATATAATGCCAAAGATGCAGTCGTCCCTCAGCCGGCTGAAATTCCTGCAGACCTCCCAGAAACTCCAGCGCAGCAATAAAAGAACTACCATCCGAACGGGTGGTCTTTTATTTGGGAACAAATATGGTAGTATCAGCAAAACTATTTGTAATGCCCACTATAACCATTACGCATGTGCCGCCTGGCCACACTCCGCTTCCAATGCGAGAAGCATGGGTCGGTACAACTATGAAGTATGACCGGCGAAGACAGCGAAAGAACAAATTTAGAATCCATGTGGTAGCTCTAGTTGCAGCCCAGGCACTCAGAGATCTCGACCGGCATGATGCTGCGAATTTCTGGGAAAAGCTTGGAGGGAAGGGAATGCTCGGCTTTCCACCTGAGTGCTGCAAGAGTACTCGATAAAACCCTGACAACACCAGGGTTTTTCTCTATTTGAGGTTTTCCACAGGTGTTTGACATTTTTTGTTGATTATGATATGATTATGTCAAACAAACAATATTGAAAAAACAAAAAAATTTAGTGTATGAAAAGATTTTTCCTGCTGCTTATTATCATAAGTTCAGCCAGTATGTTGTTTTCTTGTAAAAAACCCCCCGTTGAAAAAGGTCTTGTATCATTTAGTTACAACTCAACCTTTGAGATGATCAAAGATGACGGTATGTTCAGGGAAGGTGAATACACCTTAGTTATGAAAATCCAACCAAAGAATGTTTGGTATATACCGGTAGACCTTATGTTTATTCCAGGTGAAAACAAACCCGATCCACCGTTACTGCTTGATTCAAATATCAACCAGGTAGGGATACTTGGTACTACTGATTTGAACTGGAAGGATGGTAAAAGTGGGGTATCTACCGCAGAAAATGAAATAATCCCAGGAGCATTAATTCCTGCTGCGCATAGTGAAGTTCTTACAAGTACAGCAATTACAACTCTTACCGTTAGGCTTAAATCCGGGAAAGATACCACAATTAAGGCGATTGAAGTAAAACCTGGCAAAGTTACCGAGATTACATTCAAAGGTGTTATTACGCAATTTGGCGGCATACCGGCTGGTGCAGTTATTGATACGTATTTGTATAAATTTTTCAAAATTGCAGCTACTGCAGATGGAAAAAATTGGACAAATATACTCAATTTTCCTGAAGCACAGATTGCTTCTGGTGTGATTACTCCTTCCAACTATCCCAAGTTTGAATGGATTGGACCTGAAGCAAAATTTATGCCGCTTAGGCCGAACAAGAAAAATAATTAGCGTGCAGCTTATCTGCAAATCCCTCACTTTACAGTGTGGGATTTTTTATTTTTCCAGAAGGTTTTGGAAAAGGCAGGCAACTGCGATCGGACCGATGCCGCCAGGGACGGGGGTGTAGGCGGAAGCTTTGAGGTAGCACGCAGGATCGATGTCGCCGACGAGCTTGCCGTTTTGTTCACTTGTGCCTGCGTCGATGAGTACGACACCTTCTTTGATCATATCGGGTTTGATGAGATGCGGACTGCCTGCGCCAGAAATTATGATGTCTGCTGATGTGAGAAGTGCTGCTTTGGTCTGCTCATCAGTGCTGAGGTCAATACTCTCGTACGAAACATGCATACGATCAAGCATAAGCGCAACTGGTTCACCCACGAGTCTGCCGCGGCCGACGATCACAATATTTTTATCAGTCATATCTTTTTCAGGAAGGGAAGCCCAAACTGCTGCTGCAACTGGTGGGATATGTGAATTGGTACCATCTCGGTATGCAGTTTTTGCGACAGTGCTGAGTACGTCTATGTCTTTTTGAACTGGTACTGCGTCAAGTACTGTTTGGGTGTCGAGATCACTAGGGAGGGGAAGCTGAACGACGATACCATCATATTCTGCCGAGATTTCTCGGATGTATGCAGTTGCAGCATCGGTATCAAGTGTACCAGGCATGAGTACTTCAGTTTGTACGCCAAGCGCTGTCGCGACACTTACTTTGCGCTTTACAAATTGTGCGATCACCGGCTCATCTTGAAATACCACAAAGCACACTTTCTTGCCGCCTAGCTTTCCTTCGAGATCATGGAGTATCGTTCGAGCAATTGCCTTGCCATCAATGGTATTCATTGTATCTGTGACCCTACGGGGAATCGAACCCCGATTAACGGCTTGAAAAGCCGGCGTCCTAACCGTTAGACGATAGGGCCAAGTAAAAGTATTGTACAGATTTTCCTCAAAAAATCAAATGACCTGCCAATGTTGGCAGGTCAAACTAAGTTATTTACGCATACAAATGTCGGTCTGAAATCAGTGCGGCAAATACTGCTTCTCCTTCTTTGTACACGTCATACATACTTAACGAATCCCTTGTTTTTGGAGAAAATATATCTACATCACCAGGAGGGAACACAGATTTGATTTCCTGGTTTATTTTCTCATCCGCGATAACTACTATCTGTGGCCACTCGGCTTCGTTTTTCAACAGGCTTTGCATGATCTTGAACTGCAGGTCATCGATAGTTGTAGCTGATTCGTCGTGAATAATCACATGCGCCGGCTTGTTGTTATAGGTTGCTACACCATTTTGTGCATAGCTGTTTATCTCAAGTCCGAACAGGCGAGGGGCAAGTATTGCGCCAAGTGATGCAGAATCAAGCTTTTTTGCACGAGCAGCTTGTTTCAGATTAATACAGAGGATTACTTTTTTCATTTGTATAGAATTTTTGGTTCAAGGTAAATATTAACATATATTTGCAAAAAAGCAATATCAATCGTCATTTTCTCTATAGTGTGGTATAGTTTGCCAACAACTCGCGCGGTTAGCTCAGATGGTTAGAGCGCAGCATTGACATTGCTGAGGTCACAGGTTCGATTCCTGTATCGCGCACCGCAAACTCTTGCTATACTCCCTCTATGGATCCCAACCTCGAAAAGCGACTCTCGGCAATAGAAACCAAGCTTGATGACACATTCAAAATGGTGCGCAAGATGCGGCGTGCGCAGCAAACGGCGGCGGCGATGAAGCTTCTGTATTGGGCGGTGATTATCATTCTCGGATTTGTCGCAGTCGAAGCACTCAAGCCGTATCTCGAAGAACTCAAAAACGCCTATGGTAATGTCAGCGAAACAACGAAAGGGTATAGTGATCTTTTGAAATCACTGTAGTTGCCCAAACGTGTATTTTCGGGTATAACATACACACCAACATTGCTCAGATAGCTCAGTTGGTAGAGCATTCCCCTGAAGAGGGAAGGGTCACCAGTTCGAACCTGGTTCTGAGCACCAAAACAAAAATCACTTCCAGGTCGGAAGTGATTTTTGTGTTAAATAGATTTGATCTTAAGTACACTTCGGCGTTTTTTGTCGATTTTTGGGAGTTTGATCATGAGCATGCCGTGGCGTTCGATAGCTTCGGCGTCGTCGATCTCGACTTCTTCTGGAAGTTGGACGACTCGTTCAAATGCACCCCAGTAGAGCTCACGGATGTGATATGCGTCATTGGGTACGCCCTTTGACTCCTCACGTTTGCCGGAGATGGTCACGATGTCGCGCGTGATATCGATGGAGAGGTTTTCGGGAAGGACGCCAGCGATGAGAGTCTGGATGATGATCTCGCTTGGAGTCTCGTACACGTCGACAGGGAGTTCACCCACTTCTTCGGGTTTTACAGGTGCTGCCACTTTTTCTTCATTCTTGACGGAGAGTTCGCGTCGATCCTTGCTGCGCTCGTCTTTCTTGGAAGACTGTTCTTTGACCACGATATCCTCATCGGTATCGTCGAAACGCAAATTGCCTGCTAAACGTTCAAAAAAAGATGGTTTTTTCATCACGTACAAAGATTAGGTTAATAAAGTAATGTTCTGGAAGTATAGCATGTATGAAAAACTTTATGCGTGATTCATACAGATGCCAACGCTTGGGGTGGATAGCGTCGGAATTTTTCAAGAATGACGTGACTGATAATGGCAACGATCCACAAGTAGCCATAAATCTGAAGGACACTTGCAGTGTTGTCCTTAAGTATAAAGAAATTGAACGTTGCATGCAAGAATATCGCACCTGCAATCCCAAGGATCACACCGATAAATCGCATTGCACGTGGCGTGAGCGTGATGATGATGCCGATGAAGCAACTTGCGATCGCATGCAGCAGTGTAGAACCAAAGAACCTGAGGCCTCCGGTGAGCAGGCTTGCCGTGATGTTGAAACTCAGTCCGGGCTTCAAGATATAAAAGATGTTTTCGAGTGCTGCAAAGCCGAGTGCTACCGTAATGAGGTACATGGGAGGGTCAAGTGCGTCATCGTCATACTTGCTTCGAAAGGCAACAATATAAAATACACCAAATTTGAGCACTTCTTCGATCCCGGCCCAGACGATAATGCGTGTGTCGGGATCAGTGAGGATACCTTTGGCAAATTGCTGCAGATAGGTCGCCAGAAATACTGAAAGTCCGCCGAGTACGAAGCAGAGGATCACGAGTCCGATTGGCTCGCGACCGCGCTTCACAAGGTGTCGCCAAAACGAAAGCCAGATCAGAGATGGTGCCATCCCGAGAATGATTGCCCATGTTGTGGGAGAGATTAAGCCTTCGGCCATGGTGTTACCATGAGTAGTGTATCATTTCCCAAGAGTTCCCAAATTTTCTCAGTGACAAATGGCATGAATGGGTGGAGAAGCTTCAACGATCCATTGAGGATGTAGTGAAGCGTTGCGCCGTAACCTTCCTCCTTTTTACTTGCTTCGAGTATTTCATCAGCAAAGCGAGTCCAGATATAGTTGTAGAGTGACTCTGCGGCAGTGTGCAGGCGAAATGCATCAAGGTCACGCGTAATAGATGCAGCAAGTCCATCAAATTCATCTTTCAAATCTTGTTTGATCTCACCTTTATTTTCCTGCGACAGTACGAAGCGCGTAATGTTCCAAATCTTGTTTGCAAAATGCTTCTGTCCTTTGATCTTGTCTTCTGAAATCTTGGAGTCAGTGCCTGGAGCTGTACCAAAGATAAGCGCCATACGTCCCGCATCTGCACCGTATTTCTGAGCGATCTCAAGCGGATCCATTGCGTTACCCAAAGACTTTGACATCTTTTGACCTTTTTCATTTCTTACAAGACCATTGAAGTACACTGTTTTGAAGGGATCTACTCCAAGTACATAACCAGTCATCATAATCATCCGAGCAACCCAGAAGAAAATAATATCGGTTCCTGTCTCGAGCACATCAGTTGGATGATATATAGTGAGATCATCTGTTTGTTCAGGCCAGCCAAGAGTCGAGAATGTCCAAAGTGCAGATGAAAACCACGTATCGAGGGTATCCTCATCTTGTACCCAGTCATCACCAGTCGGTGCTTCTACGCCTGTATAAATTTCTTCACCCTTGTACCACACGGGAATGCGGTGACCGTACCAGATTTGTCGTGAGATGCACCAGTCGCGCAAATTATCAATCCAGTGGAAATATGTTTTTTCAAAATATTCAGGAATGATGTCGATGTGGCCACCTGCTACAGGTTCTCGCGTTAATTCTTTCAGAGTCTTATTTCCTCGTCCAGCAATAGGTTTGTTTACATCAATAAACCACTGAAGTTTCGGAAGTGGCTCGATGATACCACTTGTGCGTTCTGCAGTCGCTACGTTTTGATCGATTGTTTCTTCTTTTTCAATCAGTCCTTCATCTCGAAGCCACGACACAATCGTCTCGCGCGCCTCGAGTACTTTTTTGCCCATGAGTCGCTCATCACCGACGGTCATCTTTGCGTATTCATTGATGACTTGCGGGCGAGGGAGGTCATGTCGATCTGCGATTTCCCAGTCAGTCATACTATGTGCCGGGGTAACTCCAAGCGCGCCCGTACCAAATGCAGGATCTACTTCTTTGTCGGCAATGACTTTGATATGGATAGCTACTCCACAAAAGGTCGCATCATACTCTTTGCCAACAAATGCTGCGTATCGCGCATCATCAGGGTGTACTGCCACTGCTACATCACCGACTTTGGTTTCAGGGCGAGTTGTAGAAATAGAAATAGGGAAGTCTTTGGAATACTTAAATGTATAAAGTGTTGCCTTGCGCGCTTCGTACACGATCTCGTCATCACTGATCGTAGTTTGGCCCTTGGGGTCCCAGTTCACGATACGGTGACCACGATAGATGAGTCCATCATCATACATTTGTTTGAACACGGTCCGGACTGCCTTGGTGCGAGTCTCGTCGAGCGTAAACGCCTCGCGTGTCCAGTCGCAACTTGCGCCCATGACTTTCATTTGGTTTACGATCGTGTCATGAGAGTCTTGTGCAAATTGGTTTACGCGGGCCAAGAGTTCTTCACGACCGAGATCAAAACGTGATTTACCTTCTTTCTTTTGAATTTCTTTTTCAACTTTGGACTGTGTGGCGATCGCTGCGTGGTCGGTACCGGGAAGCCAGAGCGTGCGGTATCCTTGCATCCGTTTATAGCGGATGAGTATGTCCTGCACGGTGAGCATCATTGCGTGACCCATGTGAAGCACACCGGTGACGTTGGGTGGGGGAAGGATGATCGTAAATGGTTTCGCATCAGCAGCGATGAGTCCATCCTTGATCATATTTTCGGGAGTGAAGTAGCCAGATTGCTCCCATTTCGTATAGATAGAAGATTCTTCGTCTACAGGGTTGTAGGGCTTAAGCAGCTTCTCAGGGATAGAGGAGTTTTCCATTGAGAAATAATAGCAATTTTAAGGGCTTTTGGGGAGATTATTGACTTATATAAATTATATGATATTGTGATAAAAATTAAAAACTATGAACAAAATAAAAGAAATGTTGAATTCATCTAATTTGGGATGGATCCAAGGAAGATTTTCTACCAATTACAACGTATCTGATCTTAGAACCAAAGAGGAAGAAGCCGATAAAAAAGATTGGGATGAAGTAGGTGGAGACACAGGTTACCCTGAAGAATTTAAAATAATCTTTGAATTTGAAGATAAAACTATTGATGTGTTTAAAACCTTAATGAAGCCTGAATTATTTACCAGAGATATTGTCATGGTGGAAATTGATGACAAAGTATTCTTAGGACAGTTGAAAGGTTGCAACGTTATTTTAGAATTTATCGCACATGATTTGGGTGATCAGCAGCCGTATTACGGTATGTTTACAGCTTCCCTTTGGGAGGATGACATCAATTCTCATCTTGATAAAATTATTAATTCATATGCTTAAAAACACAAAACTAGAAAAGTCATTGGAGATTGCAAAGGAGGCCAAACAAAAAGGACTACTTATCAATCCAAATGCGTGGTCACAAATACATACTCATCCGTATTCGCAGTTTGAAACGGGATATGTATCAGACCAA
>CAZRQQ010000011.1:0-20622 GCA_964602465.1 uncultured Candidatus Saccharibacteria bacterium
ATTTCAGTATTTATTTCGGATATCTGGCAAGGTTAGGAACAAACTTCTGATAAACTCTAAACATGTTAGATCAGTTTAAATATACAACTGTTAGCTCTCCCTCAGAGCTTGATATTCTTATCGGCAATTCAGCTTCATACAAAGGCCTTGTTTTTGACTTTTCACCTGAGTATGTAGACACGCTTAAAAATAGGTTGGGTGAACCAAATGCGATACAAATCCTTGTAACGAGTGCTGATATATTTGTTGGCTACATTGCAGGAAGTGAAACTATATTTCCTTCATGTCTCTTTTTGAGCGAGCTCTTCATTTCTCCAGACTTTGCAGGAAAAGGTATTGCGACTGAGCTTATCAAAAAAGCAATAGCTTATGCGAAAGACAGGGGACTTCATGCTGTCATGACTGAAACCGAGAATGAAAATATTCCTGCACAAAAATTGTACGAAAAAAATGGATTCAAGCGTGTTGAAAATCCTGCATGGGAAGGTATGACGTATCGACTAAATATCTAGTGTTCGAAGCAGTTCGACAATCCCATATTTAAGAGATACTATTTCACTATGGACATAAACGAGTACGGCAAAAAAGCTTTGCGCACTGACTACAAGGACTATAGGGACTTTCACTCAGGCGAGGTAACTCCTCGCTTGGACTATGGAGCAATGGGGCTTGTTACTGAATCATCAAAAATATTGGATCTGATTAAAAAAACGAAAAAGAATCTTTCTGGTTTGGATAAAGCAAAAGTAACTGAAGAACTGGGAGATCTACTCTGGTATCTAAATATTACTATCGATGAGCTTGGTCTTACCTTTGAAGATGTAGCAAAAAATAATCTAGAAAAGATAGATAAGAAATATCCAGTAAACGATCCCGAGAAGTCAAAACTAATTAGAGGTTGATAAGCTAGTTCGAACAACGTCCACTAATCCCCGCATAGGGCGGGTAATTTGCAGATTTTGCAAAATATTTTTTCTTTACCATTTTTACTTCGAACACCGTCTAATGTTCGGAGCAAGGTGGTACAATTATGTACATGATAAAAAGAACAATAGTTGGAGCACTTTTCATTTTGTTTGGAGCGCTTTCAGGGATTGAAGTGTTTGCAAGAATACCTTTTGATATAAAAGAAGTTTTGATTAGGTTTCTAGGATACAGCATTCCGCTTCTAGTTATTGGAATTATTTTACTCAAACATCGAAAAGATACTTTATTCTTTAGTGAACGTAAAAGTTTTAAAATAGGATTTGGGATACTCCTAATGATAGTTACTTTCTATACCTCTCACGTGATGGCGATAGCTGAATGTGCAGGTTCAAAACGATGTATATCAAGCAGTGGATATCCGATCCCAATACTTACAATGGGTAGCGATGTAGGCCCAGGTCTTGTAGACGGGATTGTTATACCAATAATAGGTTTGGTATTAAATTACATATTCCACTTTGTACTTGCTTGTGCAATTATTCGAATACGTACTAAACAACCAACTGTAGTGTCTAATGAAACTCCACACGTTGTTTAATTGTAGTTCGAACAACGTCCACTAATCCCCGCATAGGGAAGGGAATTTGCAAAAAATGCAAAATTTATTCTCCGAAGATCTGAACTTTGGTAATATGGTTTGAAAGTGTTAATACTGAATGCCGAGGATTTGCAAAATAAAACCTGCTAGAGGATCTGCGCTTGTACCATATACCATTACCCCACCCAACAGTCCCGTAATAGAAATAGTGACAAGACCAAGTGCGGCCATTGTTTTAGAGAGTATTGGGTGGGTGAAGAGATCTCTTATAAATGTTAGTACTCGCAATACTATAGGGGATGCTATTTTAGAACTAAGCCATGACATATATATGGTAAGTAGTTCACCGATCAACAGAAGCACGTACATCCATGTTGCAGTTGTTGCGAAAAGTGAATGTGTTTCGACGAGATTGCGGTTTGGTCGAGTAAGATGTTCTGCTACATCACCTGTAGAAAGTGCGACAAATGCACCAAGTACTCCGATAATAAGAAGTGTGCGCTCAATATCTTTCCAGGATATATTCGGAAGCCACTTCTGCAGTGAGAGCATTTTTATAAGTGAATATACAAAAAGAAGTGCAATGGGAAAATGTACGAAGATTGGATGAATATTGTAAGTCATATTACTTTTTGAGGGTTCCAATATAAAAACTTGCGAGCTCTTGCTCTGGTCGAGCTTGTCCGTCATGTTGGTCATTAAAATCTCGTGAGCCATCTACGCCACACATACGTTTGATAGCGCTTGTTCCACCTGGATGACGACTGATCCATGAGGTGAGATCATACACCTTACCGTTTACAATACTCCAGCAGCTTTGTGTACTTGCATGAGCAGCAACATCAGTAGTGGTATAGTATTTTGTCGTATTTGCTGGTGCAGAAAGAGGGATAGTTGCCGCTATTTGCGGCTTTGTTGTTTCGCGAGGAGCGGAAGTTGTTGGAATTTTTGATTCTACAGAAGAATTTGAAGTATTTGTAACTGGTTCAGTAATTTCTCCCAGCGAACTATGTGGCATAACAACAAGTCCTCCTACCCCGAGCACAAGGAGGATACTTATAATAATTGCTATTTTTTTCATATAGTTTCAGTATATACCTATCGGATTTTTCCGAACACCTTCTAATATTCGAAGTAGGTTGTACAATTATCATTTATTATATAATCAGACTTCTCTGTAGTTATGAACAAAGAAAATCTAACATTTCGTGAAGCGATCGTCATCGCAGAAAACGTCATTGATCGAATGCAAGCACTCGAGGGGAAACCTTGGGGAGCTGAAGGCGCAACTATAGAACTTGCAAAACAGGTGGGAGATCTATCAAAGCTTGTGATGCGCTATGAAGGGTATTATGCAGAATCGCAAGGAAGGACAGATGAACAAAAGAAGACACTCAAAAACGACATCGCTGACGAGCTTGCAGACTTGTTCTATGTCATCATTCGGATCGCGAAACACTACGGCATCGATCTCCTCCAGGCACACCTCGATGCGCGAAGCAAAGAAGAAGCATTTTTGAAAAGTAAGGAATAACGATTAGTAAAGCCCCCAACTGTTCAGGGGACACTTCCTATATCTGTTGTGCTGTAGAGAGGTGTTTGATTTTGTGATACGCACGGTAGGAGAGGGCGAGGATGATCATACAGATGACGGGGAGGATGAGATTGAAAGTAAGTCCGTCAACGACGAGGTAGCTCAAGAATGCAAAGGTGAAATCAAATCCAAATCCGGCATAGACCCACTCTTTCACATTGCCTTTGACTGACGGAAGGATGAGACCGATCGCGCCAAGGACTTTGAATGCGACAAGGAGAACGCCGAAGTATTCAGGGTAGCCGAGATGTGCAATGCCTGCCTTTGCAACTTCTGAATTGAAACTAAAGAGTGGCATGATGCCTTCAAAGAGGACAAGAATAAGGGTTGTAATCCAAAATATTGTTTTTGCTTTTTTCATATGCGACTAGTATAGCAGGTTATAAAAATGGATGGATCAATTTCAAGATGAAGGCAAGCGGGAAGTAGTACCATGGTAGGCGGTATCTGTTGATTTCAGTAATGCGTGCCGCACTTCCTTTCCATCGCTGGATGATTTCTGTGAGATTGCGGACCGTCGATGGGTCAGTAAAGAAAATGCCAAGCTCGCTGTTGCGTTCAAACGAGAGACTGTCGATATTGCCAGAACCGATGAGACCTTCATGACTGTCGATGAGTACTGCCTTTGCGTGGTTCGTCCCCGGTGTGACATAGACGTGCACGCCACGTTCGAGTGCGCGTGTCGTGTAGTAGCGGTTGATCGTGTCGATGACACGTGACTCAGTTGCCTGTGGAATGAGAAGTTCGACTGTGATACCACGCCTGATTGCATATGTCATTGCATCAAGGAGCCATCGATGGGGAATGAAATACGGAGTGACAAAAGTGATGGAATGTTTTGCTTCGGCAAGTTTTTTGGTGTAGTACGCACGGAGCGTGAGCTCGCTTGCAAGCGGTGTGTGTTCGAGTATCCACATGCGAATGCGGTGTTTGCGTCTGAGCTCTTTTTGTGGAACGGGAAGTTTTTGGGTGCCACCAGAAAGTTTGTACGTGCGACCAAAGACTTTAATCAAACGACGAACAATAGTCCCAGTAACTTCAAGTTGTAAGTCATCCCAGCTCTGTGCATGGCGCGTGATGTTTACGCCGCCGATGAGCGCCTTGTTCCCATCGACAATAATCGTCTTTCGGTGGGTGCGATGAATCCAATGACGGAAAAATCGTACTTCGATGCCGGCCTCCGTAAGGGTGTCAATCGTCTTTTTGGAAAGGCCGATGCTGCCAAATGCGTCGAGGATCATGACGATCTGTACGCCCGCTTTTGCACGGTCGACGAGTGCGCTCACGAAGTCATGTGTCTCGCTCGTGTCGTCCGAGAAAATATACATCTCTATATAGATGGATCGCGCCGCCCCCGAGATCGCCCGAAGCGTCGCATCCCACGCGGAAAGGGAATTGGTATAGAGTCGCATAGTTATTTATTTACAAACTCCTTAAACTTTTCCATGTCTTGTTTTGATCCTAGTACATAAATCTGATCTGTGGACAACATGTCAACCACCAGATCATTTCTTTTTAAGCCATGTACACCAAGTTCTATTAAAATTGAATTAAATACATCATGAGACTTACCAGTCGAAGTAGATAAATAATTTGTTAATTTTACCTTATTGTTAGCATTTTGAAATTTACCTTCATTTGCTAAATCTATTTCCTTATCAAGTTTCTCTATATCTCTAACGAAAGGAATTATATGTGAATCTATAAGCTTTTGTTTTACCACATGTAATCCTTCTTCGGTTAGATTGCCTAGATTATCTATATACTCGGATGTTATGTTGACCAAACTTGCTATCACCGCACCAGCGGCAAAGTTATTGGTGTAGCTTCTTTCTGTAAAGAAGGATGTGATTTTTCCTATATATCCAAGGTTGTTGCCGCTTTTGTTTATGTCAAAACCCTCTTTTAAAATTGCTTCGGAGCGATCTGTACTGGTACCGTGATACACAATATCTTTGATTTTACTTTCAGGAAACACAGTATCCAGATATTCAGAATACTGTTCCTTAGTACCAACCTCTTGAAGTTCAGGGTATTGTGCAAATACAAATTCAACCCCTTCTTTTATCGAATGTTGCTCTAGGTCGTTTTCTATTTTTGGAGCCCCCTCTTGCATGTCGGTATTCTAGCAGAATTACCCAAAAAGTCTTTTGCTCGGGCTCCTCATTTTCCGAGAGATGTGTTATAACCTGTACACAAAGGGAAGCGTGGATGAGTGGTTTAAATCAACGGTTTACTAAACCGTCGGCTGTCAAAGGCCCGAGAGTTCGAATCTCTCCGCTTCCGCATATAGGTACTCAAATAAAAAGAGTCATGTGGTGTACATGACTCTTACTAAGCTATTTTTTTCTTTTCATCAAAATTAAACTTTCCGACAATGAAACCACACACAAACTTCCCCGGACAAAGCACTACTGCAACAACGACACTATTCCACGCGCCACCGATCTTATAGGTATCTTCTACAAGGATTGTTACCCATGCAAACAATACAGACATAGATCCATGAAGTGCAACCTCTTTAATGATCCGTTTCCATTTCCAGTTCTTAAACACAAATAATTTTTGACCAAAAAAATTTAGTACAAAACTATTTACCTGCGCGATGATATAGGCGGTATCCGGATCTTTGTCGAGTAGGTTCATCGTGAAAATAATGAGGAAATAGAGTATCGAAGTCCCGGCGCTACTAACGGCAAATCT
Source organism: uncultured Candidatus Saccharibacteria bacterium (assembly GCA_964602465.1). Classification (GTDB taxonomy): domain Bacteria; phylum Patescibacteriota; class Minisyncoccia; order Phycocordibacterales; family UBA9973; genus UBA4124. The sequence goes on from CAZRQQ010000011.1 coordinate 5,823, forward strand.
CCCTAACTTTGTTTGTATGAGTTTTTGAAAGAGTATTTTTAGTTTTTTCACCATACTGTTTTTTGCTACCTTAGCATACCAAGTCAGTACTGTACATGAGGGTGTAATATTAAAGACATCGGCACTTGAGCTACTGTCTACGCAAAGAAAACATCTGACGGCTACACCCTCTACGGCAAGGCAGACTACTATATAGAAGTGCACTAGGTATATACAGGTGATTTTGGGACGTGATATGATACAGAGGTATACCCATTATCAATAAATCCACCCCGTATACCATTTACACATTATATATATGACAAACCCGCGCCGGCTCACCTTTGGTACGATTATTCGCTCAGTACTGCTTGTTGTAGCACTTGTCGGAGGTAACTTTTTGACTCCGACGACCGTGCATGCAGCAGCGACGTATTATGTCTCGACGACAGATGGTAACGACAGCAATGCTGGTACGAGTTCGTCAGCTCCCTGGAAGACGATTGAGAAGGTCAACACATTTCTTGCATCGAGCTCTCATGTGGCAGGAGATACAATCCTCTTCAAGCGCGGGGATACATTTACACCTGCGACCACGACAGGTATCGTGATGAAGAAAAACGGTACGTCGAGCAGCAAGATCACGCTTGGTGCATACGGCAGTGGAGCAAAGCCGATACTCAACGGCTTCTCAACGGTTACGGGGTGGACAAGTATTGGAACAAATCTCTGGGAAGCTCCTGCGCCAACCGGTGCTTCATCTGAAAGTCCACTTATCATAAACAATATACTTACGCCGCTCGGACGATATCCAAAGGCAACCGCAACAAATGGTGGATATATAAGCTTCGCATCAGGTGCGGGCAACAACTCGATCACTGATACGGCTATTGGTTCACTTCCAAATCTTGCAAATGGTGCCGAAGTAGTGCTCCGTGGACGACACTGGGTGCACTATCGCCGCAAGATTGATACACACTCTGGAAACACGATCGGATTTAGTTCAACATTCCCAGGTGGTGACCAAAAGATCACTGCCGGCGGCCAGGGAATCTTTTTCCAAAACCTTCCGTCATCACTTCTCACCCAAAACGGCGAGTGGGCATATGATGCAGCGACCAGCAAAATCCGTATGTACTATGCGGGTACACCACCGACTACAAAGATCGGAACTGTCACCTCTCTTGTCGATGTTGGATCATACGACTACATCACGATTTCAAATCTTGATTTTGAAGGAGCAAAAGTAAATGGTGTAACTGGTACAAGTGCGGCAAATATCACGGTTGATTCAAGTGACTTCAGTTTCTCTGGACAGTACGCAATCAACCTCAACTACCAATACAATTACACGATTACCAACAATACCTTTACGGATAGTTTGAACAATGCGATCTACCTCAACGGTAGTGCATACTATGGATATAGAATAAGTGACAACACGTTTACCAACACTGGTATTTACGCTGGTACACTCGCACTACTTAGTGAAGCAAACTCAAATCACGCGATTCAACTCAAGGCAACCCTCAATGAACACTCAAGCGATAGCTCATATCGCAACTGGATCGAACGCAACACGATTACGAACACTGGTCAGGTGCCAATCCGATTTTATGGAAACGATATCTTGATCAAAAATAACTTCGTTGACACCTTCCTCACCGTGCTCGATGACAATGGCGGTATTTATACGTACAACGGCGGCGGTACAAGTGTGCCAAAGACGCTCTACAACCAACGCATCGAAGCAAACATTGTCGGAAATGGTATTGGTAACAAGTACGGTACATCCAACGGCTACACACAAGCAAACGGTATCTATCTCGACAACAACTCCAACCACGTCGACGTCATCGGCAACACCACATTCAACATCGCTGATGATGCAACGCACCACAACTCACCGCAGTATGTAACGATGGCAGACAATGTGTTCTTCAATGCTGGTAGTGCGACCTACAACATGACGCACTGGGCAAACGATGGGACCAACACCACCAACGGTGGACAGGATATCAAAGAGATCAATTACAACAACAACATCTCCTTCAACCAGTCCACCACTGCAAAAACGTGGGAGTATGGCGATCTCAACGCTGCATGGACTGCAGATGGCTACACTGGTGCAGGGACGATCCAGGCACGTTTGCAATCGATCAAGTCGACAACGGATGCTTCTGCAATGAACAATAATATTTTCTATTCCGGAAACACCAAGGACTTTACTGCAGGAGGAAACAAATGTACCAGCTCATGTGCTTCATTTAGTGGCAACTTGGCTTCATGGAAAACCTACAGCGGATTTGAAGCAGGTTCTACTCAGCCAACAATGCCTGCGGCAAACAACGTGCTCTTCTTCTACAACCCGACGATGAGTGCTATCACGGCGACGTTCACCGGTACGTATACCAATGTCAAAGACAACGTGAATTATACGAACAGCATCACGGTGCCGTCATTTGGATCAGTGATTCTCGTCAAAGCGGCTGCAGTTGTTGATACGACCGCTCCAACAGTATCACTTACCGCTCCAGCTTCTGGTACAGTCAGTGGCACAGTATCGCTCGCTGCTACTGCAACTGATGCTGTGGGTGTGGCTTCGGTATCGTTCTATCACGGTACGACGCTCATCAGTACCGACACGACAAGTCCATATGCTGCAACATGGGATACGACCGCACTTGCAAATGGCTCATATAGTCTCACTGCAAAGGCAAGTGATGCAGCGGGAAATGTAGGTACCTCAACCGCAGTTTCAGTCACGGTAAACAATCCGGATATCACTGCACCAACAGTAGCACTTACTGCACCGACTGCAGGCACGACGATTACTTCAGGATCAACAACACTCTCTGCAACTGCAAGTGATACAGGTACAGTGTCATCCGGCATCGCATCTGTTGCCTTCTATCACGGGACGACACTCATCGCGACTGACACAACTTCTCCGTATTCGACAACATGGACAACATCTGCACTTGCAAATGGCTCCTATGTACTCAAGGCAGTTGTAACTGATGGTGCGGGTAATGCAACGACATCTTCTACAGTGACGGTTACGGTCAACAACCCTGACACTACCGCTCCAACCGTCTCCCTCACAGCTCCCGCTGCAAATGCAACTATCACAAACGGATCCTCAACACTTACTGCAACAGCGACGGACAACATTGGTGTGACCTCAGTTTCGTTCTACCAAGGGGCAACATTGATCGGATCAGATGCAACTTCACCGTACTCAGTCACGTGGAATACTTCAGCGCTTGCAAATGGATCATACGCACTTACTGCACGCGCAAGTGATGCAGCTGGCAACATCGCGACATCAGCAACAGTGAATGTCACCGTAGCAAATCCAGATATCACTGCACCGACGGTATCTCTCACGACACCAACAGCTGGCACGGTAAGCGGCTCAGTCTCGCTCGCTGCGAATGCAAGCGATACAGTAGGCGTGACAAGTGTTGCTTTCTACTACGGCTCAACACTTATCGGATCTGACAGTACGTCGCCATACACTGCAACGTGGAATACCACGACTGTTGCAAACGGTACCTACGCACTTACTGCCCGAGCATCTGATGCTGCTGGGAATGTAGGTACATCAACTGCAGTATCTGTCACGGTAAACAACATTGTTGCTGATACTACAGCACCGACCGTTACTCTCACCGCTCCATCAGCAGGTACAATAACTGGTACCACGACGCTTTCAGCAACTGCGTCAGACAATGTCGGTGTAGCAAAAGTCGACTTCTACTACGGCACGACACTTATCGCAAGCGACACTACTTCGTCATACGGCACGACATGGAACACAACGACGATTGCAAACGGCTCATACGTACTCAAGGCAATAGCATATGATGCGGCGGGCAATAGTACGACGTCAAACACGATCAATGTGACAGTGAACAATGTTGCAAGTGGTACCGTGACGATCACGACACCAGTAAGCGGCACGACGGTATCAGGTACGATCGCGATGACTGCGACAACGACTGCTACCAATGTCACCAAGGTTGATTTCTACAAAGATGCTGACACAAGTCCATTTGCAACTGCAGTGTCTTCATACACGATCTTCCTTAACACAACAACGCTTACAAGTGGCACGCACACATTCCGTGCAGTCGCAACGACCAGTACGGGTAGTACCGTTGCTTCATCAACGATTACACTCACGATCAACAATGGCGGTGTCGTCGTGCCACCAACGACTGGCACACCAAGTGCTCCGACGATTACTTCTGCAAAGACGGGTTATAGTCTCGCAACACTTGCATGGACGACACCAAGCTCAGATGGCGGCAGTGCGATCACTGGGTACACGATCACGGCAAATCCTGGCAACATCACGTCGACAAAGACCAGTACCTCAGGAAGTGTCTCAGGGCTCAAGCCGGATACCGCGTACACTTTCACAGTCACTGCAAAGAATGCAACCGGTGCAGGAACTCCGTCAGCGGCAGTGAGCGGATCAACGATGAGTACCTTCCCAATCTCAAGTAGTGTGCAGGTCAAGGTATCAACAACACTCACCGTACGTAAATCTGCAAGCAGCAGTAGTACCAAGATGGGTAGCGTAACCGGCGAAGTGGTTGGTACTGTACTTCAAAATGGTTCTGGTTGGACGAAAGTACAATTCCCAGCATTTGGAGGATACGCGGCAGTAACTGGTTGGGTATCAAGCAATTATCTTATCAAGTATTAAAAGTATAGTAAGCATAAAAAATCCTCATGACTGAGGATTTTTTATGTTGCGTAGCCGTGTGCAAGCGCGACGCAAAATACTTTCTTCGCGCCGGCAGCTTTGAGTGCGCGGCGTGCTTCAGTAAAGGTCGCGCCAGTCGTTGTTACGTCATCAATCACTACATATATAGTATGTGGATTGCAAGTATCACTGCACTTCATTGTGCGCTCGACATTACGCAGTCGTGCGTGGCGTTTCAGGTGCGCTTGCGGGAGGGTATATGCAGTCTTTTGCAAAAGAGGAACAACACTGCTTTCAGGGATATGTCGTTGCCACCACTGTGCAAGGAGGGCACTTTGATTGAATCCACGACTTCGTTCTTTATTTTTGTGTTCAGGAATCGGTACAAGAATCAATGATTCCGAAGAAATAGCCTGAATCCTCGACCCAAGATATTCGCTGATGTGTGCCGCTGCGGCGTTCGCGAGTGCGCGGGCTGACTCGCTGCGCCGGTGGTACTTGAGGTCACGCACAGTTGCGCGGACAAGGTTGTGTCCATACTCAAATACCGCATAGGTTTGACTTGGGAGCTCGACGGCAAAGGGGATATGATCAATGCATGTTTCGCACAGCGCGACCCCGATACGTGTGCAGCCGCGACAGCGTTCGGGGAACAAAAATTGAAGGAGTCGGATACCCATAGAAAATCTCAAAAAATACCGTATACTACTTATATATGGATAGTATACTCGGAGCAGTAAAGAGTGCATTTGCAGGTTTGTTTGGCGGGAAAGAAGACAATACGGCAGTTGGCATCGATATCGGCACGTCTGCGATCAAAGTCGTGGAACTCAAGCGCGAAAGCAGTCGTGCACTCCTTACCACCTACGGTGCGCTCTCGCTTGGGCAGTACAAAGAAGGTGGAAGTCTCGGACAGGTCGTCAGTCTTGACGCGCAGACACTCGCCAAAGCACTCACTGATGTGCTCAAAGAAGCAAATATCTCGAGCAAAAACGTGGTGGTTGGGATTCCGTCTGTATCGTGCATCATTTTCATCTTGCAGCTTCCTGCGGCGATCGATGAAAGTACGCTTCCATCAGTTATCCCAAATGAATCCAAAAAGTTCATTCCGGTACCGATCGAAGATGTATCGCTCGATTGGTACGTGATCCCGCGCCGTGAAGATTCTGGGGTTGCATCACGCGTGCTGTCTGAAACCGGCGGGGAGGCGAAAATGTCGATCTTGGTGGTGGCGACACTCAACGAGACATTGGTCAAATACACCGACGTCCTCAAGCAGGTGCATTTACCCATGGATACACTTGAGATCGAAGTCTTTAGTCATATTCGTTCTGTACTTACACGCGAACTCTTCCCGGTGATGATCATCGACATTGGAGCATCTAAGACCAAACTCACGATTGTCGAGCATGGCATTGTCGAGACGTTTCGATTGGTCAATCGAGGCAGTCAAGATATGACGCAATCGATCGCGCATTCACTTGAAACGACGTTTGATAAGGCAGAGTCGATCAAAAAAGAATTCGGTATTTTGCCGGTACCCGAACATCCAACGGTGCCAGACCTTATCAAGACGCATCTCGTGGAAATCTTTCAGGAGGCAAACACCAACATTCTCGCGTACGAAAAGCGCTACAATAAAAACATCGGCAAAATCATCTTTACGGGCGGTGGTGCAATGACGAAGGGCTTGCTTGAGTACGCGTCCCAGAGCTTCACTGCAGAACTCGTGCTCGCGGATCCATTTGCGAAAGTCGAATCCCCGGTATTTCTTCAGGGTGTACTCAAGACGACTGGTCCGGAATTTTCCATTGCGCTTGGTCTTGCACTCAAAAAGTTTCAATAAGTACGCACGCAGTGGATTAGTCCCTTGCGAGTGCACTCTATATACATGTATACTTGTCGTACATGGACACACAGATGCCTACATCGTTCATTCCGAAACGACCGGTGAGTACTGAAGCAGTACCCGAAAAAAAACACTCTCGTGCACTCGGCATTCTCTCACTCCTTGCGGTGGTGGTAGTGATCGCAACAGGTATTTCGTATGCCGGTGTCTATTTGTATCAAAAGCAATTGGTTGCACAAAAGGCAAAGGTAAACGCACAGATCAATGAGGCACGTAAGGGGATCGGAAGTGAATTTTTGAGTGATATGAAAGCGCTTTCTCTACGCATTGAAGGTGTCAAAAAAGTTATCGACAATCACATTGTTGTGACCCCGATCTTTGCGGCACTTGAGCAAACGACCCTTCGCTCAATCCAATACAAGAGTTTTGGATACTCATTTGTGACCGATGGTACGGCGCAGTCACAAGTACAGGTAAGCCTGACCGGTGTTGCCAAAAGCTATGCAACGATTGCGCTTCAGTCCGATGCGTTTACGCAAAACAGTTTGATCAAGAACCCTGTCTTCTCCAATCTTTCCGTTGACGAAAAGACAAGTAACGTTAATTTCAAACTTGTCTTTACGGTAAACGCTGCATCACTCTCATACGAAGCATTCATTGCAAGCCTTACGTCGGGAGCGCAGCAGGGATCGTCGACCTCTACTCCGATAAGTAGCACTGTCCAATAATATGAAATCATTTTTTGCACTACTATTCATCGCACTCTCAATCACCGTCTTTTTCGTCATGATCAAGCCGGAGTATCAGAAGCTTCAAGAAACGCGCAAGGAAGTCGCTGCTGCCCAGGCAAATCTTGAAACCGCAGCAAAACTTGCCAAGGAACGCGATGAGCTCATCGCGAAATATCAGGGGATTTCTAAAGCTGATCTCGACAACATAAAGACACTCCTTCCTGACAGTGTCGACAACATCCGTCTCATTATCCAGATCAACTCGCTTGCAACCAAGAATAGTCTTTCGATCTTGCGCAATGTGGACTATCAAGCAGAAACACCTGGCGCTACTGCAACACAGACGCCGGGAGACGCACAACGGCCGTATGGAGAATTTGTGATGTCGTTTCAAACGAGCGGGCAGTACAAGAACTTCCTTACATTCCTTTCCGATCTTGAGCAGAATCTTCGTCTCGTTGATGTGACCAAGGTCGAGTTTGCGCCGGCGGATCAGGGGACTGCACAAAGTGTCGCAACAAGTCTTTCATACAAGGTAACGCTCAAGACCTATTGGTTGAAGCAATAATATATGAGTAAAAAAGTCAAAATTTTCGCCATCGTCGTCCTCGCTCTTGCTCTTATTATTGGAGCGTCAGCGTATTTCGGCAACAAACCTACTTCAGCACCTGCAAATGATTCGGCGCTTTCTTCATCCGCCTCAAAGGCTGCGGGTGTGGCACTTTCCACCTCAAACGCTCCGGCGAGCGAGTTTGCAATGCTTCTTTCGACAATCAAGAGCATCATCCTCGATACGTCAGTATTCAGTGATCCAGCGTACAAGGCACTTCGCGATTATCCGATCACGCTCGGTACTGATTACAAAGGTCGTCCAAATCCATTTGCCCCAGTCGGGTACGATGTCGGTGTGATCTCGGGTGCGGCGATGCCGACAACTGAAGTGCAGTTTGAGACATTGCAGCCTGGTAAAGTTACCAGTACGACGGCTGAATTTGGTGCACAGGCGATCCTCTCATCAACTGACCAGGCAAGTGTGGTCTTTGAATACGGTATCAATGATTTGCTTGGCAGTGCGACTGCGCCAGTTGCGCTTGGTAAAAACGGTACTGCACTTTTCAGAGTGACAGGGCTGCTTCCGAGTACGACATATTACGTGCGTGCGGTGCTTGCGCAAGGGTCGACCACAACACCAGGTGACATCATGACCTTCACGACGACTGCAGCTGCAAAGCGATAACCCATGTTTCTCGATTTTTTGCTTTCGCAAAACATCATAACCGAGCTCCAGTACAATCGTGTGCTCGCTACACTTGATACGGAGTTTGAGGGCAACCTCACCAAGGCGCTTCTTGCGGCGGGTATTTCCGAGGATGCGGTGACGACTGCAAAGGCTGGCTTTTACAAAATTCCCTATCAAAAAGTTGATCGTACATCTATTTCGACTGAGACACTTTCGTTTATTGAGGAGGCGGCAGCAACCCACTACAAATTTGTGCCGATTGGCTTTGCTGATGGCGTACTCTCGATCGGTGTCACTGAACCCGAAAACATCGAAGCGATGAACGCGCTTCAGTTTATCTCTGCAAAGCTTGAAGTACCGTTCAAGATCTTTCTTATCTCATACAGTGACTACTTGGCGATTATCGAAAGTTACAAAGTTTCAAACCAGGAAGTCGATAAGGCAGTGAATGATCTCAATGATGAGCTCGAACGTGCAAATATCGAAGTTTCCAAATCCAAAGCTCCTGACCCCAAAGCTGATCCCAAACAGCAGTCCAAAATTGTTGAAGATGCACCTATCATCAAGATTGTGGCAGTCGTCATCAATCACGCAGTCGAAGGGGGAGCGTCCGACATTCACATCGAAAACACCGGTGAAAACGTTCGGGTACGATATCGTGTCGACGGCACACTTCATACTACCCTTGTGCTTCCGACCAATACGTTTGATGGTATCGTTGCTCGTGTCAAAATCCTCGCCAAGCTTCGCCTCGATGAAAAGCGCAAACCACAGGACGGCTCATTCTTTACAATGATCGAAGGACGCAAGATCGAGTTTCGTGTGTCGACATTTCCAGCGTACTTTGGTGAAAAGATCGTGATGCGTATTCTCGACTCCGAGCACGGCGTGCGTACGATTGATCAGCTCGACATGATGCCGTACCACAAAGAGCTCTTGCTCGAAAGTCTCAAGCGTCCGTACGGGCTTATCCTTATCTCTGGACCGACGGGTTCGGGTAAGTCGACGACGCTCTATTCGATGCTCAACGGTATCGATCGCGAGGGTGCAAACGTCGTCTCGCTCGAAGATCCGGTTGAGTATCAGATCACGGGTGTATCCCAATCTCAGGTGATGCCGGAGATCGGCTATACATTCGCGACTGGTCTTCGCTCAATCCTTCGTCAGGACCCCAACATCATCATGGTCGGAGAAATCCGTGACAAGGAAACTGCCGAGCTTGCAATCCAGGCAGCGCTCACAGGCCACCTCGTGCTCTCCACGATCCACACCAACAACGCGATCGGTATTGTGCCGCGTCTCATTGATATGGGTATCGACCCGTACCTGATCGCGCCGACACTCGTCCTCGCGATGGCGCAGCGTCTCGTCCGTCGCGTGCATCCGAGTGCACGTACGCAAGTGCCCTTTGATGCAACGACGAAGGCGTTTATGGAAAAGCAGTTTACCGACCTTGACCCAAGCTTCAAGAGCAAGCTCAGTATTCCAGACAAAATGTACGCGACCAAACCCTCGTCTGAAGCGCCATCAATGACACGCGGGCGTATTGCCATATTTGAAATGTTCGCGATTGATCAGGATATCCAGCAGGTCATTCTCAAAAACCCTGTCGACCTCGAGCTCTACAAAGCCGCTCGCGCAAAGGGGATGATCACGCTCCGCGAAGATGCGCTCCTCAAAGCGCTCAACGGAGATGTCTTGATGCAGGAAGTCTACGGCCTATAGACGGATCAAAGGAGCCCGCGGTATACTGACCATATATGGATGACACTACCCCCAACCAAGGACAGAAAACGATTTTGATTGTCGATGATGACAGCTTCCTTTTGGACATGTATGCGATGCGATTTACGCAAGCCTCATTTACGGTAGTTACTGCGATGAGTGCAGAGCAGGCACTTACCAAACTCCGCGACGGGCTTGTACCGGATGTCATGCTTCTCGATGTCGTGATGCCGGCAGTGGACGGATTTGAACTCCTTCAGACGATCAATGCCGAAGGACTAGTACCCAAGACGGTGAAAATTTATCTCTCAAACCTTGGCCAGGAGCAAGACATTGCACGCGGCAAAGAACTCGGTGCGGCAAGTTATATCGTCAAAGCAAACTCAACGCCAAGCGAAGTACTCGCGCATGTATTAGAAACTCTCAAACAACATGGATCATAAAAAAACATTCGAAGAATTGATCGAGACACTCATGCGCGAACAGGGCTCTGACTTGCACATTTCGACGGGGCGTATTCCCGCGGTGCGCGTCAATGGCGAGCTTATCTTTTTGCAAAGCCGTGCAGCGATGACCCAAGAAGACATGAACGGCATCGCCCAAGCGATTCTCAGCCCCGATCACTACAAACGTTTTCTCGAGAAACAACAAGTCGACTTTTCATACGAATACCAAGGCTCAGTGCGTTTGCGTGGCAACCTCTATGTGCAGCAGGGCAAATACTCTATGGTGCTTCGACTCATTCCACATGTCAAAACACTCGACGAGCTCAACCTCCCCCCAATACTTGCTGACTTTGCGCGCAAGAAGCAAGGGTTTTTCCTGGTAGTGGGTCCGGTGGGACAAGGCAAGAGTGCGACTCTCTCGGCTATGGTCGGACTTGTAAACGAAGAACGCGCTGCACACATCCTCACGATCGAAGATCCTGTCGAGTATGTGTATGAACAAAAAAAGTCCATCATTGATCAGCGCGAAGTCGGCATCGATACATCAGATTTCCAAACTGCGCTCATGAGTGTCTTTCGTGAAGACGTGAACGTGATCCTGGTGGGTGAGATGCGTAATGCCGAGACGATCGGTACTGCGGTGACTGCTGCAGAAACTGGACACTTGGTCTTCTCGACGCTTCACACCAACAACGCATCCCAAACCGTCGACCGTATCATCGACTCATTCCCAGCAGCGCAGCAGGATCAAGTACGCATCCAGCTCGCGTCTTCGCTCGTCGGTATCTTCTCACAGCGCCTCATTCCGCGTGTCTCCGGTGGTCGTATTCCCGCATACGAGCTTCTTATCAACAACAACGCCGTGTCGAACCTTATCCGTGAAAAACGCACACACGAGATCGACACCGTGATCGAGACCGGTGCAGAGCAGGGGATGGTCGATATGAATCGTTGCTTGATCGACTTGGTGCGTCGCGGTGAGATCACGCTTGAAAACGCATATGCATACTCGCTCAATCCCAAAAATTTGGAACGACTTCTATAATCTATGAATTTCACCTACCAAGCAGTAACTGAAAAAGGAGAAAAGAAAGAAGGCATGATCGAGGCCGTTAACCGTGAGCTTGCAGTCTCTGGGCTTCAGCGTCGCGGACTCATTGTGACATCGATCAAAGACGAGAAGGAGTCCAAGAAATGGTTTGAAATCACAATCTACGAGAAAATCCCGATGAAGCAGATCGTGATCCTCTCGCGGCAGATTTCTACACTCTTTGAAGCACAGGTGACCGCACTCAAAGCGTTTGCGCTTCTTGCGGACAATACGGAGAACAAGCTGCTTGGTGCAAAACTCAAACAAGTCGTTGCTGACTTGCAAGCCGGTTCGTCCATTGCGAACGCCCTCGCCAAACACCCGGATGTCTTTTCTGACTTTTATGTAAATATGGTCAAGGCCGGTGAAGAATCCGGAAAGCTCACCCAGGTCTTCTCATACATGGCGGACTATCTGGATCGTCAGTATGCACTCACATCCAAGACCAAGCATGCACTCGTGTACCCGGCGTTTGTGATCGGCATTTTCTTTGCAGTGATGATCCTTATGTTTACCGTTGTCGTCCCAAAGCTTGCGGCGATCATTGCTGAATCCGGTCAAGAAGTGCCGTTTTATACCAAAGTGATCATGGGTATCTCGAGCTTCCTTGTGAAATACGGCATCTTTCTTCTTGTGGGCCTCGGCGTGTTTGGCGCATATCTTTTTCGACAATCGCGTACCAAGCGTGGCAAGGAATATCTCGACGAGCTCAGTCTCTCGATCCCGCTTGTCGGCAACCTCTATCGCAAACTCTACCTCGCGCGCATTTCCGACAACATGGATACGATGCTTACCTCGGGCATTCCGATCATTCGTGCGATTGAGATCACTGCCAAAGTCGTGGGGAACAAACGCTACCAGACCGTCATGATCGGTACGATGGAAGCAGTAAAAACCGGTAAGTCGTTTTCTGCAGCACTTGCGCAGCATCCAAATGAAATCCCGCGCATCATGACCCAGATCGTGCTTGTCGGTGAAGAAACAGGATCTATGGGCTCGATCTTGAAAATGCTTGCAAAGTTCTACCATCGTGAAGTCGATGAGGCGATCGACACCCTTGTCGGACTCATCGAACCATTTATGATCGTCACCCTCGGTATCGGCGTTGGTCTCCTCCTCGTCTCTATCCTTGTCCCAATCTACAATATCGCAAGTGGTATCAGTTAGTCTTTCTGGTACCGTGATTCATCAAAGCAGAATCTTTCCTATATTTTTCGCTCTCATCCCGTTCGTTGTAGCTGTCTTTGGAATTCCTGGGCAGCTTTATCCGTTTGGGGGTACTAAAACTTTTTTCTTTGTCGGAATAATGGCGATCATTGTGTGCGGATTGTTTTTGTATGCTATCTACAAGCGCAGTGATATTGTTCTGAAATTCGACAAGATCGACGTACTCTTTTTGCTATTTGTATATGGCATGACGGTAACAAGCTTGCTGGGGATTGATCCAGAGCTTTCGTTTTTTGGATCGTTTGATTTTGGGGTGACCGTCGCAATCTGGTGGGCCGTGTTTTTCTATGTACTATTGTTTAAAAGAATCCAAGTCTTTCAAGTCCGCTCAATGGCGCTAAAGGGAGTAGTCGCAGCTGGATTGTGTGCTGTCGTATGTGTATGGCTTTCACATACTCGTATTGTTCCTGGAATATTCTTGGGAGGACTCGAGGGTAATTCGAGTTTGGCAGGATTTGTGATCTTGTGTTCGATCGCAGCTACAGTGCTTTTGATCTCTAGATATTCGGGAAAAAAGAAACTGCTACTTGTCGGAGCGATCGTATTTCTCATTCTCAATCCTTTATATGTTGAAATTAGCAAGGGTGTACGGATAGGTGATGCACGTGGCGTGCTGCTCGCAAGTTTATGTGCATTTCTGCTCACTCTAGGATTTGTATTACTCAAACACTCAGAGAGACACTGGCGAATCATTGGAAAAAGTATTCTCAGTGCTGTACTTCTCGGACTGATTGCTGTTGCGGTATCACTTGTGCAGCCCACGTCATTTGCTAAAAAAGTTTTTATCGAACACGGTGGTGCAAATCGTCTTATCTTTTGGCGCATTGCGGGAAATGCGATTGCAGAGCGGCCATTTCTCGGCAGTGGTACTGGCACATTTGAATATTCGTTTTTCTCGCACTTCGATCCGTCGCTCTATTATTCCAATACTGTGTATGAGGGCTGGACTGATCGCCCGCACAATGCATTTATCGAACTCGTCCATGACAATGGCGTGCTTGTCGGCTTTTTGTACATACTTCTTCTCTTTTATATATACAAACGTCTATATACTCTACTTTTGATTCCAGAGCGTCGAAGAGAGTCCATTGTGTATTTCTTTGTGATAAGCGCATATCTTCTCCAAAACATGCTCGTATTTGATGGTACGACATCGGTACTACTGTTTGGATTTTTTGTCGGACTCATTTCTGTAGGAGTAGATGCACCATATCGTGTGCATATCCCAAAGATTACCAGATGGGTAGTAGCCGCTGGATCACTGGTAGTTTTGTATCTTTTCTCAATACAACCACTTGTCGAAGGTCATCGTCTCTACGCACTCAGAAATACGCCGTACGGAGAAAGGGGTATGCGCATGGCACAGGCACTTGCGACAAGTCATACCGGAGGTCTTGTCTCATCGGGATATATCGCGCACCTGTTTATGGAGCGATGTATACGCGATAGTATGCTTGACTGTACTCGTGATCTAGAAGCGCTCACGACAGCGCTTGCACAAGAACCAACGAGTGATATTTCGATACCAGCACATATAGTTCTTGCTGAAGCATACACCTATCTCTATGAGCATATGCACCTTTCTCAAGATTTGAAGCTCGCACAAGAGCATGCACTTACTGCAATCAAACTTGCGCCATTTTATCCCGAAAGCTATTGGACCTACGCTCATGTGCAATATGTTGCAGGCAGCACCCATGAAGCGCTCGTTGCTGCGGCAACCGTAATTAATATCGATCCCAACATTCGCGAAGCGTATACCAAAATGCTCTTCATTGCTCGATTGGCAAATCGAC
>CAZRQQ010000012.1:0-20061 GCA_964602465.1 uncultured Candidatus Saccharibacteria bacterium
GTCGCCCATTCGGGCTATGCGGGGCGAAGAGAGAACCATCCAGTTACGGCGGCTTCATATGGCGACATATGAAGTATGCTCAACTAATATCGGGAAAGGCCGATGTATGCTAGAGTTCTAGTATTACAGGTTAATTCCGAGGGAAATTATTATGGAAAATCGTCTTGAAAAAACTTCTGATTACTGGATAGGTATTGCTCAGATTCTACAAAGGAATTTAGAGGAGGCGAATCCACAAGATCCTGAAGGTCAAAATGCATATGAACATTCTCTTAAAGAATACGAACATGCAATTGATGAAATAAAAGCAAGAAAAGATCAATATTCTGGATCTCCAATGGTAGAGGCTCAAGCTGAAGAACTTATCAAAGAGTCAGAAGCAAAGCTGAAACTTTTCAGAGATAAACTAGAACAAGCATAATAGTGCCCCTAGAGACTACAACTACGTTGAGACACTCTCTGAGTGTAAGATATAGTCCATTCCATTCAGTAATGAATGAAAAGAAGCGTAAGACAGGTTGGTCTCCTATCTACTGCAGGCGTTGATATTTGAAGAAAATCGCTCCTAGTACGAGAGGACCGGAGTGAACGAACCTCTGGTGTACGGGCTCTAGCGCCAGCTGGACCGCCCGGTAGCTATGTTCGGAATGGATAACCTCTGAAAGCATCTAAGAGGGAAGCCAGTTCTAAGATAAGGTATCGTTTGAGGGCCGTGAGAGATGATCACGTTGATAGGCACTAGGTGGAAGCGCAGCAATGCGTTGAGCCAAGGTGTACTAATTGCCCAAGTCCTATTAGGAAATCTGGAAATCATAATCCGCCAGCCGGCGGAAAAAAATAAATATTCGAGCGCACTGTCTTGGTGGTTTGTCGCAGGGGTCACACCTCTTCCCATTCCGAACAGAGAAGTTAAGCCCTGTAGAACCGATGATAGTCGTTATGGCAAAAGTAGGTAGCTGCCAGGACTGTGCGCTTGAATGTAAACAAAAGGTCATCCGAAAGGATGATTTTTTGTTTATATGGACGATGATAGTCGTTATGGCAAAAGGAGTCTCGCAGGAATACTAGTGCGCTTGAAACAAAAGTCTGTCTCGCAAGAGGCGGTTTTTTGTTTTGTGTTACACTTCCAGCATATGAAATCAATCAAAAAGGTACTTGGAGTTGTGGCACTCATTGTGATCGCAGTCGTGATGGTAAAGACATATTCGGACAATGTTGCAAATAAAGAACTCGGCGCCGTTGCACTCGAAACACGCCCTATTGGTGGCGATCGCGGTTGTACGACCAAGCCGACGCTTACTGTTGTATCTCCAAATGGAGGTGAACAATACCAACCGGGACAACAAGTCACGGTCACATGGAAGAGCTGTGCACTTGCTGCATCCGAAAAGGTAGTAGTTGATCTCTTCACCAAAACTTCGACTGGCAGTACGACTACGCTTGTGCTTAGTACAGGTACTAATGACGGCACAGAGGTTGTGACACTTCCGACGACGCTTTCTATGGATCGCTATGGAGCAAATTTCAAAATCAATGTCCGTCATGTTCCAAGCGTCAAACAACCAGCCGGTACTCCTATCGTCCAAGACCAGTCAGATCAGTATTTCAGCATCGGATCACTTATTGTGAAGATGGGTACGCCTAGTTATAATCGAACAACAAATACGAGTGGGCAAGTTACTTCAGTAACGTACAATATTCCGCTTTCAGTAACGTCATATGGTCAAACACTCTACCTTGGGCAAACCGCGCAACTTGCCAATGCTATGTCTGCAAGTAATGCATTTGCATTTGTATTTCAAACCTCGGGCAATCCACTCGCGTCAGATCTTCTGAGTAGTGCAGCTATTGCGCTTTCATCACAGGATGCAAATAGGGAAGGGAACGCTTTTCGTCTCGACGATGGTACAACGAAACGATTTACACTAACTGTTACATTGAGAAGTCCGAATACACCAAATTCAAACTACCGGGTTCAATTGAAACAAATTCAAGCATTTACAAAAGCGGAAATGTTTTTTGAGGGGACTCTCAAAATGGATCTCTTGCCGCCTGAAAGTTATCGAACTGATTACCAATTTATCAATAACTGGCGGTAGTGATGAATAGCACGAAGCCAGATTTAAAAAAAGTACTCGGAGCAGTGACGCTGTTAGTCGCGGCTATAGTGCTTGTGAAAGTATATTCAACCACGATCGAGATCAACCAGCTCGGTGCACTCACCAGTGGTACTGATACCCTTGCTGCAGCTTCGGTCAATATCAAGCTTGCATCTACTACTCCAGCGATTCAGTTCGTCGCTCCAGGAAGCCAGCAGGTGCGGCTTGTAGAATACACGGTCACCAATGGTGTGACTCCGTTTCAAGCAGAGTACATCAATGTAAATGTCTCCCAGACGCCATCATCGCCCTCCTATATCACCGCAATGCGCACCTATGTCAACGGTGTACAGGTCAATGTTCCTAAAACTGCGGCAACAACCGCTGCACTGTACTTTGCAGCAGGACAAAGCAAGACAGTTACGATGTATGTTGATATTGCGACCACTGCGCCAGATGGAGTGCAACTCGTGGGATCAATGACTGGTATTGGCGCTGCGCCATCAACGTCACTTGCGATCAGCTGGGTACAACCAACTCTCGGCAACCCTGCGACCGTGTACAAATCCATCCTTATTCCCGGCGGCTGTACGTCAACTGCAGGATACAGCATGACGCTCGGAGTTCCGTGCTCTCTTGCTGCAGTCGTAAAGATGGAGGCACCGACCTACCGTCTCGTCAAATCTGGTCTTTCCAACACGATTAATGCCGTAGTGTACACCGTACCGATCACCATTACTCCGATGAGAAATGCCACCATCGGCAAGACCGTACAGCTCGCAGACACTGCTACTGGTGCGAATGGGCTTGCGTACGTATTCCAAAAGGCAGCCTCGCCCACAGTTTCTGATACCAAAAGCACGGCATCAGCAACGTTGACTTCAGGTGACACGCCGACAATAGGTGACGCATATGCACTCACTGCAAATACCGCGCATCGCTTCACGGTGACGATCACGCTCTCTGCTCCAAGTTCGCTCAACACCTATTATCGTGTTGCACTCAAGCAGCTCCGCATGTCAGTACTCGAAAACGCAGCGACCAATACGACCAATCTCGACCTTGTACCTGCGACAAGCTATCAATCCGGTTTTCAGTTTATCAACAACTAGTATTGAATTATCCGGTATTTGTAGTATAGTTAGTGGATTACTCATAACACCCATTGCATGAAAAAACTCTTCTTTGTAGTACTCGTACCGATCATTATCTTTTTGTTCCAAACGCAAGCATCTGCCGAAGGTGCGTGTACGATTACTTCTTTTACGAGAAGTCCAGAGGTTGTTGTACCCGGTGGTTCTTCAACTATTTCATGGACAACGACGGGGTGTGACAGTGTCAGCTTCAACATCGCAGGCGATCCATCTATCGTTCGCCCGGCAAATGGCTCAATGAACACAGGTCCACTTACTACCACAACTCGCTACGGCATTACGGCAGTTGGCCCAAACAATTCAGCGACAGTAAGCAACACCGGCCCCATTTACCCAGTACAAGTGACGGTACGAGCGCAGTCAATAACCGTACTTTCTCCAAATGTTAGTGCAAAATACCAAGGAGGACAGACAGTGGATGTTAAATGGAAGGTTGCAGGTATTAGTTCTACCGCGATGCTCTCAGTTGGAATAATTTCTACAAACTCTGAGACGTACTACATGGGCTCTGTTCCAGCAGGAGGGGCTGGTGGGTCATCTATTTCTCTTCCTTTTCCTAAGTATCCTAAACAGGGAAGTTATAAACTACAAATTCAGTTTTATGACAACACCGACACTCTGATTGCATCTGATGTAAGCGACCAATCGTTTACCATCATTCCATTGCCGTATCCAGACTATGGTACTTGTACGATCGATTCATTTACTGCGGATCCAAATCCTATCCCATACGCAGGGGCTTCAACGCTTTCATGGACAACAACAGGATGTAATTCAGTATTTATAAATAGAGGTGAGGGTAGTACAAATCTTTTGTCACCAGACGGATCTCTATCAACTGCTTCGACGCTTCCAGGTAATATGCCAACGTACACTCTTATGGCGTCAGCTGTTCCGCAGTGTTGGGGGACACCGACTGCGTCAGGTACAGGGCAACCGTGTAATTATGCAAGTAAATCCGTAGTAGTAACAATGCTCCCGTCAACTACTCCAATCATTACTTTATTTGTTCCGAATGGTAATGAAACATTTAGAGTTGGGGAGGAAGTAAAAATTGAATGGGCCGCATCAAATCAACCAACTCCGGGACATATCGGTCTCGCACTTGTAGATGAAAATAATTTTAGTCACTATATTTTCTCTGACGTATCGATTGCGACGAGGGCATATGAATGGAAGATTCCTTCAAGTGTTGTTCCGGGTAAATATAAAATACGCGTTTTTTGTGGAAAGGATAACTCTGAAGCGTATTGTGATTCAAGAGCTACGTCTGAAGATATGAGTGAAGAATACTTTACGATTTTAGCGGCAGCAGATACTACTACTTGTACAACAATTCCTTATATCAAACTACTTTCTCCAAATGGTGGAGAAACATATCAGGCAGGACAGCAGCTTACGGTAACTTGGAAAAACTGCAATGTTCCAACAGATAAAAATGTTTGGATCGGACTTCGTAAGACGAACGGTACTTTGATTTATCTCACTAGCGATCCAAATGTTCCAACGATATCAACTGCAAATGACGGAACAGAAACATTTACTATTCCAACAAGTGAATACTCAGGAATAACAAGTGGAACATATACCGTGTCAGTAACTTCTAGTGTTGCTGTAGCTGCTGATGATTCTGATGCGCCATTTACTATCACTACAAGTAACGGCACACTCCCTCCTGGCTGCACCTCAACTGCAGGCTATAGTAACTTCAATGGTCAGCCATGCAACTTGCCGTATGGATGTTTGTCAGCTGCGGGATATAGTTATGTAACTGGTGAGCCTTGTAACGGCACAGGTGGCAGACCAGCTGCTCCGACAACTACGACTCCAACAACTTCTACAGCTTCAACTGGTGAAAAGTTTACCTTCACCAAGCGCCTCATGGTGGGATCAAAAGGTATCGATGTTGTCGTGCTTCAGAGTCGGCTCAAGAGTGAGGGTGTATACACCGGATCTTCGGATGGTAAATTTGGCCCAATGACTCGCGAAGCGGTCAAACGATTCCAAACCAAATACGGCCTTCCCGCAGTCGGGAACGTCGGTCCAATGACGCTTCAGCTGCTCAACAAATAGGGAACTAATCCTCGAAAAACCCCTTCAGATAAAGGGGTTTTTCGTATATTGACTAATATAGATATTTATGTTATTTTATATGGAAACAAAAAACAATTAAAAATTTAAGACATGAAAAGAATACTTCTCTATGCAGCACTGCTGGTTATTGCTTCGTGCAAAAAAGAAACCGCCCAAACTTCCGAAGATGATGTGATAATAGCTTTGAAATCTTCTGTGCTAGAAAGTGCACGAAATCCTCAAATTGGTATAAATGTATCCATCACTACAAAAAGTAAGGATATCTTTATTTCAAAGAAAGTGGTCCCATCTGCCACCTTGGAAGGTGTTGATGGAGCCATGGGGTGTGTTATCAAGATTGAGGGACATTCAGTAGAACAATCAATGAGTAAGATTTGGTGTGGTTTCAAAGACTTTACTATAGTAAACGGTGCAGATGATAAAGGAACCTGTTTCAGGATTCCTGCAGGAACTACTGCTCTGTTACATACTGCTGCAATAATCAACAAGGCGCCAATCACAGGCAGGTATACTGCAATATTGAAGTCGGCCAGGGTGTATGAAAACCAATCGCTTACTTCTGGCAAAATTCAAAAGGAATTAACACCCGAAGCAAACTTCACAAGTATTGGAGTTGATTTGTAGTTTTTTATCCTCTTAGTAAAACCGCTCATTATTTATATGAGCGGTTTTTTGCTGTGCCTGCCAATAATTCAGATAGTCTAAAGGGCGACGGCAGGCTATACTGCACCGATATGAACTGGGCGCAGCAGCGCAAATTGATGTATCTGCTCGGAGTGCTTGTGGTGCTCGCGGCACTTCTTTCGCTTGTGGTACGACAGGCGACCAAAGTTGCGCCCACGTGCTATGACCAAAAGCAAAATCAGGGTGAAGTCGGCATCGACTGCGGCGGGCCGTGTACGTTTTATTGTGCGAGCGAACTGGCTGATCCAAAGGTGCGTTGGGTGCGGACATTTCAGATTCGTCCGGGGGTCGTGCATGCAGTTGCATACATCGAGCACACGTATCCGACTGCAGCAGC
Source organism: uncultured Candidatus Saccharibacteria bacterium (assembly GCA_964602465.1). Classification (GTDB taxonomy): domain Bacteria; phylum Patescibacteriota; class Minisyncoccia; order Phycocordibacterales; family UBA9973; genus UBA4124. The sequence continues at coordinate 6,369 of CAZRQQ010000012.1, forward strand.
GCGGACGATGCGGTACTCCTTCAAACTCTATGATGAAAACAACACGCTCATCACGGAGCGCACCGGTTCGACGTTTCTCGGTACCATGGGACGCACAGCGATCGTCGAGACGCTCATTCAGTCAGGGAATGTGACGCCATCGATTGTACGGTTTTCGATTGTGCCGCCACTGCCATGGGAAAAGATTCCGCTTTCGTATTCACAAGTTGTCGTCAAAACTGACCGCACGATTCTCGAACCACAGCGTGATCTCACGCGTGTGACAACGACTCTTGAAAACACGAGCCGTATTACATTCAAAAATGTTGAGGTTGTCGCAATCCTCTACGATGCCGATGACAATGCAGTCACCTCCTCAAAGGCATACCTCGGTACACTTCTGGGACAGGGCGATCAAACGGTTGTATTTACCTGGCCATTTGCTATGCCGACCACGATCGCACGCATCGAAATCATTCCACGGCTCAATCCGTTTACCTCGACTCCGCTATGATGGCACAGTTCTCCCGACTAACTCGCGGCATCGACTGGATCCTTGTGGCGTCCATTGTACCGATGCTCCTCGGTGGTATGGCGACGATGACGTCGTTTAGTTCTTCTGAGCATTTCTTTGGCAAGCAATTGCTCTGGGTTGGAGTTGGGCTCCTGCTTGCATTTATCATTGCGCGAAGTGATATGCGATTTTTCCGTGACTCACGGTATGTCGTCTTGATTTACGGTATTTCACTCGGGTTTCTTGTGCTCGTGCTCCTTGTCGGCAAGACGGTGAAAGGGTCGCAGAGTTGGTTTGATCTGGGCGGCTTTTCATTTCAGCCGACTGATATCGTGAAGCTCGCCGTGATCGCGGTGCTTGCCAAATATTTTTCACGCAGACATATCGAGATCGCACGCATCAAACACTTGCTCATCTCTGTCGTGTACGTGCTCGTGCCGATTGGGCTTATCTTGCTCCAACCCGACTTTGGTTCGGCGATGGTGATTGCGGCACTCTGGCTCGGCATGGCACTCATCTCCGGTATTTCCAAAAAACATATTTTCTTCGTACTCGGCGTGGGCATTGTTGCATTTCTTGTCGCGTGGCTTGCACTGTTTAAGCCGTACCAAAAGGCGCGCATTATGACTTTTATCAATCCCACTGCAGATATTCGGGGCTCTGGCTACAACGCATACCAATCCGTGATAGCTGTCGGATCAGGCGGTGTACTTGGCAAGGGATTTGGGTATGGTACACAGAGTCGTCTCAACTATCTGCCCGAGTATCAGACCGACTTTATCTTTGCAGCATTTGCCGAAGAATGGGGACTGGTCGGTGCAGTGATCGTACTTGCGAGCTTTGGCGTATTTCTCTCTCGCATCATGCTTCATGCACGGCTTGGCGCGTCAAACTTTGAGACACTCTTTTGTACGGGGTATGCACTTGTGATCTTTAGTCACGTTATTGTGAATATCGGGATGAATATCGGTATCATGCCGGTCACGGGTATCCCACTTCCATTTATGAGCTATGGCGGATCGCATATACTAGGGGAATGTATCGGGCTCGGTGTCATCCTTTCGATGGCCCGCTACGAACGTGCAAGCCACCCCGACGACATTTACAATGAATTTTTAGGATTTAGTTAGTATGCAACATTTCAATCTCACCCTTTTCCATTTCGTCAATGATGCCGCCGGCTACTACCTGAGCCTCGATGTGTTCATGATATTTCTCACCACCTATCTCGCGTGGATGGTGTCGATTGCGACGATACTCTATATAGTGGTCTGGATACCAATCAGACATGCACAACCGCTTGATAGATTAAAAAACTTTGCACAAGCAGGGGAGTTCGTCTTCTCGATCGGGGCGAGTTGGATCGTCGTCGAAACGATCAAAATCTTGATCGCACATGAACGTCCAGCTGTGGTATTTGCAGATGCAGTGAATGTGCTTGTACAACAAAGCGGGTACTCATTTCCGTCAGCACACGCTGCGCTCACCACTGCGCTTGCAACGACGACGTACTTGTATCACAAACGACTCGGGGTATTTCTTTTCCTTTTCGCGTTTGTCATTGGACTCTCACGGATCTATGTCGGTGTGCACTATCCGATCGATGTGCTCGTGGGTATCCTCCTCGGCATTCTCATCCCATACGGCGTTCACCGAGTCTTCAAGAAATAAAAACACAGTAGTATGTAAAGTCAATGTTTTGTCTATATTGATTTATGATGCAAAAAAGCCTACAATGTCCCTACTTTTATGATCAAACGACGCATTGCTGCCCTCGCCGTACTCTTGATTGGTGCATTCCTCGGATTTCTTCTCTTTCGTGGAGTGAAGCCTGGACACACGGATATTGTTGCGCGTCATCCATTTCACCTTGGGCTTGATCTCTCCGGCGGAAGCTACCTCTTGTACAAGGCAGATGTGACCCAGGTCCCTGCAGATGGGGTCGGAGATTCAATGGATGCACTTCGTGATGTGATTGAACGACGCGTGAACTCTTTTGGAGTATCAGAACCGGTCGTGCAAGTGCAGACGGGGCTTGTAAATGGTACGCGCGAACACCGCCTTTCTGTTGAGCTTCCTGGTGTGACTGATATCGATGAGGCGATCAAGACGATCGGACAGACACCATTTTTGGAATTCAAGATTCAGGCTGATCCCAAGAGCAACATCCAAAAGGCAACTGTGGATGCAAATGGTCAGGTCACGGTCAATGTGGGTGACAACTTTGTCGCAACTGGACTTGATGGCAAATACCTGAAGCGTGCACAGCTCGAATTCAACCCAAGTACTGGTGAGCCGACCGTAACGCTTCAGTTCAATGACGAAGGCGCAAAGCTCTTCGAGAAAATTACTGGCGAAAACATCGACAAGGTGCTCGCGATTTACCTCGATGGCTCCGTGATCTCAGCTCCGGTCGTACGCGAGGCGATCAGTGGAGGGCAGGCGCAGATTTCAGGGCTTTTTACACCCGAAGAAGCACGTCAGCTCGTCGGACGCCTCAACTCAGGCGCACTTCCGGTGCCGATCAGTCTTATCTCCACGCAGACTATCGGTGCGACACTTGGCGCAGAAGCGATCAATGCAGGTGTCAAAGCTGCAGTCATCGGATTTATCATCATCTCACTCTTTCTTATCCTCTGGTACCGACTTCCAGGAGTTGTCGCAGTGCTTGCGCTCACACTCTATGTCATCATCACGCTTCTCCTGTACAAATTCATTCCGGTTACGCTCTCTGCTGCGGGCATCGCAGGATTTATCATCTCGATCGGTATGGCGGTGGATGCCAACATTCTCATCTTTGAACGCATGCGTGAAGAACGTGCACGCGGCAAGTCTGCAACGGACGCGATTGCTGCGGGGTTTGATCGAGCATGGTTCTCCATTCGCGATGCGAACACCGCAAGTCTCATCGTCGCCGTCATTCTCTTTTGGTTTGGCACTTCACTTATCAAAGGCTTTGCACTCACACTCGGTCTCGGGGTGATCGTGAGTTTGGTCTCAGCGATCGCGATTACCAAGCTCTTCTTGCGCGCACTGCCGACGATGGAAGGCACGAAGATCGGACGCATTCTTTTTAGTAGCGGATTTCATTTCTAAACCATGTTTGTCATCAAATATAAAAATTTTTTCATCACCCTATCCTCTATCTTTGTCGTGGTGGCGATCGCGGCGGTGATCAGATTTGGCCTTCCGCTCGGGATTGACTTCAAGGGTGGTTCACAAATCCAAGCAGCGTATACGACTACTCGTCCCGATAGTGCGACGATCAAGGCATCGCTTACTACACTTCCTGATGCGCTCGTGCAGCCGACTGGGGACAAGGGTGTCATCATCAAGGCCCACACACTCACCGAGACTGAAAAGAATGCAGCAGTTGCAACGCTCGGCACAGATATACGCGTTGAAAACTTTACCACTATCGGTCCGTCAGTGGGAGCGGAACTCAAACGCAAAGCAGTCGTCTCGATCGTACTTGTGCTCGTCGCCATCATTTGTTTCGTGGCATATGCATTTCGCAAAGTATCCAAACCGGTGTCGTCATGGAAGTATGGTGCAGCAGTGATCATTGCACTTATTCACGACATCGCGATCCCGCTCGGTGCATTTGCCATCATCAGTCATTTCACAGGAGCTGAGCTTGATACGCTTTTTGTAGTCGCACTTCTTACGACGCTCGCACTCTCAATCTCAGATACAATTGTCGTCTTTGATCGTATTCGTGAACACCTCGGGACAAATACCAAAGGCAAGGCTTTCCCGGAGATTGTTGGCGAAAGTCTCGCAGAAACATTTGCACGCTCAATCAATACCTCACTCATGGTGCTTGTCATGGTGGTGACACTTGCGATTGTGGGACCAAAATCAACCCAACTCTTTGCAACCGTACTTGCGATCGGTATGTTTTTTGGAACGTACTCCTCAATATTCCTCGCATCACCACTCCTCGTCCTCTTCGAACAATATCAAAAGAAGAAATAAAAAAATCCCCGGCTATACCGGGGGATTTTTATTTGGATGAAACAATAAATTTTGTAAAATCAACTAGTCCAGCACTCCTTTTTCTGGTCATGACTTCATCTGCATATTTTCTTGATCGAAGAGCAGCGTTCCAGAGAAATTTAAATGGACGTAGTAAAAAATAGGCTATTTTCATACATAGTGTTTTGCATCATAGTAGCAAATTTGACTATATTGTCAATCGTGGTGGAAGGTGTATACTCAGTGTATGACTATTATATTGATCATTCTTGGTGTTATCGTTTTGTGGCTTGTGTTTGCGTACAACGGTTTTGTCACCGTGCGCAATCGCGTGCAGGAAGCATGGGCTGATATCGAAGTGCAGCTCAAGCGTCGATACGACCTGATCCCAAATCTTGTAAACACGGTGAAGGGCTATGCGACTCACGAAAACACTGCATTCGAAAAGGTAAGTGCTGCACGTGCAGCTGCGATGGGCGCGACGACTCCCGCAGATCATGCACAAGCTGAAAATGTACTTGCAGGCACACTCAAATCACTCTTTGCAGTATCTGAAGCGTATCCAGAACTCAAGGCCAATACTAACTTCCTCGAACTCCAGCGCGAACTCTCTGATACCGAAAACAAAATCCAGGCAGCCCGCCGCTTTTACAACGGCAACGTCCGCGATTACAACACCCGTCTCCAGGTCTTTCCGGGCAACATGATCGCCAAGATGTTCGGCTTCACCAAATCAGACTTCTTTGACATCGACGACAATGGCGCTGAATCTCAGCCAGTTGAGGTGAAGTTTTAAATTTAATATGGAGCTTAAAGCAGACAATAGTCCCATAAAACGAGAAAAATATAAAATAATTGAAATAATAAAGAAAGCGCTATTCAGTTTGATTATTGCTGTTTTACCCGCGCTTTATTTTATGGTGCGTACAATAGTTGCCGATAAAGAAAATGGGGAATCCCAGGCAATCAAAAGTTTCTTTGTGGTTCTAGTCGTTTCGATGAGTGTACTGTTTTTACTACAACTTATATCTTCAAAGTTTTCTAAGAAACTTACAAGTATTCTTTTAGTCATGTTTTTTCTCGGGTATATTTCATTTATTGCCATATTTGAACGTTCGCACTATATATGTAAACAACTCGGCGGTGATTGGATAAAAACACCAAGCGAACTGTTGGTTTTTAAATATCGTGTACCCGATAATGCCGGTAATTGCTATTTATCAGATACTGTTTATAAAAGTGCTTCAACTGAACACAGGTTTATATTTTCTAATTACAGTATATTTAAAACTAAATAACTAATTAAGGTATACTATATTTATGATCACTTCAGAACTGCTCCAATTCATCAGGCTCCAAATGACAGCGGGGAAGGCGCGGGCGGATATTCAGAAAGATCTTTTGCTTGGTGGGGGATGGAAGATAAGCGATGTCGATGAGGCATTTGCAATCATTGACGGCAAGACCGCCGTGCCGCAAGTTAAATCACATCACGGTTTTAGAAATTTTCTCATCTTCATTGGTATCGTCGCCGTTCTTGCAGGCGGATGGTACTACTATGGTGAGACGGCAAAAGGATACATACTGCAGTTAATAGAAAAAATCTCTGCCATGTAAGCAGAGATTTGTTGTTACGGACGTTTGATACTGTCGATGATTTCAAATCCTGGGTAGTGTTTGGCGCAGGTGTTGCATCGACGTCCAAGTGCAATGCCATGTTCTCGAACGATACTTCGGGCGAGCTCTGTGTTTGATGCGTTGATCGAGTACAGTTGTTTGGTGGTACTGATATACATCCTGCCGTAATAGTATCCCCAGTACGCCGGTACTTTGACGAGGCACCAGAGATTGCAGTCGTAGGTCTCGCCAGTGATAGGATTCTGGAAGCAGTGCTTTCCTATAATCCGCACTTCATCAAGATCGGCTCGGGTAATAAATACATACTCTGGATGATCGATCGCAAATGGTGAAAGATCGGTTTGTACCACCGAGGTTTGTGGCGGCGTTTCTGACTTTTCACAACTAGAGATCGAGAACAGTAACAGTAAAACAGTATATTTTTTCATATTTGTACATTTGCATACATGATACTAATTCGGTTATGAAAAAAATCTAAAATAATGCTATATATACTGTATGGCCACCTTGTATACCCATCGCTCTTCAAATATCGCCAAGACCTGGCTCCTTGTGGGGGTATTTTTGGCTATCATCCTTGGACTTGGCTATTTCTTTTCTATGCAGTATCGCAATCCTGATATCTTGCTGATCGCCATCGTCTTTTCTGTTGTGATGAATATCGCGAGCTACTGGTATTCGGACAAGATCGCTCTCTCGATGGCCAAAGCCGTGCCGGCATCTGAATCCCAATATCCAGAACTTCACAACATCCTTGAAAATCTCTCCATCACGGCCGGACTTCCGAAACCAAGGTTGTACATTATCAATGATGCTGCACCCAACGCATTTGCAACAGGCCGAAATGCAAAGCATGCGTCTGTGGCAGTGACGCAAGGACTGTTGCAGATACTCGATCGTAGTGAACTCGAAGGCGTCATCGCGCATGAACTTTCGCACATCGGCAATAGGGATATCCTGCTCCAAAGTATGGTCGCAGTGCTGGTGGGGTTTGTATCGATCCTTGCCGACATGTTTACACGAAGCGTGTTCTTTGGAGGAGGTAGTCGTGATGATGACAATCGGGGAAGCAATATACTCGCAATTGTTGGTGTTGTGTTCATTGTGCTTTCGCCAATTATCGCAACACTCATTCAACTTGCGATCTCACGCAAACGCGAATTTCTCGCCGATGCGTCCGGCGCGCTCCTCACACGCTACCCCGACGGACTTGCCTCCGCGCTCCGCAAGATATCGAGCTACGGTGCTCCGATGAAAACCGCATCGAACGCAACTGCGCATATGTACATCTCCAATCCGTTTGGAAAAATCAGCAGAGGCCTTTCAGGACTCTTTATGACCCATCCGCCGGTTGAAAAGCGTATCAAGGCACTCTCAGATATGGCGCTCTAATATGCCGACCAAACTTTGTATCGACAAAAAGAAACTTCGTCCACTTAGTCCTTCTGACAACCCCTTTGCATCACTTGTACGATCAATTATATTTCAACAACTCTCAGGCAAGGCTGCCGCGTCGATTTTGAAAAAGTTTATTGCTCTTTGGCCTCGGAAAACTTTTCCAGCACCCAACGACATCCTTATTCTCACCGACGCACAATTTCGAAGCGCGGGTGTGTCACTGCAAAAAGCGAAGTATCTGCGTGACCTCGCGGCAAAGTTTTTGGATAAGACTATTGATCCGAAACACTTCCACAAGATGACTGATCAAGAAATCATCGACCATTTAGTGCAAGTGAAGGGGATAGGCGAGTGGACGGCGCATATGTTTCTCATCTTTGCACTCAATCGTCCCGATGTACTCCCTACAGGGGACCTCGCGATCAAGAAAGGCTTTGTGAAGGTATTTGGGTTGCGCAAAGTGCCAACCCATGAAAAAATGCACACGCTTGCCAAAGCGTACGCCGGCGAGCGTACCAAGCTTTCGCTCTATCTTTGGGACAGTCTTGAGGACAACGCGGGTGGGTGGTAACAATAGAAGGTTCGCATAGTGGTCTAGTGCGCTCGCTTGGAAAGCGAGTAAGGTGTCAAAGCCTTCACGGGTTCGAATCCCGTACCTTCTGCAAATTAAGGAGACAAGCGACTATAATTTGCCAATGCATAAACAGGGAGCCATAAGGCGACCATGTTTTGCTTCTGCAAATTCCCAAAAACCCTTATTTAAAGGGATACTTGACAGATTATTATATTATGATAATATATTGAATAGTAACCAATTTGTACAATTTAAAAAATAAATACTATGCAGAATTCTAAAAAAAGATCTTTCACACTTAAGGATTTAGTTGTTGTGCTTGTTGTACTGCTTGGCGGATACACTGTTTGGAAATGTTGGGATATTCTCTACGCAAACTGGCTGATAACACTTGCTAGTACGGGGCTTATTGTGGCGCTTCTCTTTTTTATTAATACAAAAAGAACTTCCAAGAAGGAAGAAAAGAAAAAAGCGAAAGCTATCAGCCTAACAGTAACCATAGCATGTGCTCTATTTGTAGTGGGATGGTTTCTTTTTCCGCATACAACGACTTGGTGGAGCCGTATAAATAAAAACGGCACAGATTCCCTCGGCTACAAGGTGAATAATCTGACACAAGGAAGGCGGAATACGTTGCAAATGAAAACCGTAAAAGCTGACTCTATTGAAAATGCAAATCGTGAAGAAAAACTTCAGATTCTTGCGGAAATACAGGCTCAAGACACCATTAGGGTGATTGATTCGCTGATATGTATGCAAGATGATCGCATTTATAATGCATCATTGCATACAAAGGAAATCGATTCACTCAAAGCGATTTTGGCTGCACGGAAAACAAATCCTTGCCAGTATGCACAACAAGCGGCGGTAATTGATCCGCCTCCCTCATCTGTTATCTCTGAAACCAAACCTGAAATAAAGGAAGAAAAACAGGTGGAAAAAGAAGGATGTTCTAATTGTCCAAAAAGCGGAAATAACAAAAATGTTGAGAAAAAAGGTGGCGGTCTCAAAAGGATACCCCCTCCACCTCCGACAAAAGTTCAGCGTGATACAATCCAACCCCCACCACCGACGGGAGGGATAGCGTACAATTAACGTTCATGACAACGCATGTCATGCAAGCAGAAGAATTATCTTCTGCTTTTTTTATTTTGTCTTAAATGTAATCCGTACGAGTTCGGGTGGATTGAAGAGTCTGAACGGCGGGCCGAAGGTACCGACACCTGAAGTAGTGATGACAGTCATGTCTTTGTACGGAGCAAGGCCGTGATAGTACGGTCCGTACATTTTGCGGATGAGGTACGTCATTGGCCAAAACTGTCCATTGTGGGTGTGGCCCGAGACTTGGAGATCAACGCCGTGCTCCTGTGCGGCAGCAAGTGAAGTTGGGGGATGGTTGATAAGGATTGATGGTGCACTCGGATCAAGATCGAGTGCGTCGATTGCACGTGCTGCATCCGGATCATCTTTGCCGGCGCGATAGGTGATACCTGCGATCTGTACGCCGTCATAGATTGTTTTCTTGTCATCAAGCACAGTGATATCCGCATGTTTTATAGAATCAAGAAATCCTGCGTAGTTGCCATATTCTTCGTGATTGCCTGGTGCATAAAATACAGGAATTGCAGTAGTGAGTCGTTTCCAGCTCACAGTCATAGGCGATGTATCGACCGATGGTCCATCATAAAAGTCTCCTGCATGAAGGACAAAATCCGGTTTTATCTTGAGCATCGCATCAACGACTTTGTTTGAAAACGAACCATGATTTACAAGTCCAAAGTGTGTGTCTGAGACAAGGATTGCAGTTTTGCCATTCCATGAAGTTGGCGCATCAGTAAGTGTGATGGTGTAGTCCACGAAAGAGATTGATCGAGATTGTATAAATCCAACTGCTGCAATGAGAAGCGAGATGACGAAAACACCCCATGCGATGCCGCCCGGAAGAGTCTTTCCTGCAATCACTGCGACGAGGAGACAAATGCCAAGCACGATCGCTCCGAGAAAGAGATAGAATCCGACACCTGCAAGGACTTGCATTTCTCTATAAAGTGTTGCCCCGATCATGTTGTACCGGGCAAGGATGATACTCCCGACAAATAAGAGTGGGATCAAGAGAAAGCAAAAAAAGACAAGTCGTGTTGCGACTGTGTCAAAGCGTAAGCCGAGCGAGTACATTTTTGCAGTAAAATACGAGATCCCTACGAGGATAGTTGAGACAATGATTCCAAAAAGAAGGCGGGGCATGGGACTATTCTAGCATGCTACAATCCTTTCATGGATGCATACCGAGAGGCGCTGAATGGCTTAAATACTGAGCAAAAACAGGCCGTAGAGACCATCGACGGTCCGGTGATGGTGGTGGCAGGTCCGGGGACGGGGAAAACGCAGGTACTCTCGCTTCGCATTGCGCATATCTTGGACCAGACTGATACGCCACCAGATGGTGTGTTGTGTCTGACATTTACTAATGCTGGCGTAAAGGCAATGCGCGAGCGCCTCATCCGATACATTGGTCCGACTGCGACCAAAGTACGCGTATCTACTTTTCATGCATTTGCGCTCGACGTTATCGAAGAATTTCACGAACTTCTTGATGACAGTCGTGTACCGGAGCTTCTCGAAGATGCAGCAAGCGTTGCGTTTTTTGATGAGATCCTGACCTCACGCGATTGGAAATATCTGCGACCGCGTGCAAATCCTTCGATGTACTTCCGCGATCTCAAGTCTCTCATCGGTACCCTCAAACGCGATCGTATTACCCCAGCGGAATTCAGAGAAAAAGTTGCTGTAGAAATTCAACGAGTCAGTAATGATCCCTCAAGTATTTCTTCAAGAGGAGAAAGTAAGGGGCAGCTCAAAAAGGAGGCGCAGACTCGCATCGAAAGTCTAGAGCGCAGTCTTGAAGTTGCAGATTTTTATAGTGAGTATGAAGTACTCAAAAAGGAACGAGGACTTATTGACTACAATGACGTACTCGATCTCTTGGTGAAGACAGTCTCCGAAAGTGATGAAGCTGCTGCGACCATCCGCGAGCGATATCTGTACGTACTTGTTGATGAGCATCAAGACTCGACCGGTACTCAAAATGATTTCCTCAAGAAAGTGTGGGGTGAAGTAGAGCAGCCCAATTTGTTTGTGGTAGGGGATGATCGGCAGCTTATCTATGGATTTGGTGGGGCATCGCTCGCATACTTTGAAGGATTCAAATCTGCCTTTGGCAAAGCAAAGCTTATCACGCTCACGCACAACTATCGTTCAACGCAAGTCGTGCTCGATGCGGCAGAAACGTTGCTTCAAAGCTCAATGGCCGATGGCAAACTTGTCGGAAGTACGCATGCAAACGATCAGATTCGGTTAGTTGAATGCGACTATCCGCGAGATGAAATACTCCGCGCAGCGCTTGATATACAAGACAAGATTGCGCAAGGTCTCGACCCTAATCACTTTGCAGTGCTCGTCCCCAAAAACTACCAGGTCAAAGCGGCAGTTGAAATACTCCGCGGCATGGGTATCCCTGTTGCAGCTTCATCATCCTTGAGACTATTCGAACTTCCTGATACGAAACGATTTTTCACAATACTCGAAGCCATCACAAAACCATTTGGCCCTATAGCACTCAGTCGTACATTGCTTGATCCACTTACTAGTATTTCATCAATCAATGGGCACGAATTTCTTGCAAAAAATACTCCGCGCAAACTTACGATCAGTGAATTATTGCAATCTGATACAGAAGCAATTGCAGCATGGGGCAAGAAGCTCCAAACGTGGATTGAACTTTCAGCGACAACTGACGCGTATGGACTTATCCAAACCATTGGTACTGAATTATTTCTCGCGCATGCAACTGATGACGAAGTAGTGCGAAAAAGGGTAGAGATCATTCGCACCCTGTTGCATCTTGCACTCTCTCAGTCTGCAAAGCGCGGACAGGTGAGTCTGCAAGATTTTCTCATCTTCATCGATCGACTGGAAGAGTACGGTGAAGATATCCCGCTTGCCGTCTTTGGTGCGCAAGAGGGAGTAAAGGTGCTCACACTGCATGGCTCCAAGGGGCTTGAGTTTGAAAGCGTGTGGATCGCGCATATGGATGAAAAGTCGCTCATGGGAAGTCGGCGTCAGGCATTTGCGCTTCCGGAGGACATCGCTGCGATGCAAGAAGAAAATAGTATCGACGTCGCCAAGCGTCAACTCTATGTGGCAATGACACGTGCGAAGCGATATCTCACTATCAGCTATGCACGGCAGAGCTACACAGGCGGAGATCAAGACCTCGCATCGATCATCCTCGAGCTCCCCGAACCGATATTTGCAAAAGAGTCACGAGAAGAAAGCGAAAAAGTGCTTCTTGCTACTGATACAAAAATATATGTTTCCAAAGCTGAGTCGGTAGAAATAGATCAAGCAGAGCGTATCAAAAGTCTTGTAGTGGCTGAATATGAAAAGAAAAAAGTTTCAGTCACGATGCTCAACAACTTCTTTGAATGTCCATGGAAATGGTACTTCCGCAATTTGCTCCAACTTCCCGAACCACTCAACGATTCGCTCCATGTGGGAAATGTCGTGCACGAGACTATTGAGTACATATTGCGTGGCGGGCATGATGCCGAAGCAGAACTTCTGCGTACTGCATTGATTGAGTCGAGAAATGATGAGGTGCAAGCGAAACGATTTGTCAGTATTGCAAGACCTATTATCGAAAGTTGGCAAAAGACATATGCAAGTGAACTTGCGCAGCCGTTTGAAGTAGAAAAGAATCTCTCATATCACGACGCAGATTTTGCACATCTGACTATTACCGGCAAGATTGATGTCGTAGAAGAAATTATTTCAGGAGAAGTGCGCGTCACTGACTGGAAGACGGGAGGTACCAAGACTTCGGGTGAGATCGATAAGGCAGATGACGAAGGGCGCATGTCCTCATACTTGCGTCAGCTTTCGATGTATTCGTATCTGATCAATGGAGTGTCTCGTGGCAATACTTCTGTATCAGAATCAAGACTCGTATTCCTTGAGGCGAAGCAAGGCGACAAAAACGCAATTCAATCACGAAAGATTACAAGTACTGAAATAGAACGACTTCGCCAAGATATTAAAGATTATGATGTGTGTATAAAAGATGGTAGCTGGATGCAGCGGCCATGCAATACCAAAACCTATGGAGCAGGGAATACGTGTGAGTACTGCGCGATGGCTGAGAGGTTTGGGATAAAAAAATAACCCCCTCAATTAAGAAGGGGTTAGAATGGATCTTAGAATCCGGTTAACTTGGTCATGATTTTTCTGAGGTCAATTCTTTCCGCTATTGACCCATATAATAATCCGATCACTACCAATGTAGTAAGGCACGCAAACATTTCTACTAATGATCTGTCGGGTAATTTCCCTTCAACATAGAATGTTGCTTCAAACAAAAATACTACAGGGATTACAATAATCAGTAGAAAGAATATGAGTATACCTGTGAAAAATCGTCCCATTTCAATGGCGTCAGATATTTTCATTCGAACTTTTTTCATATGTTTATATTTTGTTAATTTATTATATTATACACTATTTAATTAAGTAAGTCAAATAGAAGAACACCTCAAAATTTGCTATACTGAATCGTA
>CAZRQQ010000013.1:0-19224 GCA_964602465.1 uncultured Candidatus Saccharibacteria bacterium
AGGGTTCAACCACATCTTCAATCGTTCCTTCGTCTTCGCCTGTTGCTGCGGCCAAATTTTTGACACCAGTCGGGCCGCCGCCAAACTTTTCTTTCAGCGTCTTTAATATGAGTAAGTCATTTGCAGAAAGCCCGTTTTCATCAAGCCCGAGAAGTGAGAACGCCTCTTTTACAGATTCGCCATCGATGTCTCGTTTGTGCATCTGTGCATAGTCGCGCACGCGGCGAAGCAGATAGTTTGCAATGCGAGGAGTCTGACGAGATCGTGCAGCAATCGAATCAAGCTCGTTTTGCGGAAGGGTGATATCGAGAATGCCCGCAGAGCGCGCAAGGATAGTCGCTATTTCTTCTGGTGTATAAAATTCAAGCCGAAAGGTTCCGCCTGAAAACCGAGAGCGAAGCGGAGCAGAGAGCATGCCGAAGCGTGTGGTTGCGCCTACCAGTGTAAACGGCGGCAAATCGAGTTGTACCGTCCGCGCGCTTGGGCCCTTGCCGATCATGATGTCCATCTTACCAGTCTCCATGACAGGGTAGAGGACTTCCTCGATTGCTTTGTTGAGCCGGTGGATTTCATCGATGAAGAGCATGTCGCCTGGCTGAAGGTTGGTAAGGATTGCTGCAAGATCTCCTACGCGCTCAATCGCAGGTCCTGACGTTACGCGCAGGTTTGCGCCGACTTCTTTTGCAATGACATGCGCAAGTGTCGTCTTCCCAAGCCCGGGCGGACCATAAAAGAGAATATGCTCAGGAGAATGTCCGCGTGTTTTTGCAGCGCCGATCAATATCGAGAGATTTTTTTTGATGTTTGACTGGCCGATGTAGTCATCAAATGATCCCGGACGAAGTACAGTGTCCGAAAATTGGTCATCGCGGCCAGTATTGAGGGGATTGGAGGGGGTGCTTGACATATTTTATATCTATGATATCATGTAACTAGACATATATATTCTACCTTAAGAAGGCACTAATCTCTAAGCAGTCAGCCCATGTGGTTCTAGGTTTACGCGCAGGACGTTCTGGCTTCGGCTGGGGCTATCCTACAACTATTCTTTACTTGTATCTTTTTAATTTACAAGGACTGTTTAGAGATTAGTGCTTTTTTAATTGAAACATATACAAAAATTCTTTTCAAAATAAATTTATAAAAATGAAAGGCCTATTACTTATTTTAGCGACTATAGCTATAGCTTTCTATGCAGGATACAGTTATGGTTATAAAAAAGCTGAATCAAAAAAAGAAAATAACACCAAAGAAAAAACATTTGATGAGTATCGATATAAGCCACACTGCGCCGGTTGTTAGTCGATTCAAACCAGAGTGCTCCCTTAATTGTGGAGCTTTTTTGTTTCTCGCTCATGGAAAGAATATTCTTCAAAATGACACGCATATTTTTCTGCTGAAAAATTGCTGTTCTCGCGCCAGTCGCGCTCCGAAAGTCATTTTTCAAAATATTCTTTCCACTCGCTCGAACTACTTTTCGTAGAGATCAACAACACTTTTTACCTCATTGAAATCCGTCTTTCCTTGAAGAATTTTGATCAATCCATCTTCTTTCATATCAAGCGTGCCTTGTGCGTCCGCAATCTTTTTGATGTCGCGTTCGCTCGGAGATTCGACGATTATTTTTTCAATCGCTTCGTCGGTCTGGATCACTTCAAATATACCGAGTCGTCCTTTGTAGCCGGTGTTATTACATTCTACGCAGCCTTTCGCTTCCCAAAGATTTGTCACATCTTTCTTTACGCCAAACTGTTCCATATTCTTTCCCTTAGCTACTGCTTCATCCCAGATCGTAGTGATCAAAGTTTTTTCTTCATCCGTTACAGGACGTTCTGCTTTGCAATGTGGACAGAGTGTACGCACGAGACGTTGTGCAATCGAAAGTGAAAGTGCACTTACCAAAATCTTTGGATTTACATCGAGATCGATGAGACGAGGGATCACACCCTGTGCGTTGTTGGTGTGGAGCGTTGAGAAAACAAGGTGACCAGTAAGCGCAGACTCCACTGCAATCTTGGCAGTTTCTGGATCGCGGATTTCTCCCACCATGATGACGTCTGGATCTTGGCGAAGTGCGGAGCGAAGTCCTTCGAGAAATGTGTAGCCCTTCTTGTGATCAACTTGGGTCTGGGTGATACCCGCAAGGTGGTACTCGATCGGGTCTTCGATCGTGATGATTTTGATTTTAGGACTATATATTTTTTGCAAGAATGCGTAGAGTGTCGTCGTCTTACCAGACCCCGTCGGACCCGTGAGAAGGATCATGCCGTTTGGCTTTTTGATCTCGCGCATAAATATCTCAAACATTGGCGGAAGGATGCCGAGGTCTTCGAGTCCGACGCGGATCGATTTTGGGTTGAGAATACGAAGTACAATACTTTCGCCATATGCGCCTGGGATAAGAGACGTACGGAAGTTGATTTCAATCTCTTCACTGTTTTGTTTCATAAACGCACTAAAGCGGCCGTCTTGGGGATTGGAGATGACAGTAAGTTTAAGACCAGAGAGAAGTTTGATACGAGTGTTGAGCCGTTTGTAAGTATCGTGGTCAAACGTTGTGATGATGCGAAGCACGCCGTCAAGTCGAAACCGGAGCTCTACATGATCTTCCATAGGCTCAATATGCACATCAGATGCACCGAGGCCGATGCCGGCACCGAGAATCACTTCAAGCACGCGTGAGAGGTGGTGGAGTTCGTCCTGATCGCCAAGCGCACCCTTGATCTCAGTCACTGCGTCCTCGATAGTCTTGACCTTTTGTGAGAGTTCGGCGAGCACGTCCTGGGAAATGTCGAGTCCGCCGGCACGGGTGCGCGTCGCAAAGGAGAGATCTGCATACCGGCTCCATACCTTTTTTAAACTTCCCTCACTTGCCATGACAAGGGTCACTTCATAGCCCTTGGCTTCAAGCATCTCTTTTGCCCGTACTGCACCGTCGGCGATAGGGGAACGGACTGCGAGAAATACTTTTTTGCCAACAAGCTTATAGGGAGCGACGTCGAGCTCGCGTGCATCCTTTTCTTCCAGAAGTCTGATCGCGTCGTTGTCGATGGGGAGTGCGGCGAGGTTTACATGCTGCACGCCATAGCGAGTCTCGGCAAGCATGGCAACCAACCCCTCTTCTTCCTCGGCACGGAGCTGATCGTAGCGCTTTTGCTGTTCTTCTTCATCAAAGTGAACCATTGTGTAGATAGTATACAGTAGACAGGTGGTAGGTAGTAGAAAAAGCCATAAAATAAGGCCCCAAAATGACCAAAAATTTGGTAGTTTGCCCGGAAGTGAGATTCTCTACTTCCGGGTTGACAATATCTATTATATGTGATAATATAAAGCCAAAATAAGAAAACAAAATTTTCTAAACCAAAAAATGATAAACGATGAAAAAATTATCTTTTATGGCGCTCTTTGTAACGCTAACGAGCTTCAACGCTCATGCCACCAACGACCCGTTCGTTGTATGGGACAGTCCATTTAAACTTGATGCTGCCAAACCCGACCATCTCAACCTGGCAATTGCATATTTAAAAAATGCGGCCCGTGGAATCGAACCCTCAAAAGGACATTCTACACTTGTTGCTGATGCCACAGACTATAAAAAGGTTTGGGGAGAAGCAAAGTACAACAGGATTATCGCAGCCTCTGCTGACCGATTTGCTTTTGGAAAAAGCAAGGGCGGAGAACAAAACAATGGTATTAATGATGACAAAAATGCAGCAAAGGGTTCCTTATTGGATCCTGGTGTTGATTGTATTTGGTTCAAGGATGATAACGGTGAATGGGTGAATATTGCCAAACTGGGAGACAACAACTGTCTCAACCCACTTGGTGATTGGTCATCTCCGGCACTTCAGCCTAAGCCGAAACAAGCAGATCCTCAAACTTTGGCAACCACAGGAAACAACAATCAGCAGGTTGTGGTTATACCAGCTCCAAAAACAGAAATGTCCGCTTGGGAATACCTCGGCGCTTCAGGTGTTGCTCGAACACAACAAAAGGAAGATATCCGGTTTGGCGCCGATCTTATGAAAGAAGGGGTCACATTGGGTGCGTCATTGAAAAATTGTTGTGGAACAACGCAAACAACCACAACATCTTCAATGTTTGTTCCGGTGCAGAATACACTTGTATCAGCACAACCAATGATGACTTCCTATGCTGTATCGCAGCCACCAACCGTGATTTACCAAAATTCCGGCAACGCTGGTACTGCAGTCGCAGCAGGTCTTGGTGGCTTGGTTGGAGGATACCTAGGAGCAAAACTCGGTACTCCAAATACCAGTTACGTTCCGTATCCTATACCTATAGGCGGCGGAACTTCGTATGTGGGAATTGGGACAAACAATTCATCACTTGCTGGTTCATCGTACACACCACCTCAGGTGTATTATCCCAATAATCCTCCGGTATACAACACGTCTCAACCAAGTCCGATTATTGTTGGAGGCAACAACGGAAATTTGAGTGGAAACGGATATGTAGTATATGGAAGCAATGGACAGGTATTGTAAGCACGTTATGCACAAATTTCTAAGGATGGTGCTAACCACCATCCTTTTATTCTTTAGTACTTCAGGCTCTCAGAT
Source organism: uncultured Candidatus Saccharibacteria bacterium (assembly GCA_964602465.1). Taxonomy (GTDB): domain Bacteria; phylum Patescibacteriota; class Minisyncoccia; order Phycocordibacterales; family UBA9973; genus UBA4124. The sequence goes on from CAZRQQ010000013.1 coordinate 4,584, forward strand.
GCCCGAATCTGGAGTGCTAAAGAGTAATTATTGTCGAATTTTAATCAAATAACTATTACAGATTATGAATAAATATATTATTTCAACTCTCGCAGTACTTATCGTTGTGTGCGGCTTTTCTATTGCAAAAGCTGAGGCAGCATGTACCGTGAACAGTTTCACTGCCAATCCTTCAACGGTTGCATATGGTGGAACGACGACCGTGAGTTGGTCAACATCTGGTTGTGATGCGACGTCTATTACGCCGTCAGCAAATCCAGACAATCGTCCTGCTTCAGGGAGTGTCCAGACTGGCACACTTACTCAGAACATGACGTACACGATCGTGGGCTACACGATCGCAGGTCAGCGCAGTGCTCCTCAGAGTATTACTATTACCGTTACGGGTAGTGGCAACAACGGAGGTGGCACAACGACTGGTCAGTGTAAGCCACTTAGCTTTACTGCACAGCAGTACACGATCGAACGCGGACAGGGTACGGTATTCCACTGGGATACAGTGAACTGTGCGACGACTGCAATTCACCCAGCTGCGTATCCGGGCAACCGCCCTCCATCTGGCTCAGTTGCAAGTGGTGCAATCTTCGCAAGTACTGAATACACGCTTACGGCATACGATGCATCGGGAAACATCGGTGGTCAGCGATTCCTTACGATTATCGTAAAGAATGGTTCAAACAACGATGATGACTCATGTCGTATCGACAGCTTCCGAGCAGATGACACTTCTATCGAAGATGGTGATTCAACGGATCTCGTATGGCGCACAACCAATTGTGACTATGTCGATATTCGATCAAACGATCAGAACTTCAACAATCGAAATGAAGATGGTGAAGTAACAGTGCGTCCAGATCGAGACACGACCTATACGATCCATGCCTATCCTGGCAACCATACTGACTCCGTTCGCATTAATGTCGATGAAGACAACAATGACAACGGCGACAGTTGTTCGATCGTTGGATTTTATCCAAGCCGTTCATTCATCACCCGTGGTGAAAGTGCAACGCTTAGTTGGGATGTATCAGGTGATGTCGACTTTATCGATATCTACCCCGGTCTTACCAATCGTTCTGCACGCGACGGATCAATCGTTGTATATCCAGTTACGACCACAACCTACAGCATGACTGCACGTTGTGGCAACGGAACGACCCGATCTTCAACAACCGCTATTGCGGTAAATATCCCTGCAACGCCCGTTGTAGTACCTCAGCCACCACGAGTTATTGTCCAGCCTTCACGCGTGACTACTAGTACCGTGACTGCCAAGAGCGCGCCGTCATTACTAGAACTCCGTGTCGAAAGTGCGTATGACCGTATGTGTGTCAATGGACTTATGGATTACACGATCTCGTATCGCAACATCTCAAGTCAGACACTTGAAAACACTGTGCTTCGTTTCGCACTCCCAAATGAGATCACGTATCTCTCAGGAAGTCGCGGCGAGTACCAGGTCGTTGATCGTACCCTTACACTTGACCTCGGCAATGTCCGACCTGGTGAACAGGGCACCCTCATCGTCCATGCTCGAGTAAACGACACTGCGATCCGTGGCAACCTCACCGTTGCTACTGCAAGTGTGGTCTACACGAATACACAGACTCGTGCACAGGAAGACGCAACCGCATACGCACTCATCACTGTTTCGGACGATTGTCCAAACGTGCTCGGTGCAACGACGATCGGATTTGGATCATTCCTCCCAAATACATTGGTTGGATGGCTCCTCCTTATCCTCGTGATCCTCGCACTTATCGTTGTTGGCCGACAGTTCTACAAGAAGCCTGCAGTGTAATCTCATTAAATTGAGTACATTACCTCCCCACCATTTGGTGGGGAGGTTTTGTGTTATGATCCCTCCATATGGAAATCAGCTACACAGAAGCGGATACTGATAGGGTAGCGAGCGAGCTATTCAAATCTCTCGACAGTGGCCCCAAGGCAACTATCGTAGGTTTGTCAGGCGACCTCGGTGCTGGCAAGACGACACTGGTGAAGTCTATTGCAAAACTTCTTGGAATAACTGAAACAATCACGAGTCCGACATTTGTCATTGCGAAATGGTACGAAACTCAGAATGAAAAATTTCAAAAACTCATTCACATTGATGCATACCGTATCGAAGATGCAAAAGAATTGGAAGTGATTGGATGGGAGTCAATAAAAAATGAGCCAAATACATTGGTGGTGATTGAATGGCCGGAGAAGGTGGAAGGGTTGCTTGAGGAAGATGTGAAAAGATTTGTGATTGGACATGAAGGGGAGGAGAGATCTATTAAGAAAATATATTGAAATAAAAAGCTCCCGATTAAGGGGGCTTATTGTGTTTTGATCAGAGTTTCCTGATTTTTGCAATATAGTCTTCTATATTTTTTTGCGTATTATAAAAATTTTCTCCAAAAGATTGCCCCTTAGTTTTTTGAAGCTCTTTCAGTTTCCCTGGTTCAAATAAAGCAATTTTGAATTTCCAACAAAAAGTAGAATACTCCGGTATGGAATAGTAGCTGAAAGCAGTTCCATTTATGTTGTTAAGGCTATCAATGGTTTTTTCTGCTACTTGCCGAGCATAGTTTTCTGAATTAGTTATCTTTTTGTACATAAAATAACTACCACCCAAAAAACCAGCTCCTGCAATCAGTAAAACTGCAAGAACAATAAGTAATACACGTTTCTTTTTCATGAGATTTATTTTTTTAAATGAATTTAATTTGACATTATAATTTCATACTAAATCTGTCAAACGGTAGCAAAACTCTCCAAGGGGTAGTACAGTAGTGGCATGGCAACCCCACTTCGCCCACACTCCGCCAAAGCTTCGCGTGACGAGCGAGGCTCCGCGGGGCACGGCAAAACACTCGTCATACTCGACGCACATGCGGTGATTCATCGTGCATACCATGCGCTCCCAAGTTTTACCAATAGCGCAGGTGTACCGACAGGGGCGCTCTATGGGATCGTGTCGATGCTTATCCGTATCGTCGAAGACCTCAAGCCCGATGCGATCGTCGCAGCATACGACCTTCCGAAGCCGACATTTCGTCATCTTGCATACGACGATTACAAAAAGGGTCGTGTGAAGGCAGATGATGATTTGGTGGCGCAGCTGCAGAGTTCACGAGAGCTTTTCAAAGCTTTTGGGATCGAGTGTCTCGATGCAGAAGGGTTTGAGGCAGACGACGTGATCGGTACGCTTGTCGAGCAATTCAAAAAAGACAAGGACGTGTCGATCATCATCGCATCAGGCGACATGGACACACTTCAGCTCGTAGATGATAAGAAGGTGCAGGTGTTTACCCTCAGGAAAGGGGTGACTGATACGGTGCTCTATGACGAAGACGGGGTAGTGGCCCGTTATGGATTCAAACCACCACAACTTGTCGACTACAAAGGACTTCGAGGTGATCCGTCTGACAACATCATTGGTGTACCGGGGATTGGAGAGAAGACGGCGACAAGTATTATCCAAACATTTGGCTCGATCGAAGCGTTGTATAAAGAGCTTGAAAAACCTGCCCGCCCTCACGATGGTTCGGGAGCAGGCGGGGATAATCCCAAACTCAAAGACGCAGGACTCACACCACGCATTATTGGCGTACTCAAAGAGCACAAAGATGATGCATTCTTTTCAAAGACACTCGCAACGATTCGTCGTGATGCGCCAGTGGCCTTTACTATTCCCGAAACGCCATACAAGCAAATGGTGAACCAAGAAAAGGTAATGGAAAAAGTATCCGAATACGAGTTCCGCTCTTTGGTACCGAGACTGAAGAAGCTTTTTGCGTTTGAAGAACAGGGGCCAACTGAAGAGGTCGATCCCGAGCTTTTGAAGCTTGCATCCATCGGACTTTGGGTACTCTATTCAGAAAACACCAATCCTCCCTATGAAGCAATCCTTGAGCGTACACACAAGAAAACATTGGCAGAAGCGTATGATGCGATTGTTGCAGAGCTCAAAAAGAAAAATCTATTTACCTTGTTTGAAACGATTGAGAAGCCGCTCATTCCTATCATTGTACGCATGCAGGAGTGGGGGATCATGATCGACCGACCGTTTTTTGAGAAGCTTCGGGAGAGAATGTTGGAAACACTCGCACGTATTGAAAAAGAGGTGGTCGAACTTACTGGAGACTCCATTAATTTAAATTCCCCCAAACAACTCTCAGAGCTTTTGTTTGGCAAACTCGGGTTGAAACCAAAAGGGAAACAAAAGGCGAGTGGTGCATACACGACGAACGCTGAGACGCTTGAGTCGCTCGTTGATGCACACCCGATTATTCCAAAGATCCTGGAGCATCGCGAAGTACAGAAACTCCTCTCGACGTATGTCGAGGCGCTCCTTGCCTGTGCGGACAACAAAGACACGGTGCATTCAACGTTTGTGCAACATGGCGCGGCAACGGGCAGATTTTCAAGTACCAATCCAAATTTGCAAAACATTCCAATCAAAGGCGAAGGTGGCATGGAGATCCGTCACGGCTTTGTGGCGCGCAAGGGGCATGTGTTCATCGGGAGCGACTACTCACAGATCGAGCTTCGTGTACTGGCCATGCTTTCTCGTGATACGCAACTCATCGACACCTTTGCACGCGGAGAAGATATCCATGCACGGGTTGCGTCTGCTATGTTCAACGTGCCTCTTGCGGAAGTGACGAATGACATGCGCCGGAAGGCAAAAGTCATCAACTTCGGAATATTGTATGGTATGGGTGTGAGTGCGCTCCAGAAAAATCTCGGCTCGACACGACAAGAGGCGGCGACCTATTATGAGCAGTACTTCGCGACCTTTCCGACGATCCATGACTACATCGAACGCACCAAGGCGCTTGCACGAGAACAGGGGTTTACGGAGACCATGTTTGGGCGCCGAAGGTATTTCCCAGGGATCAATGCCGCTGCACCATTTATGCGCGCATTTGCAGAACGTATGGCGGTCAATGCCCCGATCCAGGGCACAAACGCCGACATCGTAAAACTTGCTATTATCATGATCGATGAAGATTTGCGCGCCGCTGGACTGATTGACAAGGTGCATCTCACACTCCAAATCCATGATGAGCTTGTGTACGAGGTTGAGGAGGTAGTGAAAGACGAGGCACAAGAAATCATTACCAAGGCAATGACTGACGTCTTTCTCCGGAGTCCGATCAAGGCCAAAGAGGAGACGGTACCACTCGGCGTCTCGGTCGGTATTGGTCACCGACTTGATGAGCTCAAATAAGTCGCTACAATACCAGTATGCCTACTCCTTCAGTCCACACCATCCTTGCGCGCTCGTATCTCATATACTTTGTCTGTAGTATTGTCGGGCTCTTTGCAGATACGATGCTCGGATTTACGATCGCGATCCCACATGCACAGACCATCGCATTCATCTGCTTTGCGATCGGCGCACTCCTCATACTCTGGGCACAGTACACGTCACGCACCACAAAGGCAGATCCGAAGCACCCGTATTTCTTGTATGGCCCCTATCGCTACATGCGCAACCCAACCCATCTCGGGCTCGTGATACTTGTACTCGGCTACACGGTCGTGAGTGGTTCGGTAATCTTTTGTCTCGTGACGCTTGTGGGGTATCTCGTTTCCAATATCTTTTTTCGCAAGTATGAGTCGATACTTACACAAACGTATGACGGTGCGTACCAATCCTATCAGTCCAAAGTTCCTAAAATTTTCTAATGCTCGTCCTTATCGTTGCCGATGCGCAACACACTCGACAGTCACATATCGATGCATTCATCACTCCGGGAAGTGAAGTGCTTGTCTTTGATGAGACATACGGAACAGTCAGTGATCTTGAACAATATCTCTACCCATCACTTTTTTCGGTCATGCCACCGATCGTGCACAGCAAGTTTGTCATCAATGAACTCATCGATACTGTATTTTTGAAAAAACTGCTTGCAAGTCCGACCGTCTTTATCTTTGAAGAGATTGCACTCCCATCCTCGATTGTTACCGCATTCAAAAAGGCCGGCGCTGTAGTGCATACTGAAGAAAAGAAAGCGAGCGCAAAAAAAGAAAGTGACATCTTTGCGGCAACACTTGCACTCACTGCAAAAGACAAAAAGGCACGATGGATCGCGTACCGGGCTGTACTTGAGACGCACCCGATTGAGGCGATCATCGGGATCTTGTATTGGAAACTGCGAGACCTCATTGCAAAACAGTCAAACCAAAAAGATCGCTACCTCGCCCTCTACCGATCGATGCTCGAAGCACATGCGCGTGCGTGGGAGACAGGGACGCCGCTTGAGCTTATGATCGAAAAGGTCCTACTCAGTTCATAACAAAGAAAACCTCTTTTGAAGAGGTTTTTATATAGGAGATTGGTATTTTATGCTGTAAATGAACTGCGTGGAGTGTACAAAAATAATGTTGTTACCTATTCCTCAAGCAGCACTGACGTTGCCCGAGTATAGGGTAACTGAAGGAACACCTAGTGGTAAGTATAAGGCTGTTTCGAGAGAGCAACAATCTTATGCATGTGGATATCGCCTTGCGATGAATGGAAGGAGGATACCTGCAAGGAGCACCGTGCCCGACATCATTGGGATCGTGATGTAGCCAAATTCATACACATAGCGCATCAAGCATGAGGGACCCGTTGCACCACAGACATCGAGTCCTGTCGGGAAGATATCGATGTAGTTGTGGAAGAGGGCGATTGCAAAGCCAATGATTGCCAAAACAAGCACTTGCTTCTGGATGAGCTTGCTTTCGCGGAGATCCCCGGTGAGCGCAAGGATGGCGATCGGAATGATGAAAATGCGCTGATACCAACACAGAAGGCATGGTTCAAATCCAAAGCCGTATTGATAGATGAAGCTGCCGATGGTTGCGCCGATGAAGATGCTTGCGAGAAGTATGTTGGCGTTTCGGGAAATCCATCCAAGCACTGAAGTTTGCTTAGTGAAGAGCGCAATAAGTGTGACAAGGATTCCGATCTGAAGAATGACAGTGCCGATGGCAACAAGGGTAGAAAACATATTATTTAGAATTGTCTATATCGAGCGCTGCCTGACAGTTGGTCTTCTCGACGAGTTCTTGCATCGTGCGTTCGCCACCGAGACGTGAGCCATCTGCAAATTCCCAAGTCGGATAGCCTTCTATCTTTGCGTCAGTACACACCTGAAGCTGTCCTTTACCGCTTGCTTCAGAGCATTCGATGTACGGAAGCTTTTTCGCGCTTTTGCCAAACATTGCTTTGGTCGCCTGACAATGCGGACACCAAAACGCGCCATAAAACTTTGCACCACTGTCACTGATACATTGTGCAACCGTGTCATATTTGCCTGGCTTCTTGGCTTGTACGACGAGAAATCCGACAAGTCCCACTATAAGCAGTACAACGACGCCAATAAATACCCAATTTGTTTTCTTCTTCATATGTATATAACCGTACCGCGAGTTTGAGTGGTTTGCAACTTCTCCATAACACACATTTGTGGTCACAAGTAATTTCTTTCAGAAATATTTCTTGTCAGCAGGATTCGCCTCTTCCTTCGGTCGAGATGCACTATTTTTATAGTCGCTTCGCTCCTTTAAAATAGGCACCTACGGTTCTCATCCTCCTGCTCGCACCACTCAGTGGTGCTCCCAGCAGGATTCGAACCTGCGACCGTCTCCTTAAAAGGGAGCTGCTCTACCAACTGAGCTATAGGAGCATATTGCAAAATGCGTGAAAAACTATACCATGCGAGTACAATGAAATCAATCCTCATTTTACACGACATTCGAAGCGCACAAAACGTTGGCTCACTCTTTCGTACTGCCGATGCGGCTGGTATAGATAAAATCTATCTCTCATCTATCACCCCGCAGCCACTCGATCGATTTGGTCGAATGCGAAACGACATCGCAAAGACAGCACTTGGTGCAGAGCAGGCTATTGCTTGGGAATCCTATGACGATATCAAAATACTTATTGAAAACCTTAAGAAAGAAGGTGTTCAGATCATTGCAATCGAACAGTCTAATCCATCCGTTGATTACAAAACAATCGCTGTAGATCATTCTGTTGCATTTATTCTTGGTAATGAAGTCGGGGGTTTGTCGCAGGAAATTCTTAATCTTACAGATATCGTCGCTGAAATTCCAATGCGCGGCGAAAAAGAATCACTCAACGTTGCGGTTGCGGGAGGTATTGCGATATTTCGGATATTAAATATTTAGAAACATTAGTATGAATTCTGCAAAAAATAGTATCTCATTCCTCAAAGAAGTATACGAACTACTTGAGACAGCAGATATTCCCGTTTGGATATTTGGAGGATGGGCAGAAGAATTACAGGGGATTATTGAGTCACGTCCGCACAAAGATATTGACCTGCTCTATGTTGGAAAAGATTTTGAAATAGTTGATGACTTTCTTGAGCTCAACCAATGTGATATACGAAAAAAGTTTCCACATAAGCGAGCTTTTCTATATCATGGAGTTTTGATTGAAATCTTTTTGGTAACAAAAGAAGGCGATAGGTATATTACAAACTTTTTCAATACGTATAAGCATCAGTGGCCAATTTCAACATTTGATGAATACACAAAAGAATTCCGTGTTTGTAGTATTGAAACTCTACATGATTATCGAGCAAAACACGTATTTGTTGAACAAGCCCGATCTTTTGACAAAAGTTGAATTCACGATAGAGTAAGCAAAACTCTTTATCATGAATGTAACACTTATAACCGGCAAAGGTGGTGTCGGCAAAACAACTACCAATGTTTCTCTCGGTCTGTACTCTGCGGTGCGCCAAAACAAGAAAACTGGAATCATTGATTATGACGGCGGACACAGTGTAAAAAATGTGCTTGGAGTAGATACCGATATTTCGCCAAATCAAGTACATCAGATACGTGAAAATCTCTCTGTAATCGTTATAGAGCATAAACCGTTTCGCGATATCGGTTCGGCTAAGCAGCAGGGATGGAGTATGCAGGTGTATCTGGAACAGTTTCCTGATGATTTAGGGATCGTTCCTTTTGCAGATATGCTGCAGGAATTCTTTGGAGTACCTACCGATGTTCATGGTGCAGAAAAATTTGCATTACTTGTACAGGCGATCTGTTTGTTCGAGCAACAAGAGTTTGAGGAGGTATATATCGATGTTGAGCCTACCGCGGGCCTTGAACGACTACTGTTAAAAGCAGATGCAATGGAGCGAAGTCTTCGCAATTTGCAAAAAACAGGATGGTTTACACTCAAAGCGCTTGGTACCAAGTGGCCTGACGTTGCTGCATATATTCAAGGTGACTATATCAAGTATGCGCACCGATATACTTCCAATATTGCTCGTGCAGTACGATACATCAGAAACGCTCTATTTTTAATAGTCTGTACTCCAGAATCTGGGCCGGTACGTCAAACATTTGAAGTACGCACCATCATTGAAACATTTGGAGGGGCAGTACGCGGATGTATTGTAAACAATATTCGTGGAGAATCTCATGAAGACAAAAATATCGCTCTTCTAGAAAACCATGCACTGCCAATTGTTCGAATCAAACGAGCTTCGTCGATCCATGGAGAAAAGAAAATTCATGCAGCGTTGCTATATATCGGTGAAGAAATTAATCACCTGTTTGAAACAGTTTAAAAAGTAAAGAACCCGGAGGGGTTCTTTTTATTATGGTCTTGTTCGATCTTTCAGTTCTTGGAGGGTATAGATATTGCCGCCTTCGATAGGGGCAGGTTGTTCGATGAAGGGATGGGTGCGGTTGATCTCGTTGCGATCAGGTCCGCCGGTGGCAAACCACGCAAGCCAGAGTCCAGCAAGGAGGATGAGAAACCATTTGAGTTCGGAATGCATAGCTTGAGTATACAAGACTTTGACAGGGATGCAGAAATAGCTATGATGGATAAAAAATAATATTGTATGCAATCCAACGAACTAACCCAATCTTTTGGTCATGATAGGATCAAAGAAATCGCAACGTTTTATTTCGGTAAGGAAGTGAAAGATATTGATTATGACAGTGGTTTTTTGAGATTAAAGATCTTTTTCAAACAAAAGCTTGGTGTCGGTGTAAAAGACTATAAACACACACCACCCCAAGAATGTTCTCATGTTTTCGATATCAGGCTTGTAGAAGACATGCTACAAGCGTATTCGAAACATCAAAAAATCAATATAACGAGCTTCCGCTACTCGGGACCTTTGTTTGGGAAAATTCTTTTCGCTGCGTAAACAAAAAGCTATGACTATAGAGTCATAGCTTTTACTTTTTGAGCAACTGCAATGCCGCAGTGATTTGTTGTTCAAGGGTGAGGTCTGGTGAGACAGACGTTGCAACGAGGCGAATATCGTACTCTTTGAATCCAAGCGAGAGGAGGGCTTCGACGAGGTCACTCGCGACACCTTGCTCGGCAGTTGCAAAGGCCGCAAGCTTGTCTTTGAGGTCGATGATGACTTTCTCGGCGGTCTTTTTGCCAATACCTGGCACGAGTGCGACAGCTTTGGAGTCGCCGTCGCGAATGGCGCGCACGAGGTCGGGGAGTGGGTACATGGAGAGCATCTGCAGCGCAGTCTTGGGTCCAACACCTGAGACGGTGATGAGGGTTGCGAAGAGAAGGCGTTCTTCACGAGTGGCAAAGCCGTAGAGTTCATGAGCGTCATCGCGAATGATAAGCTCCGTGTGGAGGGTGATCGTATCGCCAATCGCGTATGCAGCTGGTGTGTAGACCATATAGCCGATGGGTCCCGTATCGAGCACGAGCCCCTTTTCGGTTATCTCGATCACTTCGCCACGAATTTGCGCAATCATGCCTGTATCATAGCAAATTGGAGGATGGTATTGCGCCTCCCCACCATCTGGTAGGGAGGTTGCGAAAGTAGGGCGATATGCTATAGTAACGCCCGTATATGCCAATCACACGAAACGCAAAAAAAGCCCTCCGAGTAGCTGACAAAAAGCACGCAGCAAACATGCGTACCAAAAAGGCACTCAAGGAAGGTGCAAAGTCCATCGAAAAGCTTGCGACCAGCAAGAAGTGGAAAGATGCAAAGAGTGCACTTTCTGCAGCCTACAGTGCTATCGACAAGGCAATGAAGAAGGGTGTCATCAAGAAAAACACCGCTGCCCGCAAGAAAGCTCGACTTTCAAGAATGGCGAAAGCAAAGTAATACGCTCGAAGAACTGTCCGTACAAAGAGTACGGATATTTTCTTGCTAGAAAATTCCTCGAGTTCGCGCCAGTCGCGCTCACTAGCCTCTTTGTACGGACAGTTCTTCTTGCTTCTGCGGTGGTATACTTTAAGAACTTTATAAACTTTTAACTTTATAAACTAGACTATGTTATACGAATTCTATGGTGAAGAGTGTCCACACTGTCAAAAGATGCGCGAACTTACGACAAAGCTCATGCAAGAATATCCAGAGGTGAAGATCATCCGAAAGGAGGTCTGGCACGATAAGCGCAATATGGAATTCATCAAAGAGTGCGACAAAGGAGATAAGTGTGGCGGTGTACCGTTCTATTTCAATAGCGACAACAAGAAATGGTTGTGTGGGGAAGTGGAGTACAAAGAATTGAAAGAGTGGGCGGGAGTGAAATGATCGATTGACATAAAGTATTGGGGAGGTATAGTAGTGAAAAATACACGTGCCAATGGGAAACATTAATGACAAGAGTCTTTTTGTAATAATGAAGAGACCGGGCAGAAAGAAGGTTACTGCAAAACAGATATTGAAAAATTATAAGAAACACATTGTATTTGGACTTCTCGGATTTGCACTCATATTTTTGTTTGTTCCATGGATTCTTGAAGCAATTGCAATTGTTGTCGCATGGATCCTTGGGGTCGCAGTAGGTATCGGAGCGATATATCTGACAATACTCATTGTTAGAAAATATCCAAGACAATCGTTTGGATATTTTTTGGTATGGGCTGTATTCTTTTGGGTAATACTTCACAATGCACACCAGACTTGATCGTATCTGTTTCACCACTCCTTTTTGGGGTGGTTTTTTTTTGAAAGAAAAAAGACTGAATGTATACGTACATTCAGTCTTTGATACCGCGTTCATCCAAGAGTTTGGCAAGTGCTTCGATGTCCAAGTCATCACCATAGATACTGTATAACGAAGCAAGAACACTTTTTCTTGTTGCAAGTGGAGGTGCTTGTTTTTCCACTGGACCATTAGTGGGAACTATTTCGAAAAAACGAGGACGGCCAATATGGGTGATGCTATCTTCGTCCATTTGGTAATTTTTCTCTGCCATAGAATGATTTTTGGGTACTATAGCATATAAAGAAGTGGAGGTATTCTCGGTAGGAATCACCTCTCCTTGTGGTCACGAATCACTAAGTATATTTGTTCGCTTCGCTCCAAACCTACAAAGTGTTCGCGACCCCGCCTCAACTGTCCTTCGGACATGCTTCCGGCTAGCACATGAAGAAAAAACTCCAAGCAGTTGGAGTTTTTTCTTCGTGTGCTCCCGGTATCGCTCCGCGCCGGGAGCCTGCGTTCGTTCAAGCGAAAGCAAGCTTTCTTTGAGACTCACTTGTGCTCCCGGTAGGAATCGAACCTACATCATAACTTCCGCAAAGTTACGTCCTATCCATTGAACGACGGGAGCATATATTTGATTAGAACCCCATTAAAACCCAAGACGCTCGGCGATCTTGGTGCCCGTACTTTCCCGTATGACGGCCTCAGGGGCATGTTTGGCAACTTCGGTACGGACAGCGTCTGCAGTCACATTTGCCATAGGGAGTGCCATGATCGGTACGACGGCACCTTTGACGAGCAGTAACAGCTTATCTGGTTTCCCAGATTCGTCAATCCAAAACTGTGTTACACGTTCCCAGGGGACAACGTCATCATTGACTGAAAGCTCCTTCTCACCAAGGGTGATCGTGAGCATCTTGGGCGGTCGTTGTGCAAAATAAATCACTGCCGTGCCCGCGACACAGAGAAATATCCCAAAGAAAATATTGCCATAAAAGAAACAAAAGAACGCCGCGATCCCAAAGACGAGTCCGGCATACCAGATCCAGTCGGGGTGTCGTTCTTTTTCTTCAAATTCGAGCACGCTCCACGAGATAGAGTTCATGGAAAAAGTATATCACGCACCTTACTCCTTTTTCTTATCAAGCTTGTCCAGTCCGAGCGCCTTGATCCCAAAGTACACAACTGCGGCCACGATGATGAAGTCAACGATGGTGGAGATAAATGCCCCCCACTTGATCGACGCACTGCCGATCACCGTCATCTTGTCCGCGAGGTTTACCTTACCAAGCGCGAGTCCGACAAGGGGATTGATAATGTTATCCACAAGTGAACTCACGGTCTTTGATACCGCACCGCCAAGGATGAAACCAACTGCAAGCCCCACGACACCCTGTTCGCGTATAAAGTCCATGAACCCTCCCATCTTATTTTTGATTATTTCCATAGCAAAAGTGTATCACTATATAATGCTTGATAATAGAGGTGAAATAAAGTACGATCAAACCCTTGTTCTTTATTGGTCCTGTGGCCGAGTGGCTAGGTCGAGGTCCGCAAAACCTCTTACAGTGGTTCGAATCCACTCGGGACCTCGAAGTGTTGCTTTAATAATAGGCAACACTTTTTATTTTTTAATCGTTGCGGAAGCGGTGAGATTCGAACTCACGGCCCCCTTACGAGGGCTCCTGTTTTCAAGACAGGTGCAATCGACCACTCTGCCACGCTTCCATGCGTTTACATAGGAAGCTTAGCAGAGTGTTCGACAGGTCGTCCACCTATCGCTTGCTTCGCATTCGCGATTTCCTCGGCTCTCGCCTCGGAACCGGAGAAAATAAGAAGCAGTTCTTATTCTCTCCACTCTGCCACGCTTCCGTTCGTACTTCGGGTCGAAGTAGCGACACTGTACCACGGTATTTCTGTATTTTCAATCTGGTCGTGCTAGGATGCTTGTATGAAATATCTCGGGATAGATTATGGGACAAAGAAAGTGGGGATCGCGATCTCGGACGAATCGGGAGGGTTTGCATTTCCCAAAGCTATCGTTTCAGTGAGTGAAGCAATCCAGACTGTCGATGAGCTTTGCAAAACAGAATCTATCAGCACGATTGTGGTCGGTGAATCAGTGGCAAGTAATGGCGAGCGGAACGTGGTAGCAGATGCTGCCAAAAAGTTTGCCGAGAAACTCCATGCGCAAACAAATCTGCCGGTAGTCTTTGAGCAAGAATTCAATTCGTCAGTTGAGGCACATCGCTATCAGACGGATGCTGGCAGTCGGGACGACAGTGCAGCAGCGATTATTTTGCAAAGATTTCTTGATAAAAAGAAAAAGTAGTATAGAGTGGTTCTTGAAGCCTTTCACTTCACACTGTTTCGCGTTGAAATAACGCTGGGCACCTTATGCAAAGGGTACAGTTTGTAGGATAAAACTGGTTCAGCTGTATGGTTCGGTTGTTGGTTGATCCTCAACACCTTTGCCTGTACATTTGCTTTTTCTTATGGCAGTGAAACCTCGGGAGTACCTGCCGCTTCCAGTGCATTGAGATCCGTATTTGTTTTTAATCCGTCTAGCTCTTTGACATGACTGGAAACAAGACGCTGGAAGCACAAACAATTAAAAGCCGATCTTTATCGGCGTTTCAGGTACAGTACGGTATCGCAATGACAAAGGGCGTACAAGATGCAT
>CAZRQQ010000014.1:0-17045 GCA_964602465.1 uncultured Candidatus Saccharibacteria bacterium
TGAGAAGGAGCGATTTTTCAGCAGAAAAAATACGCGACTCTAAAAAGTACTATCTTTTGTTTTGTCTACTATTCAATTGTGCGTTCGATGTCGCCATCAAGGGCGAGGGGTTCGATGCCGGCGCTTTCGCCTGATATGCGCATGACGTCTTTGTCTACCTTTTTCAATTCTTTCGAAGCAGAGTTGTAATGATTGACGACAGTCTTGAGGGTGGTACCGAGCTTGTTGTGGTATTCCTCATAGCTCGATAGGTGTCGCCCAAGTTCGTCGACGCGCTTGCGGATTTCTTTGGCACTTTCTTCGATCTGCATTGCTTTGAGTCCCTGAAGAACCGTCTGAAGATATGCAAGAAATGACGTAGGGGAGACGATAATGACGCGGTATTTGGATGCTGCACGCTGGATGAGGTTTTCAGCATCTTCGCCTGCACCAACAGTGCCGACAAGGAGATCATAATAGATCGCTTCGTGGGGGATGAACATAAACGCAAAGTCCATAGTGGAGTGCTCGGGCTGGATGTATTTACTTGTTTCGACGATGCGATTCTTGAGGTCATTTTCAAAGAGCTTTGCAAGGTCACGTTTGCGAGCAGGATCCTTTTCTTCAGTCATGCGGTTGTAGTTTTCGAGACTGAATTTGGAGTCGACAGGGATCACTTTGTCTTTGACAAAGACTGCAGCGTCGACGATCGTGCCGTCAGGAAACGGGTGCTGCATGCTATAGCCGCCTGGAGGCAAGATATTTTTGAGAAGTGTTTCGAGGTAGTATTCGCCAAGCACGCCGCGCTGCTTGGGGTTTTTCAAAATATCCTGAAGTTGTGCAAGTCCTTCCGCAAATCCGATCACTTGTTTGTTGCCCTCATCGAGGCGGACGAGGCGCTCGGTGATGTCGCCGATGATTTTGGCACTTTGGCTGTGCTGGTGTTGCATGCTTTCGCGCATCGATCGCTCGCTTTCGGAAAGCTTTGCATCGACGACTTTTTGCAAGTCCGCAACTTGCTGCATGAGGAGCTGAAAACCGGTCGCGGAGGAGGTGTCAGCTGTTTGGTGCTTGCTTTTAGTAAGTACATAGACGACGATTCCGCCGACGACAATACCGATGATGATAAATAGTGCTTGCATGCCCGTATTGTAACATTTGTATAAAAAAGCCCATCAAACTAGAAGTTCGATGGGTTAGTATTCGGATAGGGGGTCTATCGACCAAAACTTTTTATGGTAAGAACCAATTGAATACACTATACACTATATATTTGTATTGTCAAATTGCGCAAAAAGTCTCGTGTGGTAAGGTTTGGAAAACATTCAATTATGGAAAATGAAAAATTATTTGTTGGTACTGATTCATTTGGAAGCAGTGAAATCAAGGCCTTTGATAAGATTGTATCTGAAATGACGGTTACTAAGGGATACCGACATGAATCTCCAAGGCCAACTATTCCTGACGCATACGTACTAGTGGCTGTGCCCATCGAGCTCAGTAATAAAAAAATTCAGTTTATACTCCATCTCAAAACTGGAAAGGTAACAGTTATTTTTACACTTGATGTTAGTAATCAACAGGCGCTATGGGCTGTACGCGGTGGTGCACATGCTGCAGAGATCACGTACCATTTTCCAAAATTTACCACTGAAACAGCAGAGGGACTCGCTGAAAAAGTGAAACAGTATTTAGTAGATCAGGAATGCGTGCTTGATATGTGTAATTTCAAAAAAGAAGAAGTGCCGAGTTAAAGAATGTAAAATGCCCACATAAACGGGCATTTTTTTACTTCAAAAACTTCTCTAATGTGTGGAGCCAATCGGTTTCGTCTTGGTCGGACTGCTTCTTTTGGTCGTAGAGCCACTGGAGGTATCCGCGATCATTTACTGCGACTTCTGCGATAAGCTTGTCCTTGTATTTACCAAAGGTAAATGTCCGGAAGGCAATAGGTTCGCGAGTGATGCGGATCATTTCAGAGAGTACTTCTTCGTCATTCATATGCCAGAGCTGCTTGCCTTGTTCGAGTTCGTAGAGGAAAAGCTGTTCGAGGACGAGCACATCACCCCATGCATCGTGGGCGGGGACGTCGAGATCCATCTCGAGTGCGTAGCGCAAATACTGAAGTTTGTGCATCGGAAATTTGCCTTCTTCATCAAGCATGCGGATCACTTTGAACGTGCAAATAGTATTTACGGGAATAATGCCGTCATTTTTCAAAATCTGTACATCAAATGCTGCGTTGTGTGCAATGAAGAGATTGTCGGGATCTTCAAAGAGTTCTTTTATCTTTTTGTACTCGGGAGATTTGTCGAAGTATGGGCGGTCAGCCACCATCTTGTTGGTGATCCCGTGCACCATGGTGCATTCGATGGGGATGGGGACTGGGGGTTTAAAGGTAGCATTGATCACCGGCTCTGCAACGCCAAGCTCCTTGATTGCAAGCTGACAAAGATAGTCTTTGCCGGTATTGCCAGTCGTTTCGGTATCAAAAAAGTAGAGTTTCATGGGGGTAGTATAACAAAAAGAACCTGCAGATATAATCTACAGGTTCAGTAAAATTTACGAATCGTTAGTGTTTAGTTCTTTGATACGTTCAATCACTTCCATTGGGTAATGTTCCAATAAATAATCCATCAATATCATTCTGCTACGGTCTTCAGACATTTGTTTTAGTACCACAATGTCAATTGTTTCCTTTACTGTGAGCTGGAGGACCTCTATTTTTTCGTCGTCTTCTGGGCGAGCTTCACCAAATGAGAGATCTTTCATCTCAAAATAGTGAAGGTCCCAGTCAATTGTTCCACCTGAATTTGAAACAGCAAATTTTGTTACTGATTTTGCGGTGATACCAGTTTCTTCCGTAAGCTCCTTGTTGACTGCGTACCGAATATGATTTGCAAGATGGTTTCGAGCGAGTAATCCATGGTATTCGGATAACGTATCAACAACTTTTCCTCCAGGAAGCCGGTAGTCAAATTGTTTTTTAAGATATTCACGATACTCACGGGTAATGATGAATTTATTATCTTTCGTGACGGCTATTGCTCGTACACCTGGAGCTCTCCGGGCAACCTCTCTTGGTTTACCATTCGTGGTTCTCTTGGATAATACTTCGATGATTTGACCCTTATAGTCAGAAACAAAATCTTTAAGCCAATTTTCGTTATTCATAATTGTAAAATTTAGTTTTTTGATATATTACAATATTCATATATTTTGTCAAATACACCATACTAGCTGTATAATCCTTCTATGATCTCAACTGACATTCGAGAAAAGCTTAAGGACGCAATGCGAAGTAAGGACCAGGTAGCGCTTGATACGTATCGGGGGATTTTGAGCGGGTTTACGAACGAGTTGGTCGCAGCAGGTAAGACTCCGCAAGATGAAGTGACCGACGACATTGCGCTTGCGGTTATCAAGAAGACTATTAAGCAGCGCAAAGATGCGATTTCTCAATTTGAAGCAGCGGGACGCACCGATCTCGCAGATAGTGACAAGGCGCAACTCGCGCTTCTTGAAGTCTTTATGCCAGCGCAGATGGGAGAAGCTGAGATCAGAGCTATTGCAGAAAAAAAGAAAGCAGAACTCGGGGTTACTGATAAATCTAAGCTCGGTATTCTCGTCGGTGCAGTGATGAAAGAAACCCGCCAGCTCTCCGAGGGCGGGCAAGCAGGCGAAGCTGATGGGACTGTGGTAAAAAGAATAGTAGAAGAATTGTTTTCATAATATACTCTACGTATGATTCTTTTGCGTTGGTTTATCACGACACTTGCAGTATTTGCACTTCCGTTCTTTGTGGATGGAGTTATCGTCAACAGCATCCTCACCGCAGTGATCGTTGCAGCATGTCTCGTCTTTATCAATATGGTGATCAAGCCAGTTATCACAATCCTCACGCTTCCGATCAACATCCTCACCCTTGGACTATTTTCGATCATCATCAACGGCCTCTTTTTCTGGATCGTCGCACAGATCATCTCAGGCTTCACGGTCGCATCATTTAGTGCAGCAGTGATCGGCGCGCTCGTCATCTCCATTATCAACTGGATCGTGAATCATTTCGTGAGTGAGTAGTATGGATCAGTTTCGGGAAGAGTTTTTCAAGCTTGTAGAAGTTTCAAGTCATATTGTCATTACTGCACACCTATCGCCGGACGATGATTCACTTGGATCAGTGATGGCACTGTACGAAATATTGAACGCGAAATATCTACAAAAAGATATTCGGATTGTATACGGTGCAGAACCAAGTGTTAGACATGCATCATTTGCAAACTACAAGCACATTACTTTCGTAGAGGATATCGCAGATCACCTCGAAGGGGTTGATCTACTCGTTGTACTTGATGTAAATAACTATGCTCGTATTTCCAAAAAACCAGAAATACTTGCACAGATTCCAAACAGAGTAGTCATCGATCATCATGCGTCTACTCCCGATACGTTTACGCTTTCATATATTGATACTTCATGTTCTTCAAATGCAGAATTGGTGTATATGCTTTTTAAGGATACGGCAACACTTACGAAGTCACTTGCAGCATCAGTGCTGCTCGGTGTACTTGGTGATACCGGAGGTCTCGCGTATGTAAATCCTGGTAAGACACAAACATTTGATCTCGCAAAGCTGCTTATAGAAACAGTCGGCATGTCGATTAGTGCATTTCGTGCACCATATAGTGGTATTCCGAAAAAGATTATTCCGCTGCTTCAAGAACTCGTCAAAAATACTAACTACATTGCAATAGAAGGATGGCCTGATATGCAATACACGTTCATTAGTTCTCGAAGTGATTACAGTGATGAGGATATGTCAGCTGCAAGTCACATATATATGAGTCAGTATCTTCCACGAATCGAAGGATATACGTGGGGACTAGTGGCAACGCCTCGTGCAGATGGGAGTACGCGTATTTCTGGGCGTTCACTTCCCGGAAGTGTAAATGTGCGAGAACTTATGGAGCGGATGCAGATCGGAGGAGGCCATGATCGCGCATCGGGGGGCTATATGGCGGATACTAATCCGGAAACTGGGGTGGAGAAGGTGATCGAGTGGATGAAGTTGGGTAAACCTGTTATTGTGTAGGTCTATGGCATTTCTCGATGAGATCACAATTCACGTAGCGGCTGGTAAGGGTGGCGACGGGGTCGTCAGATGGCGACAGGATAAATTCGTGCCCAAAGGTGGACCTGCAGGAGGTGACGGTGGTCGTGGTGGGGACGTGTATATCCGTGCGATCCGAAGTTTGCGCGTGCTTGATGGCTACAAGAGCAAGAAAGACTACAAGGCTGAGGATGGGGAAGCTGGGGGTAGTCGACAACTCAAGGGTGCAAATGGCGAAGACTTGTATCTCGAATTTCCGATTGGTTCAACGATCACAAATATCGATACAGGACTCAAGTATGAACTCACCAAAGAAGGGGAAGAAATCAAAATTCTAACCGGTGGCGGAGGTGGCTACGGCAACGAACACTTCAAAGGTTCGACCAATCAAACGCCGCAAGAATCCACTCCTGGCAAACCTGGTGAAGAAGCAGACTTTCACATCGAAGTCTCACTCATTGCGGATGTCGGACTTGTCGGATTTCCAAATGCAGGCAAATCGAGTCTCTTGAATGCTCTAACGAACGCACAGGCAAAGATCGGGGACTATCCATTTACGACAATCGATCCAAACCTTGGTGACTTGTACGGATTTGTGATTGCAGACATCCCAGGACTCATCGAAGGCGCAAGTGATGGCAAGGGACTCGGTGACAAATTCCTCCGCCACATTTCTCGCACCAAAGTGCTTGTACACCTCGTCTCATTTGAAAATGCAAATCTGATGAAAAGTTATGAGACGATCCGTGATGAGCTTGCCAAATACGGAAGTGGTCTTGATGAAAAAGATGAGATCATTGTACTTACGAAAACTGATACCGTAGATGAAGAGGCGGTAAAAAAGGAAGTAAAAAAGTTCGAAAAGCTTCCTGCCCGAAATGCTACGCATAACGTTGCAGGCGGGGGCAAACCCGTGTACGCGCTGACGCTGTTTGATGATACAAGTGTCAAAGCGTTCAAAGATGAGCTTGTGAAGTTTTTGAAAAAATAAAAAGCCCCGATGGAGAATCGGGGACTCTTTTGTTTTTCTAGACTTAACTTTTAAGGAAAATGTTCTACCTGTAAGCGTGGTGGCTACCTAGCTGCAATATTCTATAAGGGTCGGGTACAAGCCTTGCAAAAAGCTTACTAACATCCTTTGTAATGGTGCGACCATTGATAAAAGAGGGAGCTTTCTTTTTCGCATTGCTTTTTGGCAGAGTAGGCGCACTACTTTCGGTGGCTGAAGGGCGCACGCGTTTGATCGGTGTGCCAGGGATCCTTTTTCTCATAAAAGTTTAATGGGGTTTAAGTTGTTAGAAAAGAAGTAGCTATTTCTCGGATATTCTACTACTCCCACCATTTTAGTCAATAGATCCCCAAAAATAAAAAAACCGGCACTTAACTTGTAAGTGCCGGCGGTCTCAGCTTAGAGGGCTATTCAGTTTTTGGACTGTGCAGCTACTCTGAGCTTTTCAATTGCAAACGGTTTAATTGCTTCAAAAAGTTCTTTTGCATCTTCATCACTCATACCGTCTCTCACATAACCTTTTATGAGAGTAGCGTCCACATTGGCGATTTTTGTTTTTGTCTTTTCAGCAATAGTATCATCATCGGCATCAATGGTGTATCCCATAATATTGCCCATGTACAAATCTGCAACAGTTTCTGCCTGCCTTGCGATCTGTTTTGTTCTGCCGTATGACTTACCTTCGGTTTTTGTACCGGATAATATGTCGTATAGGATTTCGACTGCTGCTTTGTGAACTTCGTCCCGTACGCTGTCACTCATAGTGAGTGAATTCGCCAAAGGAATAAGGTATTTTGTTTTCAGTTCACCGTGGCGTGTTTCTGCTTTTTCAGATACAGTCGCGGCGTTATCTTCTGGTGAAATATCAATTCCCAAAAGTTCTTTTTGATAACCCTTTACTACTCCACCAACTGCAAGTTGCCTCAGGCCGATAAATAACTTACTGCCTTCCTCTTCCTTTTTTGGTGCAACAACAGGTTCAGGTACATGTGGTTTATATTTTTCTTTGAGACCTGGTAATATTTGCGGCCACAATTTCTGGTCAACCTTTAATAATTCACCAAACACATCTTCTTTCTCGCCGTTAAGTTTACCTTTTTGCCCCTCAAGGCTTATGAGCCAATCACGTGACTCAATGTCGAGACCTTCAAGAATATTTGTTTCCAAATCGCTAAAGCCATTTCTTGTAGCGAAGGCGTAATCGCTTTGTCGCATACCAATTGCTTTTGTGTACTTTGCCATAAACTGAGTTTTTATTGTTTTTAAAAAGATTTTCTTCACCCTACATAATTTGCCTATAATTGTCAAGCGGGTGGGGGAGGTGTGGTATACTGGGGGTTCATGAAGACCTACTATCCGACAATTGGCCTTGACCCCGCCACAGCTGCTTCGCAGTGTACGGGGCAGGAATACAGCCTTTATTTATATGACTAAATATTATCCCACTATAGGTCTGGAGATCCACGCGGAGCTTGCTACGGCGAGCAAAATGTTCTGCGGGTGCAAAAATGATCCGAATGTTGAATCGCCAAATGTCAATATCTGTCCCATCTGTATGGCACACCCCGGCACACTGCCTGTGGCAAACAAGGAAGCGGTCAAGAAAGTGATCCAAGTCGGCCTTGCACTTGGTTCTGACATCGCAGATTTCTCAGAATTTGACCGCAAAAACTACTTTTATCCTGACATCCCCAAGGGCTACCAGATTTCCCAGTATAAATATCCGATTGTTTCAGGCGGCACATTACGAGGTTTCAAGATTACACGCATTCACCTCGAAGAGGACACGGGGCTCAGCAAGCACGACCGCGGAGATTTCACGCTCGTCGACTACAACCGCGCTGGTGTGCCGCTCATGGAGCTCGTGACCGAACCGGTGATTCACAGTGCAAAGGATGCTGCGGATTTTGCACGTGAACTCCAACTCCTCCTTCGCACACTCGGTGTATCTGAGGCAAATCTCGAAAAGGGTGAAATGCGTGTTGAGCCAAATATTTCGCTCAGCGATGATCCAAACAAATTTGGTACCAAAGTCGAAGTCAAAAACCTCAACTCATTCAAATCAGTCGAAAAGGCGATTGAATACGAACTCGCGCGTATGCAGGCGCTCTATGAAGCAGGCCGAGAAAGTGAAATCGTCCAAGAAACACGCGGATGGGACGAGAACAAGCAGTCGACCTTTAGTCAGCGCTCCAAAGAAAACGCCAATGACTACCGTTATTTCCCAGATCCTGACCTTCCCAAAATGAAGCTACATAGTGCGTTTGATATAGAAGGTATGAAAAAGGGATTACCAGAACTTCCATGGGAAAAACGTGAGAGGTATGAGTTGCTCGGCGTAAAAGCTGCCGATACAGAGATATTTGTTACTGATCCAAAGCTTGCAGAATTTTTCCAACAAACAATAGAAGGGAAAGATGCGGCTTTTGTACAAACGGCTGCAAATTATATTATTTCTGATCTGTTGGGTTATATAAAAATAGGAGGTACTCTTCCAGAAATTCCTCACTTCGTAGAATTAATTGACATGGTGACAGGAAATGAAATCACTTCTCGGGCAGCAAAAGATTTACTTGCCGCAATATCAACCGGACAGGGTTCTTATGCTCCACGAGCTGTCGCTAAAGAAAAAGGAATGCTTCAGCAAAACGATATGGAATCATTGAAGCCAATTATTCAAAAAATCATTGATGCAAATGCCAAGATCGTCGCGGATTATAAGGCAGGGAAGGAGGCGGCCATCCAGGGTCTTATCGGACAAGTGATGAAAGAGACGAAGGGTGCGGCAAATCCTGCAGTCACGTTGCAACTTTTGAAAGAAATGGTATAAATGGTTTAGATTAAGTACCGGCACGGTATCTTTGTACTGAGCCCCTTAATGTTTATTTGATCATATTATTACGAGAAGCTCCGGTTTGGCCGGGGCTTTTTTATTGCTATACTCAGTCCATTATGGATACAAAAATCAAAGTAGCTATTAATGGATTTGGTCGCATTGGACGAGCGTTTTTGAAGATCGCATGGGAACGACCTGAGATTGAGATCGTTGCAGTCAATGATTTGGGCTCGATTGAGTCTCTCGCGTATTTGCTCAAGTACGACACGGTGTACCGAAAGTGGAATCACGACGTACAAGTAAACGGCACCGATATATCTATCGATGGCAAGACAGTAAAATTTATTTCAGAGAAAGACACCACGAAGCTTCCCTGGAAAGATCTCAATATTGATGTCGTTGTCGAATCGACAGGACTCTTTACGGCATTTGATAAGGCGAAATTCCACCTCGATCAAGGCGGCAAGCGTGTCGTGATCTCTGCACCTGCAAAAGGTTCTGACGGAAGTGTCCCAGGAGAGACGATACTCCTTGGAGTAAACGAAGAAAAGTTTGGTACCTGTCCGATCACGTCAAATGCATCATGTACGACGAATGCTTCAAGTCCGCTCATCGCCATCCTCGATGAAGCACTTGGCATCGACAAGGCCATCCTCAACACCGTACACGGCTATACGGCATCACAAGCGCTTGTCGACGGACCGTCCAAAAAAGACTTGCGTGAAGGTCGCGCAGCTGCACAAAACATCGTGCCGAGTTCTACTGGCGCTGCGATTGCGGTGACCAAGGCATTTCCGAAACTTGAAGGACTCTTTGATGGTATCTCCATTCGCGTACCAGTACCTGCAGGATCAATCGTCGACGTGACATTTATTTCAAAGAAGGCGACGACTGCAGAAGAAGTAAATGCAATTCTCAAAAAGGCTGCAGCAGATCCACGCTGGTCAAATATCTTTGCAGTCACCGAAGAACCGCTCGTCTCAAGTGATATCTTGGGCAACAAACATGCATCCATCGCAGATCTCGAAATGACCCGTGTCGTCGGTGGCAACCTCGTCAAAGTCCTCGGGTGGTACGACAACGAAATGGGGTACACCTATACACTTGTTGATCATGTGATCAAGACTGGAAAGACTATTACTCAGTAATCTTATTCAACACTTATGAAAACACTCTTTACACTTATCATTATTGCGGCAGTTGTGTACTTTGGTATCAAGCTTTCTATCCCAAAGCCTGATCAGACGATTCCTTCTGCAACTGAGACGACTACAGGTACTCCAACAGAGACAACTCCGGACACCACAAGCCCAACTACCAGTAGCGACGTACCCGCAGGCAACATTTCGATCGCATTTAGTGGGTATGGTCCTGGCAAGCAGCATGACGGTACGGTCGCAGTGAAGTCTTCGACACTCAAAAACGACAACGGCACGTTTAGTGGCGGTATTGTGATCGATATGAATGCGATCACTTCAAGTCCAGCTCAAATGGTTAGTCACTTGAAGACTGATGCATTCTTTGACACTGCGAAATATCCGACTGCAACATTCGCGATCACGAGCAGTACAAAAAGTGAGATCAAGGGTAATCTCACGCTCAAAGGTGTGAGTAAGGCTGTGACACTTCCAGTAACGTATGATGCAACTGCCAAGACCTATACGTCTACCGTGCGTATCAACATGGAACTCTTTGGTATCAAGCAGACCTTTGCAGACAAAGAATTCGTGGTCAAAGTCACCATCAAATAATCCTCTCAAAAAGTCCCCAAACGGGGGCTTTTTGCTTGCCCGCCACATGCTTCGCCTAAGCGTGCCGGCGGGGTATACTAGACATATGAAGATTCATCTCGCGACTGACCATGCAGGCCTTGCTCACAAGGAAGCAGTGAAGGAATATTTGGTAGGACAAGGGATAGAAGTCATCGATCATGGTGCGACCGAGCTCATACCCGAAGACGATTATCCTGACTACGTCATACCGTGCGCGCAAGCAGTAGCTACAGACTTAGACAACTCCATGGGGATTATTTTTGGAGGAAGTGGGCAGGGTGAGGCAATGTGTGTCAATCGCATAGCAGGCATTCGTGCAGCAGTATTCTATGGTGGCACAACTGACATACTCACGCTCTCTCGCGAGCACAATGCCGCAAACATCCTTTCGCTTGGTGCACGATTTCTTTCTCCCGATGAAGCAGTGGAGGCTGTGACGCTTTGGCTCGCAACACCATTCTCGGGTGACGAGAGGCATATGCGAAGACTGAATAAATTCTAGTCTTCAGCGACTAGCTTCTAGCAACTAGCGCCTAGCATGATAAACGATTATAAAAATTTACAAGTCTGGCAAAAATCAATGGATTTGGTCAACCTTGTCTATATTGCGACGAAGAAGTTCCCAAGCGATGAAAAGTTTGGGCTTACTTCTCAGATACGACGTGCTGCAGTTTCTGTTCCTTCAAATATCGCAGAAGGAAAGCTACGTGGAGGTGATACAGAATTTCGAAGATTTCTGCTAATCTCATTTGCATCGGGAGGAGAGCTCGAAACCCAGTTTGAAATTGCTAAACGACTTGCGTTTATTAACGAAATCGAATACAACAAGATCGCTGATATACTATCGGAGGTCATGAAGATGTTGAATGCGCTTATTACTAAGCTAGGTGCTAGCAGCTAATAGCTAGAAGCTACTCTATGAAAATAATCCCTGCAATTTTGCCGCTACGATACTACGACATCAGAGATGGTGTGGAGAAGGTGTATGGTGCCGTGGATACGGTGCAAGTGGATTTTGTGGATGGACACTTTGCTTCCAATCGCACGTGGTGGTTTAACAACAAAAACGAAGATACGCTCGCTGCATTTCTGTCCCAAGAAGAAGGCTTGCCGCATTGGGAAGATATGAATTACGAGTTCGATCTCATGATCAAAGATCCGCTCTCACAGATCGATACATTCATCGCGCTTGGCCCTTCAAAGATTATTTTTCATATTGAAAGTTTGGATCAAGAAAAGACGCTTCAATATTTTGCATCGCTTCCAGAAATCGTACGTTCAACAATTAGTTTTGGTATAGCTATCAATATCGATACTGATCCGGCAGGTATTGCGCCATATGCAGAATACATCAATACGATCCAGTGCATGGGCATTGCAAACATTGGATACCAAGGCCAGGCATTTGATGAACGAGCGATCGAGCAAGTACGAAAGGCGAAAGAACTTTTTCCCGACAAAATCATTTCAGTCGATGGTGCAGTGTCGCTCGACAATGCAGAGCTGCTTATTAATGCAGGTGCAACGGCGCTCGTTGTGGGTTCTGCAGTATTCTCTTCGCCTGACATTCACGGTACAATACAATCATTCAAACGACTATGGCATCAGGCGACTATTCAATCCGAGAGCTAGAACTCAAAGCAAACGACATTCGTCAGTCTATTATTGCGATGCTGCTTGAAGCGGGGAGTGGGCATACTGCGGGTCCGCTCGGTATGGCCGATGTATTTACTGCACTCTACTTTGATATCTTGCGTCATGATCCAAAGAAGCCTGACTGGTCCGATCGTGACCGACTTGTGCTTTCAAATGGTCATATCAATCCAGTGCTCTATGCAACGATGGCGCATGCAGGATATTTTCCGGTAGAAGAACTTATGACGCTTCGCAAATTTGGTTCGCGTTTGCAGGGTCATCCGCATCGAGACTTTTTGCCGTATCTTGAAAATAGTTCGGGGCCGCTTGGTTCAGGGCTCTCGCAGGCAGTCGGTATGGCGATTGCAGATCGTATGGATCATGGGATCACTTCAAGTAAGTATTTTTACTGCATGCTTGGAGATGGCGAGCTCAATGAAGGCAACAATTGGGAGGCCATCATGCTTGCTGGCAAAGAAAAGCTGCGCAATTTGATTGCGATAGTTGATCGCAACAACATTCAAATCGATGGCTATACCGAAGACGTCATGCCGCTCAATGACTTAGTAAAGAAATGGGAAGCGTTCAACTGGCATGTCCAAGAAATAGATGGCAACAACATCGAAGCTGTGATTGATGCAGCACACAAAGCGCAGGCAGTATTTGAAAAGCCGTCAGTCATCATCGCACGCACGATCCCTGGCAAAGGTGTCCGAGAATTTGAACGCAAGTTTGAATGGCACGGTAAAGCTCCCAATAAAGATGAGGCAAAGATGGCGCTTCAGGAATTGCGAACTCTATCAGGAAAAATTAAATCAGAGCATCAATAACTATGTTTAAAATAATTGGTGCACTAGGATTGATATTGGTAAGTACAGGATTACTTGTTTCTTCGAGAAGGAAAAGAAATATTTTAAGTTTTTTCGGAGGAGTTTGCTTGCTTGTTTATAGTTTCTTTTTGAACGATATAGTATTCATACTTTTGCAATCCGTTTATATTCTTTTCACAGTAATAGATTATGCAAGATCGAAATAGTATGGAACTCAAACCCGGACAACTATGGAAACACTACAAAGGCGGGATGTATCGCATTGTGACACTTGCGGTAAATAACCAAACTGATGAGTTATATGATGCAGTTTTATATCAAAATGTAGACGATGAATCAAAAGTTTGGACACAATCCAAAGAGCGATTTCTTGGTACTGAACAATATAATGGCGAAATAGTCCCTCGCTTTACGCTCGTGTCTGAGTAGGAGTATACTAGATGTATGAAAAAGGTGGTCAAAAAACAAAAGATAGATTCTTCTTCGGGTTTTAAACAACTTGAAGCTGTTATAGAACGACTCGCAATAATGACCTCAAATGGTTTTGAGCGGTTAGAACACAAAGTTGAACTAGAAATCAAACACCTTGACAGCAGAATTAAAAAACTTGAAGAAGGTATCGTCGGGGCTCGAAAGGATATCCTTGATCTCCATGACAAATTTATTCATCGTCGAGAATTTGACCAGCTTTCACTTCGAGTCAGTAAATTAGAAGCAAAAATGAGACGATAG
Organism: uncultured Candidatus Saccharibacteria bacterium; assembly: GCA_964602465.1. GTDB lineage: Bacteria > Patescibacteriota > Minisyncoccia > Phycocordibacterales > UBA9973 > UBA4124. The sequence goes on from CAZRQQ010000014.1 coordinate 13,904, forward strand.
TTTTTATGGACTTTTTCGAAACGCTGCGTAATTTCAATCACTACGATATTTTTGCGTTTAGTCTGCTTATATTTGTATTACTTGCGCTAGGAATTCCAAAACTGCTTTGGAAACAGCAGATAAAAAACATTGACACGAGAAAAAAATATCCTGAGCTTATCAAAATGTACAATGAGTACTTTATAGTAGGACCTCGAGGTTTTAATCCAGAGTCCATACTATTCAATCTCAACGAAAACCTATTTGAATATCGATACGGGAGCTGGTTTCATTGGAGGTACAAAATTTCTTTTCCAATGGGTTTAAACTATGCCCTGATAGTATTTTTTAATGGATTTCTGGCGTTGGGAATTATTTCAATATTCAGCCACATGACTCAGTATTTTATACCCATAGCTGCGGTGTTGGTAATTTTGTTAGTTTTTGAGACTTTGATTCAAAGACTTATCACTCAGCGATACCTTGAATTTACTAATAGACTCAATGATTTTTTGGTCGCGAATTCGCTTACACGTGAAGAGGTATATCTCCCACCGTTTGATATTAATCAAAGTACTTTTAGGAAACACACAATACTCTTCCATGTTTTTGGTGCAGCAGTTATTATAGGAATGTATCTTATCTTTCCTTATTTTTCATAATGCTCAATCCTAACCTAAAACTCAACGTAAAAATATTCGCAGATGATTGCGAGCAAGTGCCGATCCGCAAGGGATTTGGTGAAGGTTTGGTGCAGGCGGGTGAGACGAATAAAAATATTGTTGCTTTGTCTGCAGATCTCACTGAATCGACACAAATGCATTTGTTCAAAGATAAGTTTCCAGAACGATTTGTAGAGATCGGGGTTGCAGAGCAAAATTTGGCAACGGTTGCAAGCGGTATGGCAGCAATGGGGAAATATCCATTCTTTAGTTCGTACGCGATGTTTAGTCCTGGTCGCAACTGGGAACAAATTCGTACAACTCTCGCATATAATGATCGCGCTGCGGTGATAGTCGGAAGTCATGCAGGAGTATCGGTGGGACCTGACGGCGGCACGCACCAGGCGATCGAAGATATTGCACTTATGCGCGTTATTCCTCGCATGACGGTACTTTCACCGTGTGATGCAATACAAGCCAAGCAGGCAACACTTGCACTATCTGCCGATCCCAAGCTCGCATACCTTCGTCTCGCACGAGAAAAGACACCGGTGATAACTACAGAAGATACTCCATTTGAACTTGGCAAAGGACAGATACTATACCGACCAGAAGGTATCGCACATGTGACGATCATTGCGACAGGCGGACTTGTCGCGAATGCAATTCGTGCTGCCAAAGATTTGGAAAAGAAACACATCAAGGCACTTGTTGTAAATATTCACACGATCAAACCGATCGACTCCGAGCTTCTCATCAAATGTGCCAAAGAAACTAAGGCAGTGGTGACCGTAGAAGAGCATCAGATCGTGGGTGGACTTGGTGGAGCAGTGTCGGAAGTGCTTGCGGCAAATTATCCAGTACCGATCGAATTCATTGGTGTCAAAGACGAGTTTGGCCAGTCAGGCACCCCAACACAACTTATCGAACACTATGGTATGGGTCGCGATGCTATTGTCGCAGCAGTGTTGAAAGTGATAGAAAGAAAGACTAGTTAAGATTAATTGGCATACTTTCTTCTTCAGTATCTTTGAGATCAACGTAAAGCAATTCAAGTTCCTGCCCCATATCATTCGTTGCTTGTTCCCAGATAGCAGTAGAAGTTTTTTTACCAAGTTCATCTACAACTTTCAAAAAATTCTCGCTGAACGCTTGAAAGGCAAGCGCTTTCTTTTGAAAGAGAGGGTAGAGCAGAGCATATTCTTTTAGCGCAGCACCAACATTTTGTAGAGTAGCAGTGAGTTCTTTTTGTAGTTCGGGAAGAGACCCTTCTATTTTTTCAGGGCCAAACGAAATTGGTGCTTTAAGTTTTTCATCAATCTTTTCTATGATTGCACGAGTATCTTCTGAAAGGTCATGCACTATGCCACGCAGCTCATCTCGTTGTTGTAGAAGATCTTGCTCCTTAGTATCGGTCAATACATCAATAGTGGGAGATAGAGTTTCCTCACTTTTGTCTTTAAACCAACCTTTTTCTTTTGATTCCATAGAAATTAAAACAACGGTCTCGGTGCGTAACTGCTTGGTGCGGTTGCGACATAGTGCTCGATCTTTTCGACACCCAAAAGTCCTTCTTGTGCACCCACGTACTGCACAACGGACATCGAGTTCACAGGACCCCACATGAGAGCTTCTGGAATTGTTTTTCCAAGAAGTAATGCAGCAGAGACAGTTGAGGCAAATGCATCACCTGCACCGGTGCGTTCAAATGGATCGTGCGGATAGACGGGCATAAACCATGCTTCTGCGCCATTGGATGCGTATGCGCCATTGATGCCATCCGTGATAAAGACAAGTTTTGGACCAAGTGCATGGAGCGCCTTGATGAGCATCGGCAATTCCTTTTCTTCTGTGTTCAAGATTTTCTTTGCTTCTTCGAGGTTGCAGAAAAACGCGTACGTATTTGCATAAATATCTTTGAGGACTTCAGTACCAAGCTTCATCTGAAATGTGCCGGGTTGGAAGACGAGCTTCATGTCAGGATGTTCTTTGATGTACTGCGCAATCTGTTCGTGGTATTTCTCTGTGTGATCTCCAAGAGATGAAAGGTAGAGCATCTTGGGTGCAACAGGAATGCTCGGCATCATCACAGGAAATGCAGCGTGTTTGACGAGGATCGTGCGCTCAACGCCATACCAAAGCACGTAGTGATAGTTGGTCGGGATGCCTTCGTGAGAATAGACGTAATGTGTGTCGACGTTGTTTTTCTTGAGTTCTTCGATCGCTTCGTTGCCGTGAATGTCTTTGCCCACGTGTGCGATAAGTGAACTCTTGAGCCCGAGGCGAGCTGCTGCAACTGCGGCATTTGCGGAGTTGCCCACAGCACGGAGCTCCTGCACTGATTCGTAGGGGATCTTGTCGCCAAATGAGACGCAGAGTTCTTTGCGATCATGGTTTACACAATCCTTCACCTCTGCCTCTTTGAGCTTAATAAACGCGTCAGTCACAATGTCCCCGATGGCGAGGAAGTCAATTTGGTTTTCCATTGGTCAATTATAGAG
>CAZRQQ010000015.1:0-15220 GCA_964602465.1 uncultured Candidatus Saccharibacteria bacterium
TATTTTATTTCCTAAATTGTAAAAGTTGTTCATTTCTGAACAACTTTTTTTATTTCCCAAATATGCTATAGTATTGCCATGAATAAGAAGCGAAAAATTGCAGCAAAGAAGAAGGCGAAGCGAGCAGGCAAGACTGTCTCATTGCGCCACCGCTAAACCCAATTTAGACCTCCGACGTCTATAATTTACTCTAGACAGATCCGACGAAGCTCTTTTTCGCGGTCCTTTCGATCAAGAGTAGTGGTAAGTGAATGTTCTACAAATGTCTTGTACGCATCAGTATCAGAAAATTGCTCCAAAATAATCTCAATATCTTGGCAGAGTTGCATGCCTTGTTTTGTATTGAGATATTCTCCAAAACTTGAAAACGGTGCATGTGTAAACCAATCGGGATTGAGATCGCGATGGGCACGGTCGTTTATGTTTACATAGGCGCTCAAATGGAGTAGGTATTCGTTTGTTTCTATTAGTTGCCGTTTGTATTTTCCTTGAAATAATGCTCCAGAACGATCGTATTTTTCATTATAGTATTTGGTATATCCACCCGAAAGACGCTGCATAAAAAGTGCTATGCCATCTTTGCTCACAGCTTTCATAATAAAATGAAAATGATTCTTGTTTAGACAATATGTAAGGATACTCACCAATTGAGACGTCGGAGGTCTCAACTTATTTTTGTTGAGAGATGCAATGTACATGCCGCCAATTGGATCCGTAGTATTGAATTCGCGAATACTATTCAAAAAACGCCAAACATCTTTTGGTTCTTCAAAAATACTTCGCTTATCGACACCTCGATTATAAATATGAAAATATTCTTCTTCAAACACGTTTTTAGACCTTCGGTGTCTATAATTTTGATAGTACAAAATACCGATTAACGAAAACTTAAAATATAGACCTCCGACGTCTCAATACTTGAAATATCAGTAAAAGAAGGTAAAATATAGATATGAGTAAGGACTACTACAAGACGCTTGGGGTTGAGAAAAACGCCTCAAAAGATGAGATCAAAAAGGCCTTCCACAAGATGGCGCATAAGTATCATCCCGACAAAAACGGTGGAGATGAGGCGAAGTTTAAGGAGGTAAATGAGGCGTACCAAACGCTTAGTGACGATCAAAAGCGTGCACAGTACGATCAGTTTGGGAGTGATGGTCCACAGATGGGTGGCTTTGGCGGGAATGGTCAGGGATTTGGAGGGTTTGACTTCTCTGGGTTTGGACAAGGGCAAGGCGGATTTGAATTCGATCTCGGAGATATGTTTGGAGATATCTTTGGCGGAGGACGCAGGTCACGAGTACAGCGCGGTGCAGATTTGCAGACCACCATCTCATTGGATTTCAAAGATGCGATCTTTGGTGTCGAACGCGAACTACATATCAAGAAACCTTCGACCTGCACGACCTGTAAAGGCAATGGCGCAAAGCCAGGCACGAGCCTTGAAACCTGTACACAATGTAACGGTAAGGGACAAGTGCGCAATATTCAGCGCACCATTCTCGGATCAATTGCCACAACTCAAGTCTGTGACAAATGTCATGGCGTTGGCAAAATGCCAAAGGATCCATGTGGGACGTGTAAGGGCCGCGGCGTGGTCAACGAAGAGCGTACGATCAAGGTCAGTATTCCTGCGGGCATTCAGCACGGCGAAACACTCCGTCTCGCTGGAATGGGTGAAGCTGTGCAAGGCGGGCAATCAGGCGATCTGTATGTGCATATATCTGTCGCTCCGCACAAAACTATTCGCCGAGACAAAAATGATCTTGTGACGACACTTGGTATCAAGCTTACTGATGCACTTCTGGGTGCGACGTATGCAGTTGAGACGCTCGATGGCATGGAGCAAGTAACTATCCCAACAGGCACAAGGGTAGGAGACACGATCACGCTCAAGCACAAAGGTGTACCGACATCTAGTAGTAAACGCGGCAACTTCATCATCAAACTCGACATCAAACTCCCCGAAAAGCTCAGTAAGCATGCAAAGGAGGTGATTGAGGAGCTCAAGAAAGAGGGGATCTAAGTTAGTAAGTAGTATCCAGTTAGTAGATAGCAGGGAAAAGAGCCTTTAGAAATAAGGGCTTTTTGTATTGACAATATACTTTTAGTGTGTTATTATTAATTCAGTTCCTCACAATAAAAATAAAATCATGAAAAATAGTCAATTCATTGAAGATCGCATAGGTAAATTTCTAAAAAATAACCTCGGAATAGTTTATATTCATCCGAACGGTTGGGCAGTTGTTACTTTAGCTACTTTTGAAAAAAGACAGCACGCTATTTCAAATTGGCGTGATTGGTGGAGTCATGGTAGTCCAGAATTTTCCAGACTTTGTGAAAGTATAGAGGTACCAGACAAAGACTTAATCAAACTCTGGCCTCATCGTAGTAGGAAAAGCTGCTGGGGTGAATACAAAACTGCAGATCCATTGGAATCAGAATTAAGAAACCGTGGTTATATGTTGAATGTTTTTGGTAATTGGAAAAAAGCCGAAGTACATCAATAACTGAATTACCTATCTTGCTCCTTTTATAGAAGGAGCTTTTTTTATTGCCCAGATTTGGTAGAATACATGTACTATGGCATCCACTGCAGAGCTTCGGGACGAACGGCTGAAAAAGAAGGCGATTTTGGAAGAAAAGGGATGTAATCCGTATCCGGCTCATACGGCTCGTACGCATCCAATCGATATATTTTTCGACCGCTTTTCACTCCTTGAAGCAAGCAAAGAAAACGTTGTGCTCGCTGGACGCATCATGAGTAAGCGCGGCCAGGGTGGTCTTGCATTTGCAGATATCTTTGACGGCACCGGAAGCATGCAGCTATTTCTCAAATCTGATGAAATGCCTGCCGAAGCATATGAGCTTTGGAATGAGACAACTGATGTTGGCGACTTCGTCGAAGCAACAGGTATTGCATACACGACCAAGCGCGGAGAAAAGGCACTCTTTGTAAGTGGCTGGAACATGCTTGCAAAGTCACTCCTTCCGCTTCCAGAAAAATGGCACGGACTTACTGACGAAGACGAGCGCTATCGCAAGCGATATCTCGATATCCTCACCAATCCTGAACTTCGCGAAATGTTTGAGAAAAAGGCAAAGTTTTGGGACGTGACGCGCAGCTTCATGAAAGAGCACGGCTTTATGGAAGTGGAAACGCCGACACTTGAAGTGACGACTGGCGGCGCTGAGGCCAATCCATTCAAGACATTCCACAAGGACTTTGCGCTCGATGTGTTTATGCGCATCTCAGTCGGTGAACTCTGGCAGAAGCGTCTCATGGCAGCAGGATTTCCCAAGACATTTGAAATCGGTCGCGTGTATCGTAATGAAGGTTCAAGTCCTGATCACTTGCAGGAATTTACAAACATGGAATTCTACTGGGCATACGCCGACTACGAGCTCGGCATGAAGCTTGTGACTGATTTGTACCGTAAGGTTGCAGAAGAAACATTTGGCACTACCAAGTTTACAACGCGCGGACACACGTTTGACCTCAGTGATGAATGGAAAAAGGTGGACTATGTGCAAGAAATCGAAAACCAAACCGGTATCAATGTGCTCGATGCAACGGAAAACGAAATGAAATCTAAACTTGATGAACTTGATGTCAAATATACCGGTACAAACAAAGAGCGTCTCACTGACACACTTTGGAAATACTGTAGAAAAAATATCGCAGGTCCAGCGTTTCTCGTACGAGTACCTAAACTTGTTTCGCCACTTGCAAAGAGTTGTACTGATGATCCTCGAGTGACTGAGCGCTTCCAAGTACTTCTTTCAGGAAGCGAGGTAGGGAATGGTTTTTCAGAACTCAACGATCCGGTCGATCAACGTGCGCGCTTTGAGCTCCAACAGTCAATGATTGATCGTGGAGATGATGAAGCAATGATGCCTGAATGGGAATTTGTGGACATGCTCGAACACGGTATGCCACCGACCTGCGGATTTGGTTTTGGTGAGCGATTCTTCGCATTCCTCGTCGACAAGCCGCTCCGCGAAACGCAGTTATTTCCACTACTCAAGCCTCGAGAATAAATACTTGCAAAAAAAGTATTATATTGTATAATAATTTTATGTTAATGATTAGGACGAAAGTAAAAGAAAGCACGATCCCAGGCGCAGGAATGGGGCTCTTTGCTGATCAATTTATACCCAAAGGCACGGTCACATGGCGCTTTTGTCCCAACTATGACCTTATCATCCCCAAAGACGACCTCCTTCGATTTTCTGAAGAATCACGCGCGCAATTTCTCAACTACTGTTATTTTGATAAGAAAACGCGCCACTTTATCTTGTGCGGTGACGATGAGCGCTTTATCAACCACGCAGATGCCCCCAACATTGTGCAGAGCTTTGAAGGAGACGAGATCGAAGGCGTGGAGCTTGCTGCACGCGACATCGAAGCAGGTGAAGAACTCTTTGTAAATTATTATGACTTTGATGAAGACGCAGAGCGCAAACTCAAGGGGCTCGATATGAGCATGTACCTCAAGTACGAGGAAGAACTCTAAATCATGCTTACGATCACCATTGCAATTGTTGCGGTAGTACTCCAGATCATCGGTCATGTACAGTACAATCGCGAGCCCGATATCAAACCCAACCTCACGTCGTGGACGATCTGGGGCCTCACATCGCTCATCGATACCCTCAACTACGTCGATCTCACGGGCGATTGGCAAAAGAACTTACTCTCAATCACATGTTCTGTGTGTTGCTTGATCACATGGTTCCTTCTTTTGTTCCGCGGCAAATTTAGTATTCCCAAACTCAAAGACTATATCAGCCTTGGTATGTCAGCGCTCGCGATCTTTCTCTGGAAAAACTTTGGACTCGTGCGGGCATCAAGCGTGCTCCTCCAAGCAGACAATATCATTTCATTTATCCCGATCATCGCAACAACCTGGATCGATCCTGACTCAGAACGTCCACATGCGTGGATATGGTGGACGGCATCGTATGGACTCGGGACACTTGTCGTACTTCTTCGTATGAATGACTGGGTGGAGCTCATGTTCCCGCTGAGCTGTTTTGTACTCCATCTCTGTGTTGCGGTCTTTGCATTTGGTAAACACAAGAAACGCGTCATTTCATAAGTCGAGAGTATAGCGTATACTTATCCGTATGGACAAAAAGTCTCGGGTACTTATCGCCATCAGCATAATCGCCGTGCTCGTATCGATGGGGGTACTGTACCGCAACACGATGGTGCGCCAAGAGTTTGAAATTATCCAGACTGAAACTGGAATACCAGAAGTAGAAGAATAATCATGCTCGACGCAATACAAACAATCGGAAAGGAAGTATGCCAGTGGTATGATGCCCCATATTTCCTCTTTTCGGGCAACGTCTTTTCAAACCTGATCTATTACTCGCATATCTTCCCAGCACTCGCGGCGCTCCTCATCGGTTGCCTTATTTATTTTAGTAACAAAAAGGCGCTCATCAATCGCATCCTATTTTTCACGATGATGGCATTTGTCGTCTGGACACTGATTGACCTCATGCTCTGGGCGACTGAGCGAGTGGATCTCATCATGTTTGCATGGTCGTCGCTTGCGTATATCGAACCACTCATTTATATCGGACTTATGTATGTCGTGTACATCTTCGTCAACAAAAGAGATATGCCGTTTACGCTTAAATGTATGGTCGCACTCACACTTGTGCCAATCCTATTTCTTGCGCCTACCGCACACAATCTTGTCGGCTTTGACTTTACCAACTGTGATCGCGAAGGTATTGAGGGGCCGCTCTGGAAATACATTTATATATTGGAATTTGCAGTCGTCGCCGGCATTGCATTTATCGGCTTTCGTAAATCTCTAGACAAAGAACGCGCATCCCAAAACAAACTTATCACCATTGGATCGATCCTATTTCTCGTGAGTCTCTCACTCGGCAACATCGTCGGGAGCTTTTCTGAAAACTGGAGCATTGCACAGTACGGACTCTTTGGGATGCCGATCTTTATCGTCTTCTTGTCATACCTTGTCATCAGATATCAGCGATTCAACACCAAGGTCTTTGCGACACAGATACTCAGTGGTTCGCTTTCGATACTCGTGCTCTCGCTCATGCTTATCGAAGATGTACAGCTCATTCACCTCATCGTGCTCTTTACCTTTGGACTGACGATCGCCTTTGGATACCTCCTCAACATCTCAGTCATCAAAGAACACAAACAAAAGACGGAGATTGAAACCTTGGCCAAGAACTTGGAGCAGTCAAACCTCAACCTCGAGCACGCCAATGAAAAGCTCAAAAGTGTCGACAAGCTCAAGACTGAATTCCTCTCACTCGCATCACACCAACTCCGCAGTCCACTTACTGCGATCAAGGGCTATTCATCCATGTTGATCGAAGGTAGTTATGGCAAACTCAATACCAAGATCAGTGAGCCGATGGAGCGCATTTATACATCTGCACAAGGTCTTGTGAGTATCGTCGAGGACCTCCTCAACGTCTCCAAGATCGAGCAAGGTGGTATGAAATACGAAATGATGCCGACTGATCTGGCTCCGATCGTGACGACACTCTTTCATGAAATGGAAATCCCGGCACAGAGCAAGGACATCGCATTTAGTCTCAACGTACCCCAAGATGCACAGTATTCCGTTCAAGCCGATCCGACGAAGATCAAGCAAGTATTTCTCAACCTTGTGGACAACAGTATCAAATACACGCAGCAAAAGGGTACGATCGGTATGTCACTTGCCCGAGAAGGGGATCAGGTTATCTTTGCGGTCTCTGACAATGGTGTCGGTATCTCACCTGAGACCCGAGCGAAGTTGTTTGAAAAGTTCTCACGCGGCGAAGGCGGTAAGTTCAATACTGGCGGTAGCGGCCTCGGACTCTACCTCGCACGCCAAATCGCCATCGCACACAAGGGCGACGTCGTTATCGAAAGTGAAGGACTCGGCAAAGGTTCTACATTTAAAGTCGTCCTTCCTGCACTCGCGAGCTAATTATTGAAGCTTGGTGCCTTCTGGAGTGTCGAGCACTTCGTATCCAAGCGCTTCGAGTTGTTTGCGGAGTTCGTCTGACACGGAAAAGTCTTTGGCCGCGCGCGCTTCGTCACGCTTACTTATGAGCTCTTTCGCTGCATCAGTAACGATGAATTTGGGTACTTCGCTAAGTTTGAGTCCGAGCACTTCATCAAACTTTAGAAGCGTAGCCCATTTGTCCTCATCAGTTACTTCAGTACTATTGAATACGTCCCACACAACCGCAAGTGCCTTTGCGGTGTTGAGGTCATCAGAAAGGGCTTCGGTGAATGAATCTTTGTATGAATTGATCACTGTACCGATGTCTGTCTGGTGTGAGGCAAATTTTTGAAGCTTTTTGAGCTGCGTTGCAGCTGCTTCGAGGGATTCCCAGGTAAAGTTCACCGGCTTGCGATATGTCGACTGCATGACGACAAGACGCACTGCGAGCGGATTGATAGATCGAGCCACGATGTCATCGATAGTATAAAAATTTTGCAGACTCTTGGACATTTTAACGCCATCTACAGTGAGGAAGTCATGGTGTACCCAGTACTTCACAAAGTCGTGCCCCGTTGCGCATTCGCTCTGCGCAATCTCATTTTCATGGTGCACAGGGATCAGATCGATGCCGCCGGTGTGGATGTCGATTGTCTCACCGAGGTAGTGCATGGCCATTGCAGAACATTCGATATGCCATCCAGGAAACCCGTCACCCCAAGCGCTTGGCCAATACATTGCATGGTCGGCAAATTTACCCACACGTTTAAACCAAAGCGAAAAATCGGCCGGATGTTTTTTGTCAGGGTCCATCACAACATCGTCACGCACCGCTACTTCTTTGTCAGCAAGTTTTTGCCCAGAAAATTCACCATAGTGCGAGTCTTTGGACACATCGAAATAAATTGCGTTGTCAGTCTCATATGCAAAACCTTTTTCTATGAGCTTTTCCACCAAATCAATCATCTGCGAGATATGATCAGTTGCCTTGGATTCGATAGTCGGTGGCAAGACACCAACTTCGCGCATCGTCGTATGGAAGTAGTCGGTATAGAACGCTGCAATATCCCAGACGGTCTTGCCTTCGGCTAGCGCTTTCTTATCCATTTTGTCGTCTCCATCATCTGCATCATTAGTGAGGTGTCCAACATCAGTGATATTCATCACATGCTTGACTTCATAGCCGAGAAGCGTAAGTGTGCGACGCAAGATATCATCTCCAATGTATTTGCGCATATGACCAATGTGCGTAAAGTCGTAGACCGTAGGGCCACAAGCATACATAGTGACCACATCGTCTTTGAGCGGAGTAAATTCCTCAACTGATCTCGATTTTGTGTTGTATAACTTGAGCTTCATACTACTAACTACTATCTGATTCCTACTAACTGACCCTAGATCCAACGGCGGATTTTGAAAAAGAGGAAAAGTACCAGGCCGGTAACCCCCATAACTCCGATGATGAAGAAAAAGTCTTCGAATGATTTGATAAAAATAAGATCGGGAACAGTATTCATCCCGAATATTCCGGTGATGAGCGTCAGCGGAAGCATCACAAAGGTCATGATGGTGAAATTTTTCATGATCTCATTGGACTTGGTAGAGAGCAAGGTATCGTTGGTACGCTGGAGTTCATTGATCACATCGCGGTGACTTTCAAGGATAGAGCTTACTTTCTTGTACTCACTCGTCGCAACTTCGGCGTAGTACGCATATTCTTCACCAAACAATCGCTTACTTGCGGATTCGTAGGAGGCGAGCACTTCACCATGAAATCGAGTGGACTGTTTGAAGTCGAGCAATGCACGAGAAACCTTGGAAATATCTCGGACGATTGAAACCTGGTTTTTGGTAAAGATTTTTGACTCAATGTTTTTGAGTGTATCAGTCATCGCTTCGAGTTGGTGAAAGAGCGAGCGATAGAGAAGCTTCGTGAGCTGCATAAAGAGAAATGTCCCATGTGCAGTCATTGCCATTTGCGCCCCGAGCGTGTGGCGTTCAAAGATCTTCTTGAAGCTATCGATTGCACGGATAGATTCGTACCGTACCGTAATCATGAATTTCTGGCCCACGATGAAGTCGATCTCTTGCTCCTTGTCCTGGTCTTCGATAAGCGGGAAGTGAAGGACGAGATAGAGAAAGTCGGGATACAAATCCACCTTGGAACGCATCGTATGGTCGACGAGTTCTTGACCGACAAGGCTTGGAATGCCAAATTCTTCGACAATGTGTGCAGTTTCTTCCGGAGTAGGAGACTCAAGGTCAATCCAAGTCAGTCCATGCGCGCTGTAGCGTGAAATCATGGAAATAGTGTACCACAACCCCACTACACCAGAGGCTACGCGGGGCTGGCTTGCGGACAAGCCAGAAATATGTATAATAAACGTCTCAAATATCCATATGGCGACCGCAACCAAGACAGCAAAAAAGACCGTTTCCAAGGCTCCCAAAAAGGCAGCTTCTGGCGAATTTGCAGTCATCGCGACTGGCGGCAAGCAGTACCAGGTCTCTGTAGGCGACACCGTTCAGATCGAAAAGATCGGTGAACTCAAAAAGGGTGACTCTGTGACATTCGACAAGGTTCTTCTCGTCGACAACGGCTCAGATACGACTATTGGCACTCCCTACATCTCAGGTGCATCAGTGACCGGTGAAGTAGCAGTCGTTGGCCGATCTCCAAAGGTAGTCGTCCTCAAATACAAGCAAAAGTCTCGCTATCTCAAGAAAAACGGCCATCGCCAGCCATACCTCAAGGTAAAAATTACCGCTATCAAATAAAAAGCTCTCATTACTGAGAGTTTTTTTATTCCCGTTTCTTAATCGACGCATTCAAACTCGCTGCATCGGCGTATTCGAGCTCTGCTCCAGCAGAAAGGCCGCGGCCGAGGCTTGAGATTTTGATAGTGGATGAGGTGAGGGATTCGCGAACGACAGTGTCAGTATGATCGCCATTTGGAGTAAGCGGGAAGGCGAGGATGAGCTCACTTGGACTTTCTTTGGTTATCCGATCTTTCAGAAGGTTGAGGTTTGTACCAGCAAGGATATCTTTTTGGACGATGGGGATGAGGCCGCCAAGCACAAAGAAGAGTCCGTGATAATCAGTCTTTTCGAAGCTATCGATATCTTGGCTTTTTTCTACGACAACTATCGTGGACTGATCACGCGATGTGTCACTACAGATATCACATACGCCAGCTGATCCCTCGAACACGCGATGACATTTTGTGCAACTATGCGCATGCGTGCGGGCTTCAAGGAGTGTCTTGGCAAGCACTGCTACGTAGCTTTCGGGTTGGGTGAGTATGAAGTACGCAAAGCGTGCAGCTTGGCGTCTCCCAATGCCGGGAAATTTGAGAAAAAGGCTGGATAATTGTTGGAGATTTCTTTCCATATCTGGCTATTATACCGGAAGTGGCGTAAGTTAGTAGGTAGTAGTAAGTAGTTAGTAGAAAAGTCAATGTACCGTCTACTAACTACTATCTATTTACTACTTACTGACTCAGAAGTCATCAAAGCTTGCCGTCTTTTGCACCAAGCCCTGTGCATGTGCCTTGTCGATTGAGAGAAATGATGTCGTCTTCATATCAAAGAGAAGCTGCACTGCACCGACCGCACCATTTCGGTGCTTTTCGATGAGTACGTCAGTGATATTGTCTTTCTCATCTTTGTAGCGGTCTTCGCGGTGGATAAACATGACGACGTCGGCGTCTTGTTCGATGGATCCAGAGTCACGCAGGTCAGAAAGGCGTGGTTTGCCGCCACGAGTTTCAACAGCACGAGAGAGCTGCGCGATGGCAAGCACGGGGACTTCGAGTTCACGCGCGAGTTGTTTGAGGGAGTGGGAGATTTCAGTCACTTGGTTGACCATGTTGTCGTAGTTTTTACTCGTCGTCATGAGCTGGAGGTAGTCGACGATGATGAGGCCGAGTCCGTGTTCGGCTTTGAGGCGGCGCGCCACAGAGCGCATCTTCACGATGGAGTTGCCAGCTTGGTCATCGATGTAGATCGGTGCTTTCTGGAGTCGTGAGGCCGCTTCTTGGAGGGTCGTGAAGTGCTGATTGGTGAGACCCTTACCAGTGCGGATCGCCCATGCGTCGACGCGAGACTCTGCAGAAAGCATACGCTGCACGAGCTGCTGCGCCGACATTTCAAGTGAAAAGATACCGACTGGCACGCCGGAGAGCGCGACATTGCGGACGATGTCGAGTGCAAATGTCGTCTTACCCATACTTGGACGCGCTGCGAGAATGATGAGGTCGGACTTTTGGAGACCTGCGAGCAGATTGTCGAGATCTGGGAATCCTGTCGGCACACCGCGCACTTCGTCTTTGTGATCGCGGAGGTATTCGATCTGCTCCACTGTTTCAACGAGCGAGCTCTTGATCGACACAAATGCGTTTTTGACATTCATACTGGAAGACACTTTGAAAATACTTTTTTCGGCTGCATCGAGCACGTCTTCGACAGGCATTTCGCTTTCTTCGTATGCAAGCGTTGCGATAGATTCAGATGAATCAATGAGTGAGCGGAGAATGAATTTCTTGTACACAATGTCGCCGTAGTGACGGACGTTCACAGTGGATGGGACATTGGACATAAGTTCGTTGAGGTACACATTGCCGCCGATGCTTGGGAGCTCTTTCTTTTCTTTGAGCGCGTTTGCCAGAGAAAGCACGTCAATCGGTTCGTTTTTGAGTGAAAGTTCAGTGATGGCTTTGTAAATGATCGCGTGTTTGCGCGCGTAGAACATCTCAGGAGTCAAAAGGTCGACGACTTCGTGGATCGCAGCGGGGCGGAGCATGAGCGCACCAAGTACTGCCTGCTCAGACTCGAGTGAGTGTGGGGGAACACGGAGATTTGCAAGCGGGTTTGGCTTTTGCATACAAGGATTGTAACACCCAGGCTACCTATCCGAAATCCACGACTTTTGGTACTATATGCACATGCAATCCACATTTACAGCCGCAAAGAAGCGGCTAGTTTCAGGGGTAAAGCCAACTGGTCGTCCCCATATCGGCAACTACTTTGGGGCAATGAAACAGTTTGTCGATCTCCAAGATCAGTACGAAACGTTTATTTTTATTGCTGACCTCCACGCCCTCAATAGTATTCAGGATGCAACAACCATGCGCGATCTTTCTCGAGAACTTGTACTCGACTATCTCGCAATTGGCCTCGATCCGGCGAAAATGACACTTTTTAAGCAGTCATCGGTACCTGCCCACACCCAGCTCACGTGGATTTTCGACACACTTGTGACTGTGCCGTTTATGATGCGCACACACGCATATAAAGATGCTGTTGCAAAAGATATTGAGCCATCCATGGGACTTTTCAATTATCCAGTCCTTATGGCATCTGATATTTTGCTTTACGATGCCGATGTTGTGCCGGTAGGGAAAGATCAGAAACAACATATCGAATACACACGCGACATTGCGGGCAAATTCAACTTTCAATACTCAGAGCTTTTTAAACTCCCGGATGAATTGATACTCGAGGATGTAGAAACAGTTCCTGGTACTGACGGACAAAAGATGAGTAAGAGTTATGGCAACACAATCCCACTCTTTGGCACTGACGAAGAAATCACAAAGGCTGTAATGTCTGTTGCAACTGACTCGCGAGGAAAAGACGAAGAAAAGAACCCTGATGATCTCGTCCTATATCAGATCCACAAACTCTTTAACGCAAGTGACGAGCTCAAATCACAGTACCGCCAAGGGCTTGGGTATGGTGACGCCAAAAAAATGCTTATCCAAGATATTATTTCTTTCGTTACCCCTATGCGCGAACGCCGCAAAAAGTATGAAGACGACCCTAAACTCGTCTCAGAAATCCTCCTCAATGGCGCTATGAAAGCAAATGATATTGCAATGAAGAAATTGATGGATGTATATGAAGCAATCGGACTTACGGAATAAAGAGATAGGTACAAGAGAAATCATCAAGTCTGCTTGGTGGGCGTTTTCTTTCTGTTACAAATTTGAACGATGGTTGGTAATCGAGAATATTGCTGCAAACGTTATTATGGCGGTTTTTACATATCTCCAGCTTGCATCTTTTTCAAATATCGTTAATGAGGTTATTAAAACTCAGCAAGCTGGCACAGGATTTACACAATCACTGCTACACCAAATTCTACTCTTAATGCTTTCATTTCTTATACCCTCTATATTTCGAAGTCTCGAAATGCGGAACGAAAACCAACTTCGCCCTAAACTATTTACCCACGCTCAACTTTATATGATCGATCATCTTTCAAAGCTCGACATAGCAGCGGTAGAAAACTCTGAATTTCAAAAGAAACTTGCATTTGCGAATGAGTGGGGTATTCAATCTATACATGCCACCTTTTTCAACGCTGTTGAGCTCATAAGAAACGCGGTGGCACTCTTAACAGCAGCAATAGTACTTTATCTTATCAAGCCCGCTCTGGTTGTTTTGGCATTTGGTGGTGCTATACCTGTATACTTTTCTGAAGAGAAGTATGGAAAGCTTATGTTTCGACTTTACACAGAACAGACTGATGATACCCGGATTAGGCAGGATCGAAATTCTTTTTTCTTCAACCCTACAAAACTTATTGAAGTATTTATTTTTAATATCGCATCTTTTCTACGTTCACAAATTGCAACACTAAGAACTACATGGGATCAGAAGGTTATTAAGGCCGGTAAGCAACGTGCACTCGTGTATTTCCTTACCGATTTATTTTCTTTCATTACACTTTTTATAGCAATCTATTTAATTGTTCTCGGAGGAATTAATGGAACACTTGCAATTGGTACTCTCGTCCTTGCGTTTACTGCATATCGAAACTTTGGGGGCAATACTACACAGTTCTTTTATTCTATGACCCGCACTCAAGAGCAGGCCCGTTATGCCTCACGCTGGCGAGAGGTCATTGAAACTGCTCCATATATTAAACCCTTAGAAAATGCACTGCGACCTATATGGACCACACCACCTACGATTCATTTTAAAAATGTAAGTTTTATCTATCCAAATACAGATCGTATTGTTCTTAAAAACATCGATCTAGTTATTAAACCAGGAGAAAAGCTTGCACTAGTTGGTCTCAACGGAGCAGGAAAGACAACACTTATTAAACTTCTTGCTCGTGTATATGACCCTTCAGAGGGAAGTATATTGATTGATACGTTCGACTTAAAAACAATCGATCCCGACTGGTGGCGAATGCAACTTGGAATTCTTTTCCAAAACTTTTCAAATTTCCAAATGACAGCACGCGAGTCAATAGCAATTTCTCGCCCTGATAAACCCATTGATGACGAAAAGGTGATAAGAGCAGCTGAAGAATCTGGTGCTGTAGATTTTATTAAGAATTTTCCAAAACAGTACAACCAAATTATTTGGAAAGGATTTCAAGACGGAGTAGAACTATCACAGGGTCAGCACCAGCGCATGGCAGTTGCGCGTATTTTATATCGCGATGCACTTATCTCAGTACTCGACGAACCGACGTCTGCGATCGACGCGGTTGCCGAAGAAAAGATATTTGAAGTCCTTGAAACTAAAATGGAAGGGAAGACGGTCGTGCTCATTTCGCATCGATTTAGTACGGTCAAAAACGCAGACAAGATCGCGGTTATCGAACACGGCGAACTCAAAGAACTTGGTAGTCATAAAGAGCTTATGAAGAAAAAGAAAGGTCGCTACGCCGAGCTCTATACGATGCAGGCGAGTAGGTATTTGGAAGAAAAATAAAAGCCGACTAACTGTCGGCTTAGAGTGTGATAATTTCGATACCTGATACATCAATCGTTCCCTTATAAAGTATATGAGTGGTATGAGGACAAATAAAATATTGCCCTCGACCACTCATTTCTTTCCAATACTCAATTTGAAAATCTGTAATAGTTGCATATTCTTCCATTTTTAATATATCAAATGGAGCAAATGCCTCACTGCCACCCTTGTATTCAATCCATGTTGCAAGCTTACACGAATCCAAAGATTCAATAGGAATTTTGAAAAATTTATTCCACCCAACCATTTTAGGTGACCGTAATTTTGCAGATTCAATATAAGTAATTAATTCATGCGGATGAACAGCGAGTAAAAATATCACATCATTCCATACACAATTAAGTGTCGGAATTTGTTTTGATAACAGATACTCTCTTCCAAGATATTTTTGAACTTTGTAGTCGTATGATCTGGGGTAGTATTCTTTTAGTTGATTTAAGGGATATATGATGTTC
>CAZRQQ010000016.1:0-14308 GCA_964602465.1 uncultured Candidatus Saccharibacteria bacterium
AAAGCTGCACGTCTACAGGCGGGTGCTCTAACCAGTTGAGCTACGTCCGCATTTTCCGAAGGAATCCTTCAAAAACGCGTTTTTTACGCTTCAAATACAAGATATCTGAAGCTCCCGTATTATACATAATTTCGTACAATTTCAAAGAGTCGGCTTTGCCAAAGCTCAGTCGGCTACAATTTTTTACCGTAAGCTCATACAAACTCCCGCCAGAGATACCGACTTTTTGAAGCTCCCTTTGTAGGTCAAAAAGAAATGCATGGGAGGCACTTGTAAACGCAGCAGAAATAGTTGTAGATTTGGATTTACGCTTTGTATGAAAAGCGCCATACCAGACATTGCCGTCTCCATCAAAATATCCTCGTACAAAATCTCCAAACAGTCGTTTTGGGATCTGTGGAAGGCGCATTTGTCGAGCTTTTCCAACAACAAGCCCGCGGGTGATCAAGTCATCAACCATCTCCTTACTTCCAATTTGGAGCCGATAGACATATCCGCTCCGTTCACTTCGTCGTGAGATTTTTTGTGTTGCGTGCATCACTTTTACTATAGATCGAAGCAGTGCCTGATCTGTCGAATGAAATGCAATATAGTGCGTACCTCGTTTTGTAATAGTAATTGTTCCGTCTGCAAAAAGAAATCCCAAAATATATACCATGTCCTTACTCCAAGTTTTAAAGAAACCTTTGTTGATATATTTATATATCGGCATGACAGTATTATACACTGTAATAATGTATTTCTAAGAATTATAGTAGTGGAGATGGCATAGTGTCGGCAACAGGGAACGATCCTGTGACCTTGGGCTTATGAGTCCCACGCTCTACCAACTGAGCTATGCCGACAAGTGAGGAAAATATAGCATATTGAACGCATTTTTCAAGGTGTAACTTGCACAAGACCTAGTCGTCTTGTATGATGTGCTTCTACCTATCGCGGGGTAGAGAAGAGGTATCTCGTAAGGCTCATAACCTTAAGACCCACGTTCGATTCGTGGCCCCGCAACAATTACTCAATAATTCCTAAATCACGAAAGACGATTTCATAGTACGAAAGCACGCGGCGAGCTTCGGGCATCGTGAGTGAAAAGTCGGCACCCTGGTGTGCGATCTGATTGCGGACTTTGTGCGCTTCCCACGCGATCTGGACTGAAGGCAGCTGTGCAGGACTGAGATTTTTGAGCTTATCCCCTACGGTGTCTCCAGGAAACCCTTTCGCATCAAATTGTCTATCCATATATATGTCTGCTTCAATAATGCCGAGTCGCCAATCGCTCGGACTATCTGAGAGAAGCTTTGCGCGGATATTTTCCCACATGTCGTTGCGACCAATAGCGGCAGGTATGGCACCCGGTAGATTGATCGCGCCAGGAGTAGAGTGTGCACTTGCGGTTGCAGCGCTCGAGACAATCCCTTGTCTCTCCTTTGCTTCTTTACGCTTGTCTTCTTGCTTCATTTCATAGAGCCGGACGAGTGAATAGAGTGCTACCGTGATGCCGATGATGATGAGGATCGACGCGATGAACTCGAGAAGTGCGAGAAACTTGAGCGAAAAGAGTGGTCCAAAGATATTGCCCCAGAGCCAGGAAAATATGAATTCGACATTGAGGAAGACCGGTTGTGGGACAGATGATTGCACGGATATATTATCGCATCACGTACGAAATCTGGCTATGTCGTACATGATCGCATGCGCTCTATATCGGCGCCAATCGAAAAAAGAACTGATTCATGTCCTTGGCCTCCCAAGAGCTGCACACCAAGTGGAAGCCCTGTACTTGTCGTACCACTTGGGATCGAGACCCCGGGAATCTGTGCGATATTGCCGGGTACCGTGAAAAGATCAGAAAGATACATAGACACCGGATCACTGATTTTCTCCCCTACTCCAAATGCAGGCGTTGGTGTCGTGGGTGTCAAGATCGCATCGTACTTTGCAAATGCATCAGCGAGTTCTTGTTTGATCACACTTCGCACTGCAATCGCCTTGTTGTAATACGCGTCGTAGTAGCCATGACTAAGCACGTAGGTACCGAGCAAGATGCGGCGGCGAACTTCTTTGCCAAAGAGTGTCCCGCGCGTTGCCGTGTAGAGATCGTGAATTTTGTCACCTTCTGTTCGAGGACCATAACGCACACCATCAAATCGCGCGAGGTTAGATGACACTTCTGCCGGCATCAAGATGTAGTAGACGGCGAGCGCATTCTTGAAATGCGGAAGTTCGATCTCGTCAATTGTATATCCTTCGGCTTTTAATTTCTCAACTGTTACTTCAAAATTTTTCTGCACTTCCGGATCTATACCACCTGCAGCAAACATACCCTTTGGCATCGCGAGTTTTTTCTTGGGAGCAACTTCTGAAGTTTGATCAATAGACGTACTGTCGTATTGATCTTTGCCCTTGATCGTATCGTACAAAATTTTTGCATCGTCAATCGTATGTGCAAACGGACCAATCACATCAAGCGAGCTTCCCATCGCCATGAGCCCATGACGAGACACTGTCCCATATGTCGGAAGAAGCCCTACCACTCCACAAAACGCTGCTGGCTGTCTGATCGATCCTCCGGTATCACTTCCAAGACTTACAACTGCAAGCCCTGCCGCAACCGCCGCAGCACTGCCGCCCGATGATCCGCCAGGAACTTTGGTTTCGTCGATTGGATTCTTCGTCACACCGTACCCGGAATTTTCTGTCGAACTTCCCATCGCAAATTCATCCATGTTCGTACGACCGATGATGATCGCGCCTGCTGCACGGAGTTTGGCAACCGCAGTTGAATCATAGCTTGCCACATATCCTTCCAAAATTTTCGAAGATGCACCAGCCTCATGCCCTGCAAAAAGGATGTTGTCCTTGATTGCAATCGGTACGCCAGTGAGTGAAGTACCCTTTCCATTTTTCACCATTTCTTCTGCAGCAAGTGCCTGTGTTTCGATGTCAGCAAATACTTCTCTAAAGATATTGCGAGTATCGGCACGCGCCTTTGCTTCGTACTCTTTGGCAATGTCGAGAATGCGCTCACCGTTACGTATTCTTTTTTGAATATCAGCTATTGTTTCTGGCATATGATTTACTCCAACACTTTTGGTACTTTTACAAAATGATCTTGGTGAAGCGCCGCAGCTTCAACGAGATCGTGCGCGGGTGCAATCGGCGCAACTACATCATCACGAAATACATTTGTTTCGCCTACGACCTCAATAGCTTCATCAAGCTTCACCTTCTGGATTTCATCCACAAATCCAAGGATTGCTCCCATTTCATTTGCCACACTTGCAAGCTCAGCTTCGGGTACATCAAGTCGTGCCAAATGAGCTAACTTCTTCACTTGATCGATATCCATAATGGAATAACTATAGCAGAATAAGGGCTTTTCTTCATTCTATTGACATTTTTATCATAAGTGATATTGTAATAAAAAATTTTAAAGTTTATGGCTAAATGTATTATCAACTTTTTCTCTAATGGAGAGATTCCCACATCTGAAGAAATATTAAAGATATTTCCAGAATCAATCGTACATAAATCTGTCGGATTTATCGATATTGAATCAAAGGACTGGAATCGAAGCGTTCTTTTGGGCACAAGTACAAGAAACCAAATTACTATTTATGTTATCGAGAGCGAAAACAGCCCATGGCTTAAAAAAGTAATAAAGTCTATAGATGAATGGGTTGCATTGAAAGAAAAGTTGAACAATTTTCTTCATAATGGAATATGTTCAGATACCGACTTTAAAGATTGGGAGAAAAACTAAAAAAATTATTAAAACTACAGACTTATATCTGTAGTTTTTTATTTCACCATCTTCAAAAACTCCTCTTCGTCGATTATTTTTATATTGAGTTTTTCCGCTTCATCGAGTTTGCTTCCTGCACTCTCCCCTGCAAGTACGTATGATGTGTTTTTGGAAACAGAACCTGAGACCTTGCCGCCGTTTGCGAGCACAATCTTTTTGGCTTCATCACGAGAAAGTGTCGGAAGTGTGCCGGTGAGCACCCAAGTTTGCCCAGTAAACATTCCCCTCTCTACTTTCTTTGCAGTTTGCGGCTTCACACCACCTGCAAATAATTTTTGTATAAATACTTGTGAAGATTTCTTGTTTTTGTATTCAACGATAGATGCAGTAACTGCGGGGCCGATATTTGGAATTGCATCGAAGTCAGATGCTTTGGCTTTCCAAAATTTCTCCCATGTGCCAAACGTCGTTGCGAGGTCGCGCGCGGTTTCTTCACCTACATGCTGGATACCGAGCGCGGCAATGAATCGATCAAGCGGTGGATATTTCTTTGCATTGATCGCATCGATTATATTTTTGGCACTCTTTTCGCCGAGTCGCTCGAGTCCTGCAAGATCGGCTTCGGTCAGATAAAAGAGGTCTGCCGCGTCTGAGATGAGCCCTTCTTCTTTGAGCTTGTCGACAATCTTGGGGCCGACTTCGTAGATATCGAGCACATGGACGAAGTGAATGATGCCACGCGAATTTTTGGCAGGGCAGTCGTCGTTGGTACAGTAGTACGCAACAGTGTTGCCCTTGGTCGCTGCGGCACGCGTTGTAACTGGTGCGTTACAGACCGGACATTTGCTTGGCATCTCAAATTCTTTGGTCTTTTTGGGGCGGAGGTTTTTGATGACTTCCACAACTTCCGGGATCACATCCCCCGCTTTTTGGATGATGACTGTGTCTCCTACTCGCACATCCAGTCGTCGTACTTGATCGATATTGTGCAGCGTTGCCTTTGACACCGTAGAGCCCGCAACAGGTGTGGGTACAAAGTGTGCAAGTGGTGTAAGCACTCCAGTGCGACCGACCTGGACTGTGATGCCAGTGACCGTCGTCGTTGCTTGCTCTGCGGGATATTTGTACGCGATGGCATAGCGAGGAGCTTTCCCGACAACGCCAAGCTCATCGTGAAGCGAGAGTTCATCAACCTGGATCACAATACCGTCAGTACTATACGGATATTTGTCACGTTCTTGTGCAAAGTCTTCGATCATGGCAAATATGCCGTCGAAATCCTTGGACACTGTTTCGTGATCGGCGACCTGAAAGCCGATTTTGCGCAAGAGTGCATGCTTCTCGGAATGCGTTTGTACTGAATCATCATACTGCGCAATATCCCATGCAAAGAAATCCAAATTTCGTTCTCGTGAAATTTTTGGATCAAGCTGGCGAAGCGAACCCGCTGCGGCGTTCCGTGTATTTGCAAGGAGCTGCTTGCCCTCCTTCTCGTACTTCTTGTTCAAACGCTTAAGTGTTGCCTTGCTCATCACTGCTTCACCGCGTACTTCGATACGTGACGGGACCTTGCCGTGCAGACGAAGTGGAATAGATGAAATGGCTTTGAGATTTTGAGTGATGTCTTCACCTACGGTACCATCACCTCGTGTTGCACCGCGGACCAATACTCCGTTTTCATAGATGAGCGACACTGCAAGCCCATCGAGCTTGAGCTCTGCAAAATAGGCAAAATTTTCTCCGGGGATCAGTTTACGTATGCGCGTATCCCATTGCCTTACTTCGTCTTGTGAAAAGGCATCGTTGAGAGAGAGCATGCGAGAGCTATGCGTGACTTTCGTAAACGCATCAAGCGGCGCGCCGCCGACACGATAGATGATAAAATTGAGATCGGCAAATTCGGGATGCTGTTCGTCGAGTACTTTGAGTTCGCGCACCAGTGTGTCATAGACAGCGTCCGAGACCGTCGGCGCATCTGCTTCATAGTACGCACGCGCGTGCTCTAGTATCTCAGCACGAAGCTGCTTCATTCGTCGTTCGACTTGGTCCATACCTAGTATTTTACCTCAAGCAGACGCTCGACTTGTCGCGGATGTGTGTTGCAAATATTGAGGCCTGATCCTTGGACGCTGTAGTACGGCTTGGGATCATAGGCATGAGATTTATCAAAAATGATTGAGAAACATGGCCCTGTCATGACTGGATCCACCTGTTTGTAGACGAAATATTGCTTATCCTCATCTGTATTGTAGTCATCGAGCACCATTTGAATATCACCACACATAAAATTTGGAGGTACATTGGCAAGTGTTGAGCCGAACTGGAAATTTTGTTCGACAGCAGTCTGATACATCCCGCACTCGACTGCGGCGTCTGCTTGATAAAAGGCGATGCCGGAATCTTTGGCAAGACTTGAAAGTAATGTTTGCCGCAGTGTGAGGTTTGAGATCCCAACTGCAATCGAGAGAATCAATCCTACGATAAGGATCGTGAAGAGCATGGCAAATCCGGATTGTTGTTTGTGAGTGTATATCATAGGCCGACAAACCATGGGGTTAGGATAATGGATTGCGTCGTGGTTTTGGAATGTATCCCATTTTGCCACGTCATCGTTGCAGAAACCTTAACATACTGCTCTGTAGCACCACTTGGTTCATGTTCAAAGCGAATCGTTCGTATAAATGAGGTAGGAATCTCCGCATCCCCACCGTCTGAGCTAACATCGGTCGCATTGTATCCATACATACCAACATCG
Organism: uncultured Candidatus Saccharibacteria bacterium; assembly: GCA_964602465.1. Taxonomy (GTDB): domain Bacteria; phylum Patescibacteriota; class Minisyncoccia; order Phycocordibacterales; family UBA9973; genus UBA4124. The sequence goes on from CAZRQQ010000016.1 coordinate 6,498, forward strand.
CTATAGTATTTGATATTGGGACAACCATCTTCAGAACATTCTACCACCGGAGCCATTGCACTATCATGGTATGGATTCACTGTACACCCACTTGATTCTTCACACCCATACGATTGGTATTCAATAAACCAGTCTTCCCAACTGATACCCTGCTGCGCTGCACTGTCGCGCGTGTTGCGGATGTACTCGAGAGATTCCTGGAGGAGGTTGGTCGCAACGATGTCGTTTTTGGCATACCGAATAGCAAAGAATCCTCCTGCAGTGAGTGTAAGCAGTGCGCCGACGGTGAGTGCGAGGATGAAGATTGCAACGAGTGCTTCGACGAGCGTAAACCCTCGGCTCGCGCCACGAGTTGAATGCATACCATTGAAAGTTGAAAGTAGTCGCTTGTTCATATTAGGGAGTGGTTGGGATAGGCTCAGGGGTGCGTTGAGAGAGATACGTCTGGATCGAAAATGGGATCGTTGTGCCACCTATCACACTCGCCACTCCTTCAAATTTTATAATAACATTTGGCTGCATTCCATCACTTTGCTCTGCGCCATCGACATAGAACACCATTTTTTCGATATTGATTTCAGGAGAAGTGATCGGCTGAAATCCCCCATTGCCACTTCCAACGATTTCGTTGCCCTGACCATCGAGATCGACGGTCTTTTTGGTAATTCGTCCATTGTGCGTGCTGTCTTTTTGTTCAAATCTATAGGTGACCCGTTCGTAGTTCCCCAGAGTACTGTCCATAGTAAGGTACCTATTGTCACCTGCTGCACTGAGTGGGCAGTTTCGGAGATCATCACCCGGCAATCCACAGATGATATTTTCACTCGTACGAATCGTGCGACTCATCGACTCCATGGCAAAGTTGAGATTGTCCATCACGGTGCGCATCGCCTGCACTTTGCGTGATGCATCATTGACTGTATAGAGTGCACCGACAAGTGCGATCACAACAATAATGAAGAGCGAGAGTGAAACCATGAGCTCGACGAGCGTGAACCCTTTTTGTGTAGATTGTTTTTGGGAGTATTTCATAGATTATTGGACACTAATCTGGCCAGTATTCCAGACAGTCACTGATCGCTGGAGACCTTTTGCGGAACGCAAAATAATCTTTGCATACGGAGATTCGACCCATCCAATAGATGGCTGATTGTATCTGATGCGCGCATTGGGACTGGGTCGTGTAAAGGTGATATCAACGGCGCTGTCGGTCGGACAGTCTGTCTGTGTCGGATCGGAGCTATAGGTGAGACTACCCCCGCAAATAGCGACGATCTTGTCGGCGCTGTTGATAGTGAAAGATTCAATACATTCATTGGCATAACTGTTCGGACTTCCGCACGTACCTTCACTGTCCTGACTATACACACCCACAGTAGTCGCATCGGTATCACGACTACCGATCGGAATATCAGCAAAAAGCACAAAGCGTTTATTGGTCGGAAAGAGTTCCCCGGTCGCTGTTTCAGTCGTATTGAACGAGATACCGTAGCCATCAAATGCCTTACTCGTCACGATATCAGTCCCCTCGATCGAGCGCACACTCGTCGCATAGGTTTGCGCCTTGCGGATAGAAAGCGCGACTTCCTGGGAAAGGTTGCGCACTGATACATTTGAACTAAAGTCAGAATAGTTGAACATAAGGACTGTCGTAATGATTGCAATAATAGCTACTACAATGAGCATTTCGATTAGCGTCACACCTCGTTGTGAAGTCTTTATGGCCATACTGGAAACAATGTCTGTATTGTAACACCCCAGAGTGCCACAATACAAAACGCAATAATCAAAAACGGACCAAATGGTACTTCACTTTTCATCCGGTACTTGCGCGTGAGGCCAAGTAAGAAGAGTCCTGCGATACCACCAATCCAAAACGCCAAGAGAAGCGCAGTAAACCCAGCAGCGAGTCCAAGTATCCATCCGATGCCAAGCATCAGCTTCACATCTCCAAACCCCATCGCACGACCTTTGGAGAAATACCAGATCAAAAAGAGTGGGAGCGCAACGAGGACACCGCTGACCAGCCCTGTCCAAAGCGGGACATGCGGAGCTGCAAACGCTCTATAAAATACCGCGACAATGGAGAGCAAAATAAACGGATACACAATGATGTCAGGAATGATCTTGTGGCGCATATCATACACCGCAATGACAATGAGGAGCGACGCAGCAACGACTGCGAAGAGAAAGAGTAGCCATGCGTGTGCCGTAAATCCGCCCACAATCACGAGTCTCGTGTACGCAACGATAAAGACAATCGCCGTCGCAAGCTCAACGAGCGGATACTGAAACGAAATATCTATCTTGCAGGTACGGCACTTGCCGCGAAGCCCGAGAAATGAAAACACCGGTACGAGTTCATACCATGCGAGCGTACGATCACAGCGCGCGCATTTGCTTCGACCAGTCGCAACACTACGACCGGTGTTTATACGCAAAATGACAACATTGAGAAAACTTCCAACCAAAAGTCCGAATGCAAACACCAAAAGCGGAATGAGTATCATGCATATAGTGTATCACGTATTAATTTATCCAGTTGTCACCTCGACAAAGATAGGTGCCCAGATTGACTGCTCCAGAAAACGAGATGGTGTTGTTGTCATTACCAATATAATACCTCCGCGATACACCAGTCGAATCCATGCACCATGCAGTTGGACGTGAGTTGTATGTTTCATTCAAGAAAGCTGCCACAATCCACTTATCGCCAAGGGCATGACATCCCATCTTTGAAACCTTTCCAGTCGACGCTTCAGTAGTACCGCCGTTGAGTGAAGTAATATGTGTGACTATCTCTTTAAGCTTAGAATCAGCCGCAAACACTGCGGTAGATGTTCCAGAGTAACTACTAGATGGGCATCCGAAACCTGTAGTATCTTCTTCGGTATACCAAGGATCCGAACCGAGGGTACCAGTATTGCTAAAATACAACGCGATCTGGTTTCTCGCCTGCACTAAGTCAGCAACAATAGCCTTGTCCTTCGCCTTGTTGCGCGCAGTACTCAAGGACGCGAGAACGACTGCTGCGAGAATGCCGATAATAGCGATCACGACTAATAATTCGATCAGCGTGAACCCTCTTATATATTTTTTATAGACAAACTGCATAATTATTTCCTGCGGCATTTGCCTCTGCATAGCCATACCAGAGTGCATTTGCATCACCGGTTTGCGAATTTGGACCTGTGAGTGTTACCTTTTTGGATCTCCCCGCAGAATCAACGCACCACGCCATATTACTGCTTCCATTTTTTTCATTCAAGAGCGACATGACGGTCCACTGATCTCTATATCCATAACACCCCAATTTTTTTGCAGCTGTTATTGGATTCGCCGCTTGGTTGGCACCAGCCTCTCCATCTGCGTGATATAGAATTTCTTGGAGTTTTGTATCTTTCACAAACACATTGTTGTGCGCAGCAGAACCATTATCAACAAACCCCGGGAGTGGGCAACCTACCCATGTGTTAAATGAAGGATTGTTTCCAGGTGTTACGGTGCCGTAGGTAGTAAAGTAGAGGGCAATTTGATTTCTTGCTTGGATCAAATCAGCAACAATAGCCTTGTCCTTCGCCTTGTTGCGCGCAGTACTCAAGGACGCGAGAACGACTGCTGCGAGAATGCCGATAATAGCGATCACGACTAATAATTCGATCAGCGTGAACCCTGGGGAGGATTTCTTCATATATCAGAAGTATACACTACAGACACGTACTCGGTGTCCCGTTCATAGAGTCAAAGTTTACGAGCGGTGCATCTTCAATCTTGGAAGATCCCTGACTGTCAACACAGTAGAAATCCACGCCCGAGCTGTCATTGACCTGGTTTTGCTGTTTGAGCGGTACCTGGACGATCCACGCATCACCTGTCACATTGCAGTTGGCAGTGGTGTCGGATTGGTTGCCATTGGTGATCACTGCAGTTGCAGCGACCGTGATCGAAGCAGCGGAGAGCAAATTGTATACACCATCAGTATCCAAGCACACATTGTGCACCGGAGTACTGCTTACATCATAGGTACCTGTGTGTTCTTCATAGTACAGTTGTGCCTGTGCGCGCATGCCTGCGAGGTTGCTTTTGATGGTCACATCTGCCGCTTTGTCGCGAGCAGTGTTGAGTGATGAGAGGACAATGGACGCGAGAATGCCGATGATCGCAATCGAGATCAATAGTTCGATAAGGGTGAAGCCTGTTTGGTTTGTATGTGTTTTCATAAAATTATCTGCAGGCATCTCCAATACCTAATGTAGGAAAATTCATTGCATCCTGGAACTGGGTTACCCCAGAGAGAATTCTAATAGGTTCTTTTTTTGAATTTCCTGATGAATCAACGCACCAGGCATAGGTACCTCCTGCTTCATTGAGCATGACAGCAACAGCCCACATTGAGTTGAGTCCATAACAACCAACCTTAGTGAGCTTGTTATTGGTATCAACTGTACCTCCTGCTTGTAGGTTGGCGTGTGCAAGAATTTCTTTGAGTTTTGGATCACCAAATGCTCCTGCGGAAACCGGTGTGGTTGTATCGCAAGTATACATATAATCCGGGGCACTTCCAGACCCCCATGGATTTGATCCTACTGTTCCATACGTACTGAAATATAGCTGTATCTGATTTCGCGCACTCACCAGATCAGCAACAATAGCTTTATCCTTCGCCTTGTTGCGCGCAGTACTCAAGGACGCGAGAACGACTGCTGCGAGAATGCCGATAATGGCAATGACCACAAGGAGTTCGATGAGAGTGAAGCCGGATTTTTTCATGTACCCAAAGTATAGCACTACTGACAAAGTTGATTGCCGCTATAATTGATAGCAAACGCCCCCATAGCACTGATCGTTCCGGGGTTATTTTGGAGAAAGTACTTGTTTGATTTACCAGTCGAATCCACACACCAAGCATAGTACGTGTTGTTTTCATTGAGTACTGCAGCGACTGACCAATTTTGCCCATTTCCATAACAACCTACTTTGGTGAGTGTTGTAGTCGTACCTGTTGCTGTAGTACCTCCTGACTGACCGTTGGCATGTACCAATATTTCAATAAGCTTTGGATCACTAAACACACTTGTTGAGTTCACATCACTAGTTGTCGCCGGACAACCAGCAAATACTCCACCCGGTGGATATGTCCCTGTTGGTGTATTTGCAAACGATCCCACAGTACCGTTGGTGCTGAAATACAACTGAATCTGATTGCGCGCACTGATCAAATCTGAAACGATCGCCTTGTCTTTTGCCTTACCACGAGCAGTACTGAGTGACGCAAGCACAATACTTGCCAAAATACCGATCACCGCAATGACCACAAGGAGTTCGATGAGGGTGAAACCTTTTGATCGAGACATAGAGATTAATTACACGTTCTATCGGTGCTATTGGTAATCGCTGCAGTTGCTGATCCAAACACATCAGTGTAGTCAGTCGTTGTACCGTTTTGCGTGTTTCGAGAAACACCTGTTGAATCAATACACCAGTACTTACCTGAAGTTTTGAGTGATGCAGCAACAACCCAATCAGTACCACTTCCTGTGCAGTACACACTGATACCTTGATACACGCCGAGATGTGAAGAGGTTTGACTAGGAGACACTAAACCACCTGCTTGCACGTATGCATGAGTGAGGATCTCTTTTACTTTTGGAGTAGCAAACACAGTAGTAGGATTCCCTTGTCCGTCAACATACCCGGATATATTGGGAGATGCAGGACAAACACCACCGTATGTGTTTCCGACCGTACGGTTCGTATCAACATAGAGAGCTATTTCAGTCCGCGCACTTATTAAATCGGACACGATCGCTTTATCCTTCGCCTTATCTCTGGCGGTACTTAATGACGCCAACACAACTGCTGCGAGAATCCCGATAATGGCAATGACCACAAGGAGTTCGATGAGAGTGAAGCCGGATTTTTTCATATATTAATTACAGAGGTTTGTAACAGTATCTATCGCACCAGTAGCTAAATCAGTCGCTGTTGTGAGATTGTATTGTTTTGATTTACCAGTCGAATCCACACACCACGCAGTGCCATTGGTACCATTTTTTTCATTGAGCAAAACAGCTACTGACCAGTCAGTCCCATTACTGTTCGCAAAACATCGAGTATTGCCTGCAAGCTTTCTTGCGCCAGTTGTTGGTGCAGGGGCTCCACTTTGTATACTTGCATGACTTATGATCTCCTTAAATTTCGTAGTTTCAAACACATTGTTGGGACCGACAGTGTCAGTGCTGTAATAACATAGATTTGGACCAAGCGTTCCTCCAGCAAGATTGACTGTCCCGTTTGTAGTAAAGTACAGAGCAACTTCGCTTCGTATACTCACCAAGTCAGCAACAATAGCTTTATCCTTCGCCTTGTTGCGTGCGGTACCCAAAGACGCAAGAACGACTGCTGCAAGGATGCCGATAATTGCGATCACTACCAATAATTCGATCAAGGTAAACCCGCGGTGTTTTTTCATATACCCGAAGTATATACCATCCCTCAAACAAAAACACCCCAAAGGGTGTTTTTGTTTCCTAAAAGGAAGTGGTTAGCAGTCGATATCTGTTGCTGAGTTACTAAGACCAGCTGAACCATTGGTCTGTGACTTCATTTTACTGTCTACACAGTAGAAACCAGATGTCTTGAGTGGAATCTCCATAGCCCATCCAGTACCTCCAGTAGCATTAGGGCCAACATCACGACAGTTTGCAACAGTTGAAGAAGTTGCTGAATTACCGTCAATTGCAGGAGATGAGATCCCGGCTGTTGAAGCCGCTGAGGTGAGTATACCGTTAATACCGTTTGCTGTTGCCGCAGCTGCACAAACACCGTCATAAGATGGTGTAGTCTGAGAATCGTAGTAGAGCTCAGCCTGCGCACGAGCGTTTGCGAGTTCTGCCTTGATCTTTGCATCAGCACCCTTGTTGCGAGCAGTGTTGAGTGATGCGAGCACCACCGATGCGAGGATTCCGATAATAGCGATCACCACCAAGAGTTCGATGAGGGTGAAACCGCCTTTGAAGTTCTTTTTCATATAAATGATACTTGATAAAAACAGTCTTTTAATAATCGATTATTACAAATACTTTGTAATGGAGAAAGTATACCACGGAGGCACGTCGGAAGCACAAGTAGTATCCACTATATACAGACAGAAACATCCTGTAAGCGGTGCGACAACTGCCGCAGTGTCGACCCCGACAACGCCTAGGTAGTACGGCTATTGGCACACAGTTGTATTGTTGAGAAGTACTGTTGTCAGATCGGACGTATAGGGCACGCCAGCACTGGTTTTGTCGCGTGTCGCGCCAGTAGAATCGACACACCATGCGCCCGTTGAAGTTTGCGCTGCAACTGCCCACGGCACACCATTGCTTGGCAGGCCATTACCCGCAGCACACCGCATCTTGGTCTTATCAAGCCCCACAAAAAGTGGCGCAAGACTATTAACTCCCGCGGTAGTATCCACAAAAAGGTTGGTGCCATTGAAATTGCAGTTGGTCGCGTGAAGAGGTATGTCGATGTTATTACCAGCACCAGTATAGAGCTGTGCTTGTGCACGCATACTGTTGAGCTGGGATTTTATCTTTGCATCACTCGCCTTTGTCCGAGAAGTGTTGAGTGATGCGAGCACTACCGCTGCAAGAATCCCAATAATTGCAATGACCACAAGGAGTTCGATGAGAGTGAAGCCGCCTTTGAAGTTCTTTTTCATATTGATAACCAGTCTTTTAATACAGAAAAGTATAGCACGATGGTCGGTATTATTTCATACCTTCGCTCTCGGTAAATCCTGGAAACCTCGCTTTTGCTTG
>CAZRQQ010000017.1:0-13762 GCA_964602465.1 uncultured Candidatus Saccharibacteria bacterium
CAAATCTATTTCTTGTAGATATCTTGTAATAGTTCGCCGTATTTCTGTTGTACTTTTTCGAGTTTCGGATTGATAACTGCAATGCAATACCCTTGGTTGGGATGCTGAGCAAAGTAGTCGTGGTGATAGTTTTCTGCTTCGTAAAACGTCGTAAGTGGCTCGACAGTCGTGACAATCGAAGCGCCGTGTTCATTTGAAGCATTTGCTTCCGCTATGAATTTTTCTGCGGCAGACTTTTGTTCGTCAGTTGTATAAAACACGACCGATCGATACTGCGTGCCGATGTCTGCTCCCTGCTGGTTGGGCGTTGTCGGATCGTGTGATCCAAAAAACACCGTGAGTAAATCTTCGTACCGAACTTGCGCCGGGTCATATTCGACGCGCACGACTTCGACATGGCCGGTATTTCCCGAACATACTTGTTCATACGTAGGATTCACGGTCGTACCACCTGCATATCCAGGCACAACACTGCTGACCCCTTTCATCATCCTGAAGACTGCTTCCGTACACCAAAAACACCCTCCCCCAAATACTGCTATAGCTTTGTTGTTTGCATGTGTATTCATACTTACACTATAGCAAAGTCGTCAAGTAAAAATCCCGTTTTATAAACGGGATTAAAAGATAAAATCTAAAAACTAATTACGAACACCTGCGTACCAGCAAATAGTATCAAGGGGATTAGGAGGAACAAAAAGTAGGTCGAACGCATGCGGATCAACTACAATGGAATCTTTTCCGAATACCATAAAATAAATCTTATGATTTTCACCTTTCCAATAAGTGATGATCGGGTATCCATAGACACTCAACTCATTGACTTCAATAAATGCAGCGAGCGAAGCTGGGTCAACAGGTTTCAGGCCTCGTAATTCATACTCTTTACCCAAATCAGAATAATGCAAAGACGGCGATCCTTTAAAAAGTATTATTTCAACTTCTTCTGGTCCGTCGTTTAGTGGTAAGTGGTTCATTGTTTCTTCACTACAACCAACATTTTTACTTGCCTTATTAATGGCACGTAGTGTAGGAAGTATGCGATCAACCTTTACCATTCGGTAAATCATGCCACTTACAGCATGTACATAGCGAGATACTATTTTTTGTAACTCTACTGAAAGTACTTTTCCTGGTTGTTCCAATGCTTTTTGTACTAAATCACTTGGAAGATTTCCTTTGCTCTTCCTTAAGGCAGCAGTAAGTAATTCTGCGATTTTACCGATTTGACCTTCGGTAATAGGCTCCTGAGATGGGGATATGGTCTTTTCCATAGCGTCATCGTTTTTAGGTTATAAATATTGTTTAAGAACTGGTTTTATTATACTTATATAGTATATTTTGTCAATATTATCGTTCCCCCACCTGCTGGCGCCACATCGCTTGATAGAGGCCCTGCTTTGCGAGGAGTTCATCGTGTGTGCCGCTTTCACTAATGCTTCCCTTTTCGAGTACGTAGATACGGTCCGCATGCATGATCGTCGAGAGTCGGTGCGCAATGAGGATCGTGATGCGCTCGTTCATTGCAGACACATCTTTGATCGTCTTTGAGATCTCTTCTTCGGTGAGACTATCAAGAGCGGATGTTGCTTCATCAAAGACCAAGATGTTTGGATCACGCAGGAGCGCTCGTGCAATGGAAAGGCGCTGCTTTTCTCCACCAGAAACTTTCACGCCACCTTCTCCAATAACCGTATCGAGTCCTTTGCCACCACGTTCCAAAAGATTTTGACACTGCGCCTTATTCAGAGCATCGAGACACTGTTCATCAGTTGCGTTTGGTTGTACGAACAACAGATTTTCTCTGATCGTACCAGAGAAGAGCTGGGTATCCTGCGTCACAAAGCCGATTTGCTTGCGAAGCTCTTCTTTATCAATGTCGTTGTATGAAATGCCGTTGTACAAGATGTCGCCACTCGTTGGCTCATAGAGTCCGACAAGGAGCTTCACGAGCGAGGTCTTGCCACTTCCCGATGGTCCCACAAATGCGATCGTTTCGCCCTGAGCAACACTGTAGCTGATATCGGTGAGCGCTTGGTTTGTCGCAGATGCATAGCCAAACGACACGTCTTTGAATGCAAGCTTTGAGACTTCGCCTACTGACTTGGGTGCAAGTGCGCGTGGCTCAGGTTTGGTCTCCATGAGCTTCTGATAGTTGGCAAGGGACGCTTCGGCAGTGCGATATGTTGCGATATAGCCTGCGATTTGTGTGAGCGGAAAGAACAAGTAGAATGAGTAAATGTTAAGTGAGATGTACTGACCGAGGGTGATCTTCTGCGTAAAGACCATGTAAAACAGAAACATATAAATTACTGCACGGATGAAGTTGGTCACGGTACCCTGAATAAAGTCGAGAGTACGCACATATTTGAGTTTCTTAAGCTCAAGTTTCAAAATCTTTTCGGTAGTAGCATTGAGGCGATCCACTTCTTGTCCAGTAAGTCCAAGACTTTTTACAAGTTCAATATTTCTAAGCGACTCAGTCGTTGAACCGGCAAGCGCCGTCGTTTCGGCAACAATGAGTGTTTGGATATGTTTGATCTTTTTTGAAAATACTAATGTGATCGTACCAATGATAACTACCATCGCACTATAAATAACCGGAATTACCCAGTAGATCGTTGCGGCATAGGTCATAACGAAGACAAGAATTGCACCGGAGAAAAAGAGTACATTGATTGTGTCCTGAATGAGTTTTTCTGCATCAGTACGTGCCTTCTGCAATTTACCAAGCGTCTCCCCGCTTCGCTCATCCTCAAACACACCATAGGGGAGTGAAAGTGAGTGCCTGACACCCTCGCTATACATATCTGCCCCGCTTCGTTGACTGAGGCGGTTGAGATAATAGTCTTGGAAATTTTTTGCAACACGAGAAACAAATGCCGTACCGATATATACAAGCAACAGTGTAATAGTGCCTCGCAAAAATTCTGACATCATTATCGAGTCGTATCGGGTAGCATATCGATCAATAATACGCTGATAGATGATTGGTTCAACCAATGAAAACGCTTGGTTAATAATTGCAAGTGTGACAACAAGCACACACATTTTCCAGTATTTGCGGAGGTATTGTTTGAGGATTTGCATAGGCGGGCATTATAACAAAAAACTCCCCATTCGGGAGTTTCCTAGTAATTATTATTGTGCTGGTATATCAACACCACCCCAGAGGTTGGAGGTGCCAATCGAGCTGTTGCCAGAAGATTTGCAGTAGAGGAAAAGTTGCATCTTATAGGCTGCTGCCCATTTCAGTAGATTTTCAACAAGGTAACGACCTTTGGGCATATCGCCCATACCGTAGATATTGATGGTAGTGCTGAGCTGACCTTCATCAAACTTCTCTATCATTCCCTTCCAGACAGCAAGCTGCTCGTCCATTTTGGATGGGAAGTTTTCTATAGTGGTGTCCTCGGACTTCAACGGCGCAGTTTTATACGCTTCGGTCTGGCCCTCATAAATCACGTGCGTTGCATTGGCAAAAATAGTCGAAAGGTATTGGAGAAGCTCAAGGGTGGTACGCTGCCCTTCGGTCGGTTTGTATCCTTCAGTCCCAGCAGGGATTTTCTCCCACAAGTGCTTGAGGATGCGGAATTCATTTTCAATACTCGCGACAAGGTTTTCTTTGGTGTAAATCATGGGGTAGGTAGTAGTTATTAGTAAGTAGTTAGTAGAAGCGCAGTATAGCAGAGAAGACGGTATACTGCCCCTATGCACCACCTTGCTACCGCCGCGGATCTGCCGCTTGTGCCACTCACCCTCCTATTGACCGGACTCATCTTTGTCGAAGCAGATGCGATCATTGTCTTTATCGGCGTACTCATCCATCGTGAGCTCATGCCGCTCTGGGTTGGCGCAAGCATTTCACTTGTTGCTGGTTTTGCCAATGACTATCTCTGGTATCGCCTCGGCAGGCACATGCATGGCAAAGACCACAAACTGATTGCCTGGATTGAGCGTGTCACTGCCAGGGCAAATGTCCATGTACAAGCACATCCTTTCAAGGCGATATTCCTCACCAAATTTATGTACGGCATAGTCGCAATCCATCGCGCAACCCTTATCCGCTGCGGCATGAACAAACTCTCACACAAAAACTTTTTTATATACAACGGAGTCAGTGTCGTCGTGTGGGTGATCCTCCTCATTGGATTTGGCTACTTTGGGAGCGATTCGATTTCGCAGGTTAACCATGTAGTGAGAATTATTGAAATTTCCTTTATCTCACTGGTTGTACTAGGACTGATTGTTTGGAAATTAAAAAAGGTCTGGCGAGCAGACCTTTAAAGAATTACAGCTTTTGAAATGGAATCTTTTTGCCGTTGAGTACGAGCACATACATTCCACTTTGCAACCGTTTGCAGTTGATCGGAAATTTTTCTGCGGTCATCATGCGCCTGCCGGTCATATCAATGACGAGTGCGTCTCCTTTAATCAGTGCAGTGCTATACAAATAACTTCGTACAGGATTGGGATAAATACCTCCTCGTGCTTCCGGTACATCGACGGTGTGCGTGCCATAGAAAACCATAAACCGATCCTTCCATGATGTTGAGTCGAAGTTCGTAAACTGATATCGCATCATGGCGACAACTGGCATCTCTTTGTTGAGAAGTCGATCAACAAGTCGCACGTACTCAAGTCCTGTCTGCCGTATTTCAAGCACATATGACGTGCGATCCATGTTTTTGAAATACAAAAACGAGCTGTCAGTAGACACAGGTATTCGTGTCTCGATTGCGTAGCGCTTTTGATCTCGTCCGAGTGCTACCCCTTCTCCGCTAAGGTTCCACATTTTGATAACAGTTTTGCGTGCAGTATCAGGAGTGACACGAAGCACGGCACCATCAAGTACCTGCAGTTCATCATCCGTGAGTTGGACCCGTATCATGTTTGTTGGGATAGGTCTGCCAAATGCCGCCGACGATTGGATCGGTGTTTTGTCAGTTTCTTCATATCGAAGGAGCTGTACATCGTCCAAAGCGTGGAGCATATATGCCTGACCACTTTGTATGCTACGAGCAGATGTAGCATCGGGATACTGCGTCGTAAGTGGTGTACTGACACCATAACTGTACGCAACATATCCACCGACCGTGCCGAGCTTTGGATCAAGTATCCAAAACGTTTCCGGCACGATACCAACTGAACGCTTCGTCATTGGAAGCAGATCGATCGAGGAAGCGTACGGATTGCCTTCCAAAAAGTACTTGCCAGCACCATACCCAAAGTTGCGAGTGACCGCTCCGATGTATAGCCTGCCCGTTGCACGAAGGGTGGTCGGTACCGAGATAGCGTTGATACCTTGTGTGAGACAAATCGTTCGATCGCCTCTGAAAAACACTGCGTAGCCCGGATAGTCGGTGAGATACGTAGCGATCGTCGAAGGAGGTGCGGCCCACTTATTCTGATCGCTTGCAAAGTGCAAGATGGAAGGGTTTTGAGTAATGTTGGGATCATACCCATTTGCACCGTTGTAGGTCAGATGCGTACCGTACCCAGGAGTGCCGATGTACTGCGATGGGCATGCAAGGGTCGTGTTCGTGTAGCCTTCTTGCCATGCAGTGTTCAGTGTTTGCGAAGTCGTTTCAAACGGTACCGTCAAAAGTCGCCATGACCTGATCGGCGGAATGTATCGCTCGACCGTCACCTCTCCGACAATACTGCCAGCCGAAGAATCGATCCACGCAGTACCATACTGATCTGATTTCAACACCAATGCACCATTCAAAAATAACTCTCCAACAAGTTTCACCTTTCCGAGCGATGTAATGCTCAGCGTATTGCCAAGAACGAATCCTCCGTACACCGATAAGTTTTTGAGTGTGTTTTTGAAAGGATTGAAATACACGATCCCGCCAGCATTGCTGCGCACGGTGACTGAAGAAGTCGGCGTGACACTAAGTAGTCCTGTGCCCGATGCAGTGCCAGTAAGAGTAAGTGTTTTGTGTTCTTTGAGGACGACACTTCCCTCATTTTTGAGATTGGGGATCTTTTGATCAATACCAACGGTCACAATAGCTCCGTGTGTAACGATAACCTTTTGTGCGAAACAAACAAATGATGCAGTGCACAATACGAAAAGTAACTTCCATTTCATGTGTTATAGATTTTGTGGTGAACAATTTTCTATAACTATAGAGAATGAAAGATGATGGAAGTTTAAACTATTCAAATATCTCTATCGGATACACATCGGTTGCAGGTTCTTCATATGGGTGTACGTCTTTGATTGCTTTTAATACATTTTGAAGCACATCAACTTCGCATACTGTTTCAATGCGTTCCTCTGCAACTTCCTCTAATTTCCCAACTTCTCCAATTGTTGGTTTTGCACCTTCAAGCGGCTTAAATCTCCCAATGCCCTTGATCGTAAAAGTGCAATGCGAATAATTCCCTATTTTCCCAGCACCAGCTTTTCCAATTGCTTCTCGCAATATTTCTGCATGAGATTCTGGAGTATAGATGACTATTTTGTAACGCTTTTTATATTCCATATAAATTAATATTATTCAAATCACCTTTCAAACAAATAGGATCCATGCATTCAATTTCTGCGGTATATGGTAAATCAGTAGGAATATCGTTGAACAAGAAAATTTTCTTATTATTTACATATGCTTGTCCCATCTCAATAAGACCATTACCGCCGATATAGTTTTTGATTCCGTTCTTTTCTAAATTTACAATAAGCACAGCATCGCTTTCGCAGATATGTTTATAGTGAAGTCTAAGGTAGTCATTTTCACGCTTTATTGCTGCAGCTTCCCCGTTTGCCGCGCGCTCCAAATCTTCTTTTTTCTCACCGCGCACCAAAGCCTCATAATCCGGACCAATCCATCCGTCATGGCCAAGTTCACAAAGTTTATTTTTTGCATCTACCATTTCATGCATAAATGCAGTACTACCTAATACATATATTTCATAGTGTTGAATGATTAATTTCTTTCATTATCGTTTTATAACACTCTTTGCACAAATGAAATTTCTTCACTCTGCTTTGTGCATCAGGCGGACTAAGTAAAATACTGCCGAATTCTTTCAGCTCTTTTTTACATCGATCGCAGAGGGGTTTGATTGCCATAGGTAGATTGTAGCAAACCTTGGGGTCACAGATACTTTTTTGTCAGGGTTCGCCCTCGACTCGATGTATTCTCATCGTTCTGGGCACCGCCTCAGTCGTCCTCCGGACATACTTCCGGCGTTCGAACCCAGAACGCACGCAAAGCAGTTTGCGTGCTTGGGCACCCCATACAAAAAATCCGCACGTGCGGATTTTTTGTATGGGGTGCCCATCGGGGTTCGAACCCGAGATAACAGAACCACAACCTGTTGTGTTACCACTACACTATGGGCACCATGCTTGTCCCGCCATAGCTTTATGCGAAAGCGGATGTTCTCTGTCATGCTGTTGTGGAGCAAGGACAGATGAGGATTTCGTTATACCAGATTTGCCCCCTATTGACTAGGCGGGCGAACTGGCTGGGCGTGCTTGGTCGCAATGCGTTCGTAGGCTTGAGAACCAATGATTGCGGTGAGGAGCAAGCATACATAGAGCGCGATCGCTTCTCGAAGCGGCAGATTGATCGAGCGAAATGACCCGAGGAAAAACGCCGTGTACCAGCTCGTGATCGAGATCGCCCCAAGTGCAAACGCGAGTCTGCGAAATCCTCGCGCAGGCAGGCTTTCATCAAATGAAAAATTACGCATTCGCGGAGCCACACGCAAGTTCAGCAGTACCCCATTGAGAATGATCACTGCGACCACGATCACTTTGAGGAGAAATTTGGGCGATACACTGAGCCGCGCCTGCTCGGGCAGATAGAGCATGATGCCGGACACGACAAGTATGCCGAGGCCTGCCCAGATGACATTGGAAAGCATGTCCATTATCCCTTTTTCTTCGTCACTTATTTTGTAGTCTTTGAGAAATTTGAAAAAGAATACGTCGGTAATCGTCGCACCGCCAAGTCCAAGGATGAAGCCGAGGTTGTGCAAGATGAGCCAGTACACACGCTGGGACGCAAGCAACGCAAAGAATTCGGATGGATTGTGACCAAAGAGTGCGATCACAAGCAGTGCGGTTGCCGCCGCAGATCCCAGACACCACGCACACCATGCGCGAATGACCAACCCCTGAAGCGCAATGAGATAGATCGAGAACAGCGCTCCACTGATCGTCATGAGCGCAAGCACCCACAGTACTGGCCCATTGAGAAATGGCGGAAATGCAAGTGAGAATGCATAGAGCAGTCCCGTGATGCTGTAGTACGCGATACCGAGGAGTTCGTTGGGTATACCGAGACTTGTCGCATGCGTGCTATGAATTACCTTTTCACAATTTGCTTCGCGCGGACAGACGAGTGCCGTCTTTGCCTTTTTGGTGCGATGAATATACGACGCGATGCCAAGCCCAATGACTGATGCGAGAAGGCCGAGATAGAGATGCATGGGGAAATTATATCACGATCTCTTTTAGTACTTTCGTATAAGATAGAAATAGTATCCGATCACCTCTCGAGTAATTGAATATAAATCTCTCAGCTCAAAGTAGTTTGCATGTGCACTGTACACTTCTTTTATTCCAACTTTTTTGAATGCAAGTTTCGTGCGAGCAATATGGTAATAATTGGTGACAATGAAAGCTGAGTGTAACTTTTGTTGATCCATGATTTGCTTGATGTTTTGTGCGGTATGAAAACTATCGACACCATTACTGTCAACAATAATCGCCTGTTCAGGAATATCTTGTTCCATTAAATGTCGCTTCATTACTACCGCTTCGTCATATCCCTCTTTTCCTATTCCTCCACTCACAACAATCAATGGTGCAAGATTTTGATTGTATAACTCCACCGCTTTATCAAGACGACTTTTCAATCTTGGCGAAGACTCACCACTTACCTCTACTTTGTTACCCAATACAACAATGACATCACTTGATTCAATATCATCTTTAATTCCATCGATCACAATACGTACCACAGTTGCAAGAAAAATAATCACTCCTACTAGAATGAGATTTTTGAAAAATGTTTTCATATACTTCTAAGTCTACGCCACCTCAGTTTTGTACACGGCGACAAGTGCGTAAAGAAATGCAATGACAAGCGGGCCGATGAGAATGCCGACGGGACCCATGAGTGCGATACCGCCAAGAACTGAGAAGAGGACAAGTAGTGGATGGATGGCAATCGTGCGACCGACAATGAGCGGGTTCAAGATATTATCGATCGAGCCGACGAGTACTGCTGCCCACACACCAAAGCCGATCGCTGCACCGGATTCTCCTCCCGCAATGAGAAAGAGGATCACAGGTACAGACACGAGTGCCGTACCGATCGTTGGCACAAGCGATGCGATCCCGGCAAGTGTCCCCCAGAGTGCTGCATGCGGTACTCCAAAGAGATACATGCCCACACCCATGAGCACACCTTGGATAAGACCGATCAAGAGATATCCGCGAATGATGCCGTTTGCCGCAGCAGTCATTTTGCCGATGATGGCATGACTTGCACTATCAGAAAGCGGGCTGATGCCGATGAGAATTTCCTTCCATTGTTTGCCATCTTTGAGGAGATAGAACATGGATAGAATGACGAGGAGCAGCGAAAAGACTCCTGAGATTGTTGTTGAAAAAATAGTGCCGAGTGATGAAGAAATACGGCCGACAATACCTGCGACATTGCCACTAATATCTACACCGCTTGGAATGAATCGGGAGAGGAAGTGATTGACCGAACCAGTCAATGTATCGAGGCCGCCACTTTGCGTAAGCCACTGTGCGAGGTTTTGTGATTGTGAAAAGATAATCGAGCCGATGAAAAAGAGTGGGATACAAAGGATAAGAACAAAGAAAATCACCGTAAGGAGTGCTGCAAGCCAACTTCTGCCCCGGGCAACGTGTTTGTTGAGCCAGCGGTAGCTTGGATAAAAGACCGCAGAGAGTGCGAGTGAAAAGACGATCACCGTAAGAAATGGCCAGAGCATGGAGATCGCGAGCACTGCCGCCACTACAAAGAGTGCGAAGAATACGTACTTTTTCATTGAGTTGTCATGCATAAAAGAATTGTAACACGCAAAAATCCCCGAAGGGATTTTTTGTGCGCAGGGGGGGACTTGAACCCCCACGTCTTTCGACACACGCACCTCAAGCGTGCTTGGCTACCAGTTACAACACCTGCGCAGGTTTGTCAATTGAATGCTGTGTTTCAATCTGTACCGCTTTCTCGATCTTTATTCTTTTACGAGAAAGACAGATGACTGAGGGACTATAATACATTTTGCGAATTATTTCCAGTGCTTCCTTTTTGGCAAAACGCAGATTGTAGATTGACCTACTATTTGAAGACGTAGATATATGACCGGATACTTTCAGTTGTTCACTGAGTTCAGTTCTAATCCATTTTAGATGTATGAGACTTGCAGAACTAAACTGCAGATACATCATATGACTTGATCGCCACCGTTTGTCGAAATATGAATAAAAGCAACCATCACCATCGAAGCTCCCTCTCAAAAAATCAAACAAATATTCTTTTGGTATCGCAAGTGATCCGATTGTTTTTGATTTTGCAGGGGTAAGACCAATACTGAGCAAAAAAGTATAAAAACAAACATTTCCTATTTGTGTCCTGAAGCTCAATGCACCGTCAAACCCTGACTGCTTTTGAGTTATCTTGTATGGTGTACCAATTGCTTTGAAAAAGTTTTCTATTTGTTCTCGATCTTTTGAAGTAAGCTCTATATGTCGTCCGGTATTGTACAAACATCCATCGGTCGCCAGTAAACCAACTGCATACGCAAGGTTTGCAGACCATGTTGTACCGATTATTTCTCTTGGTTTTGGTCCCCGCTTTCCCACATGATTTATTATACCTCAATGATGTAGCGTCTACCAATTATTTTTAGAACAAAAACCCGTTGTAAGGGTTTATTCATTCGTTTCTGCTGGAGCTTCGGCTTCGATTTCTTCGACAGCTACTTTGCCTCCCATGATAGCCTTCATCTTGCGGCGGATTTCCTTGGTCGCCTTGTCGCGGATGTAGTAGAGCTTGCTGCGGCGAGCCTTTGCGCGCTTCACAACTTCGATCTTGTCGATCATTGGAGAGAAGAGCGGAAAGATACGTTCTACACCCACTGCATTTGATACCTTGCGGACGGTAAACGTCGCCCCCGCTTCAGTGCCGTGCTTGCGAGCGAGCACAAGGCCTTCAAATGCCTGGAGACGGTACTTGCCCTTATCTTCGATTTTGGACCAGACGCGTACCGTGTCACCTGATGAAAAATCAAGCTTTTTGCGCTGTTCGATGTCGACTGTAGTAAATGCCATAAGGCCTCCAATCTATCACGATTTGGGTAAGTGTGCAATAGCGGTCTGGAAGTCCTCTGGGTATGGTGCCGTCACCTGTATCTCCTCTCCTGTCGGGCTTGTGAAAGCGATCGTCCGAGCATGAAGCGCTACCCTTTCAAACCCAAGCGCCGGCTTTCCCCCATAGAGACTGTCTGCAACAATGGGCCGCTGAAGGTATTTCATATGGACGCGTAGCTGGTGGGTCCGACCCGTCTTGGGCCATAGGTGCATGAAGCTAAATTTATCGCCACCTGACTCAAATTGTTCTATCGCTTCCCAGTTCGTCACTGCTTCGCGCACTTCTCCTCGTACGCCGCGCCCTGCCTGCCATCTGCGAAAGTCCCCACTACTTCGTCCGATTGGTTCATCGATCATCCCTTTTGATTCTTTGAAATGTCCCCACACAAATGCGTGATATTCCTTTGTCACACTCCGATCTTTAAATTGCTGTTTCAAGTATTCAAAAGCTGCCTGAGTCTTGGCAATCACGAGACATCCGCTCGTTTCTTCGTCGAGTCGATGCACGATGCCGGGTCGCTCTATCACCTTTCCATCGATTTCCATATTTTCTCCCACTCCCCCAATCTCCGGCCACTCTTTCAAAATCCAATCCACCACAGTTGGTACTTCTGATTTTCCATCACCATGTGTGCGAAGACCTGCTGGTTTGTTGATGATGAGAAATTCTGAGGTCTCAAGTAAAATTTCGATCTGCATGTTAGGCAGCTTTTTTGGGTTCTTCATCATCCTTTATGATTTTGTTCCCAAATTTATCAAACCCTTGTGACAAAAACCACTTCGTCGTAATGTCGTCTTCCAGTTCTTTTACCACCTGATCATTTTCAGTGAGATCTTTTTCAGATACTCGTACGATATTCTGCGGTGTATCAATGTCGTTTCTGATACGCTTTCCTGTTGCAAGATTTATCTTTTCACCTGATTCATCTTCGTTTTGATCAAAAAGATTGTCAAAATGATACCCCTCTTTCAATGCATCCTCACGCTGTCCTGTAGCTCTTTGATTTTCCCCAAATTGTTCAATTCCCATATACGACTATGCTACCATACGCTTTGATTTTGATCCTCTCGCTTGGATAATCTCATTTATCTTGTTTACAAACTTGCTCTGCTTGAAATGAGTAAGTGCTTCTCGTGCCTCAGGCACCTCTTCTGATATCTTGAGCAAGAGCTTAAACGCTTCGTCATATGCATCTGCAATGTGGTTTGCACCAATACGTTGAGCATATGCCGAAAATAATTTACACTGCTCGGCAATTTGCCCAATAATATCGATTGCTATTTTGTGATTTTCAAATGCCACTTTGCCGTCTGGTGTCTTTTTATTCTCCCAGAGACTGACAAGCTTTTCGGTTGTTTTGCCATCAACAGACACTACGATCTTGGGTACATACAATCCTTCCATCGGATCACCCGTATTATCTTTGAGATATTTAATCTGTGTAAGCTCTTGGTTATCAATATCACCCAAGAGGTGTTCTATTTTTTGCTCAAACAAATCTCCCTGTACTGAACGGTATGACACATCGATTCCGAGCGCGAGAAATTCATTTGCCTCCTCATCTCGTGCAAGCTCGACGATGGCATCTACTCCATGACAGAGCTCATCGTATTTGGACGGCGCAATGATTTTGATCTTTTTGCCAAGCCAGTTGTATTTGGCAATGCCTTCCACAAGAATAGCTTCGAGAATTGTGGCAAGTTTTTTCAAACGTGCACGCTCTGGAGTATCATTCCCTTTAATCCATTCTTCTTTTTCAGCCACCTCTCTAAGATCTGTCTCAATTTCATCATAATCATAAAGCGTGATGAAGTCTTCTATAAAACGCTTCTTATAACTTTCGTCGATGTTCTCATTTCCTAATATACGAAGTGCCTGCTCATGCAAGTCATCTATCATTTTATTGGTGAAAATACTCTCCTCTTCTTCTGTGTCAGGTTCAATCTCAACAAGATCAATTTTCCCTACCACCGTTACGCCAGCCTCGGCATCTGATCTCCACATTTCAGGAACAACTGGTTCTTTTTCTCTTTTCTCTTTAACAACCGGCGTGATCACCCCTGCCTTTTTGAGCTCCACTACAACACCCGCTGCGTCCATGCCGGGCACCAATCGTTTTCCAAGCCGCTCGATCTCTTGGGTGATTGCATTGATATTTGTTTCAGATAAATCGATGGCTACCTTTCCTGTATCGACATAGTTTTCAGTAAATCGCTTTGCCGCCAAAAATTCCTTGGAACCATTCGGCTGATCAAAATATGGTCGGACTTTCTTTTCTGGAATGGTTGGTTGCTCGAGCATACTTATTCAGAGACTATACCATAGCTATATTTTTTTCGTAGTTTTGTGCCCCCGCTTGGAATCGAACCAAGAATAACGGCTTAGAAGTC
>CAZRQQ010000018.1:0-13053 GCA_964602465.1 uncultured Candidatus Saccharibacteria bacterium
TGATTCGTCAAGATTTGGACAAGTTGGAATTGCCGCAGAATCCGGGGGTGTATTTCTGGCGTGATGACGCCGGACGGATTTTGTATATTGGCAAGGCGACAAATTTGCGTGATCGTACGCGCAGTTATTTTGCACCTGACCTTATCAAAACCCGCGGTGCTCATATCGTCGACATGGTATTCAAATCGACAACGCTGACTTGGGAAGAAACACAGAGCGTGCTCGAAGCATTGATTCTGGAGGCAAATCTCATCAAGAAATACCAGCCGCACTACAACACCAAAGAAAAGGACGATAAGTCCTTCAACTGTGTCGTGATCACCAAAGAAGATTTCCCTCGCATCTTACTTGCTCGTCAAAAAGATATTGATCCCAAAGAAAAGCTACTCACACTTCCCAGACAAAAAGGAATGAAGGTAAAGTATGACGCAGTCTTTGGCCCGTATCCAAGTGGCACATCACTGCGAGATGCTCTTGCAATTATCCGTCGTGTCTTTCCATTTCGTGATCGTGTGAGTGCAATGAAAGATAAGGAAGCGTTTTATCGACAGATTGAACTTTCGCCGGATGTGACAAATGCTGAAGCTGCGAAGGTGTATCGCAAAAATATCGGCCATATCAAAAAGATTTTGCAGGGCAAACTCCAAGTACTTATCAAAGAGCTCAAAATGGAAATGAATAAAGCTGCCAAGAAACTCGCCTTTGAAGAAGCGGAAGACTTGAAACACAAAGTGTTTGCACTCGAGCATATCCAGGACGTATCGCTCATCAAACGCGATCTCGTGCAGTCAAGCGTGGACAACGTTGTGCGGTTTGAGGCGTATGACATCGCACACATCTCCGGCAAACAAATGGTGGGGGTGATGACGGTCGTCGAAAACGCAACAGCGGCAAAGAATGAGTACCGCAAATTTATCATTCGAGACTTTGACAAGGCAAACGACGCGGGCGCACTTCGCGAAGTGTTGCTCAGACGACTTGCGCATACGGAATGGCCGTATCCGACGGCGATCGTTGTGGATGGTAATGTCATTCAGGTGAACGCCGCACGATCAGTGCTTGAGAAACTCCAGCTCACGATCCCGATTATTGCAGTGACCAAAGACGAACGACACCGACCCAAATCCATCTCTGGCCCAACGGAGTTTGTAGAAACACATAAATACGCGATTCTACTCGCGAATGCCGAAGCCCATCGGTTTGCAGTAGGGTTCCACAAGGATCGACGTAAAAAAGCATTATTTTAAAGGTTTTTTGGGGAATACTTGACAAAATCTGCTACATAGTATATGATTATAAAAAATTCCTTCATATGCAAAAAATATAACCGGGTTAGTATGTTTGAGTTAAAAGGGGAGAAAAAGAAAAATTCCCCAAATTTAACTTAGCGAAAGCAACGTTGTCGATGGGAAGACATTCCAGGTACAAAATTGACAATAAAACAAATTAACCCAATGACTCTCCACAATGATCATTGTGAGCATGAGTCAATTAGTAGTATGAACTATAAACTGGCCACTCAGAGTACAGGGCCAAGGATTTGCTGCAAAGTACAGCAAGTAGCACGGACGATGCGCAACCTCTTGATAAGCGGCGCAATCGGTAGCATCATACTTCCTTCAACATAAGACATGATCATGTTTTAGGTTGAAGTATTGCAATCATTGAGAAATATCTTGTTGTTATATCTGGTACACATTTTGTGTTTAAAAGACAAGACGTTTTATGACAAATATCCTGTTAAGGAACATAAAACGAGGGATCTCCATTGCAAGGGCAAACTAATAAGAAAGGTTAAGGTTAGTAAACACTACAGCTGAGGATATCATCAACTGTAAACTTTAATCATCCAGAAACTTACTGCTCCCATCTTAAATAAGATGGGAGTTTTTATTTTTAGATATTGATAACAAAAGGCGATGATTTGACAAGATAAATAATATGTAGTAATTTTCAAAAAAATTACAGCAATGATACAAAAAGTAAGTTGGTACTTTCACTCAAACCCTTTGTGGGCGACAATCATTCCACAACCAAACGTCTCTCAAGGCAACATCTTTTGCAAATCAATCGTTAAGTTTGTCGCAGAGTGGTATTGCCACCAAGAATCATCGATTACAACTGGCGCAACTGAGATACAGAAAACAATTGCAGAAAAAATCCTGAATGTGCTTGTAGATCGTCAAAAAATTGTTCGCAAGGTTACGTTTTGTGATTACAAAATGAATATCGTTCTTGATCGCAGATGGAAAGAAGAATATATGTCATTGTTTGAAACTGTAATCGGTGAAGCGTGTACCGAAATCGTATTTATAAAAGCCATATCGTAACTGATAGGGCTTTTTATTTTACTAAAGATAGTGAAATGAGATGTTTTGACAAATACAATCATAAATGATTTAATAATCAAAAAATATCTATGACACCTTCACAAGAACAGCTTTTGGAAAATATCCAAGCTTTTTATAAAACGTCGTCACTTGATCCTAATTCCAGCTACCCATCTTACGAAATGGAAGCAAAGAAATTTTTGGAACATAAATCTGATGCATACAAAAAACTTTTCATTGAAATCACCGATGACGAAATAAGAGCTTCACTTACCCTAGATTCGTTTGATGATTTAGATTTTTATTTGAGTGTCAGCAACTTTGTCAGTGTCGTGAAAAATGTCATTGAAGGGTATCAGCCACTATTTCAAAACTTTACTGGTTTAAAACGAGTAATGGCTCCTCCAATTGAAGTTTTTCAATACAAAGGATTCAGTGAATTGAATATTGGACAAAGCAAAGACTCATACGCACGTCTCTTTGAATGAAATAAAGTTGTCTGCAAAGGCAGCTTTTTATATTGTGGAAATGATTTGACAAAAGTTGTGAAATTGATAAATTTGCAACAACAAAACTGAATATAGATGAAAGCAAAAACAGAGGCGCTCAAAAAACGTTCGCAAAAGATTCTTCGTAAAAGAAGGAACCAGAGACAGAAAAAACGTTATATTCTCGAACATGTAAAAAGACCGCGGCGTAGAAGAAAATACTAGTGTGATAGATATGGGTTCGCCCATATTTTTTGTTATACTGTTTCAATCATGCAACGAATCGGCGTACTCCGTGGCGGGCCGGGAGATGAATATCATCTGTCGCTTGCAAGTGGTGCGCGGATTATGGAAGCGCTTAGGAAAGAAGGGTACGATGTACTCGATTTATTTATAGACAAGGAAGGAGTGCTCCATCTCAAGGGTATACCGATCACACCAGACCAACTGCCGCTCCATACTGATCTTGTGTGGAATGCACTCCATGGCCAAGGTGGCGAAGACGGCACGATACAAAAGATACTTGAGGATATCAGGATGCCCTATGTCGGCTCAGGTGTGCTTGCCTCTGCGATCACCAACAACAAGCAAACTGCCAAAGATCGTGCACGTGAGCTTGGGCTCAAAACTCCCGAGTCTATACTCGTCATGCCCGAAGGTGGGGAATCAGTATCAGAGATCACCCAAAACATCTATCGCCGCATGGCTCCCCCATGGGTCGTGAAGCCGCTCACTGGCGGTGCATCGATTCGCACGTACTTTGCATTTACACCGCTCGAACTTTCACAAATGGTGGATGAAAGCGTGACGCATGCTGAGCCGTTTATCGTGGAGCAGTACATTGAGGGCAAGGAGGCAGCGGTCGGAGTAATCGATCATTTCCGTGGTCAAGACCCCTATGTGCTCCCGGTGGTAGAACTCAAAAGTACGCGTCGCGGTATCCTCACGCATGATGATCGTAAAACTGATACGCACGCAGTGGTGGGCGGAGCATTCAGAAGTGATGAAAAGGAGAAGCTATCGAGTCTTGCAAAAGACTTACATAAACATTTTGGCGCAGCGGACTTTTCGCAATCAGAATTTATCGTCGACAAACACGGCAAGATCTGGTATCTCGAGACCGACACGGTGCCGCACATGAGCGAGCACAATCCATTTGTTAAGGCGCTCAAATCAGTAGGAAGTAGTCTCGGAGAATTTGTGAGATCGATCGTTGGTCGTCGTGCATAAGTGGTATACTCCCCTCATATGGATAATAAAAAAATCACACCACTATTTTTCTTTTTGTCACTAAGTACCATCGTGCCCCTTATTGTTGCAGTTGTCGCATTTCTCAACTTGTCGTTTGAGACTCTCAACCATGCACTCCCTGATGTGCTGACTGATGCGTATACGTATGGGTATGCAAATTATAGTTATAGCGGTGTTCGAAGTGCGCTCGCGATTGTGATTATTATTTTCCCTGTGTATTTGTTGCTCGAAAGATATTGGTTCAAGTTGTCACAGAACAAAGAATTGTCATCAGGAGATGCGATCATACGACGATGGGCGATTTACCTTATTCTCTTTCTCGCAAGCATCACGATCATCACTGATCTTGTGATTTTGGTTCAATATTTTGTCTCAGGTGAAATTACGATGCGATTTATTTTGAAAGTCGTACTTACCGCTGTCGTGGCAGGAATTACGGGGTGGTATTACGTTCGAATCCTTCGCAACGCTACAAGTATGCGCAAGATATTTGCAGCTATCTCTATCCTTCTTGTCGTAGGAATGGTCGTGTGGAGCTTTAGTGTAATAGGTTCTCCAATGAATCAGCGCAAGCTTCGTATCGATCAGCGTCGTGTCGATGACCTTCAGTCAATCCAGTGGCAGGTCATCAGTTTCTGGCAGCAGAAAGAAAAGCTTCCAGCAGCCCTCACTGATATCGCGACACCGATCTCGGGCTTCATGATCCCGCAGGATCCAGAGTTCCAAAAGGGGAAAGTGTACGAATACAAAAAGACAGGGGATAAATCATTTGAGCTCTGTGCAACCTTTGATCTCGCAATGCCCAAAGGGTGGGTGCCAGGAAGTACGGGTGGTGTCTATCCACTGAGTGGTATGCGCGACGTCGCCGTATCAGCAGTAGCGCCATATCCAGGCGTCGGTGGCGACTCATGGGATCACGATGCAGGTCTCAAATGCTTCCCACGAACGATTGACCCAGATATCTATCCTCCGTATCCAAAGTCAGTGCGATAAATTGGTAAAAATGCTCACTTCTGCTACCATAGTGCAAAAAGCATGGCAGTAGCAACATACGAAGAGCTCATCAAGGGTCTCCACAAATTTGATTACGGTCTCGATAGTCTAGATTCTGACGTAAGAGAAAAAATCTTAGAAGAGGCAAGAAAAAAGGTACCAGAAAAAAGAGGTGTCTGTGCTTCTTTTGAAGAAATGATCAAAGGACTTCACGCTCGATAACTATCTATAACCAATCCTTAGGGGTTGGTTATTTATTTGCTACAACCCTCTTTTTATGGAAAAATGAACTTCTATGGAAGGGCGATCTCACTCCGCTGAAGCTTCGCGGGACAAGCAATACGACCACAAGGATATTGAGGTCAAATGGCAGCAAAAGTGGGCAGCTGATGGCACTTATACAACTTCTCAAAATACTGACAAACCAAAAACGTATGTCCTCGACATGTTCCCATACCCATCTGGCGCTGGGCTCCACGTAGGGCATCCGCGTGGGTACATCGCATCTGATGTCTTTGCGCGGTTCAAACGAATGCAAGGATTCAATGTCCTTCATCCGATGGGATTTGATAGCTTCGGACTTCCCGCAGAACAGTACGCGATCAAGACGGGCAATCATCCGGGACCCTACACTGACGAACTCGTCGAGCACTACAAGCGTCAGCTCACGAGCATGGGCTTCTCATACGACTGGTCACGCGAAGTCGCAACACACAAACCCGAATACTATAAATGGACGCAGTGGATATTCCTTCAGCTGTATAACTCTTGGTATAACCCGGTAAGCAATAAGACTGAGCGAATCGAGACCTGTATCACGAAGCTTTCAAACGAAGATCCGAAGTGGAATGAATATAGTGACAAAGAAAAGCAAGATGTGCTCATGCAGTATCGCATTGCATATGAAGGCTATGCAGAAGTGAACTGGTGCCCAGAGCTCGGTACGGTACTTGCAAATGATGAGATCATTGTCGCAGCAGACGGTACGATGGTGTCTGAGCGCGGTGAATATCCTGTCATCAAGAAATCAATGCGCCAATGGTTTATGCGCATTTCAGCTTATGCAGATCGATTGCTTTCAGGGCTCGACACGATCGACTGGCCCCACGGTATCAAAGAAATCCAGCGCAACTGGATTGGTAAAAGTGAAGGAAGTGAGATTCTATTCAAACTTTCGACTGGAGATGAAGTCTTAGTATTTACAACGCGTGCTGATACGTTGTTTGGAGTGACATATATTGTATTGGCACCAGAACATGCGCTTGTACAAAAATTACTTGCACAAGTCACTAATAAAACAGAAGTCGAAGGTTATATCGCCAAAGTAAAGGCAACCAGCGAAGACGATCGCGTAAATGATAAAAACGAAAAGACTGGCATCTGTCTTGAGGGTATTACCGCAACCAATCCTGCAAATGGTGAGCAAGTTCCCGTCTGGATTGCAAACTATGTGCTTGCAAATTACGGCACCGGAGCTGTGATGGCAGTACCAGCACACGATGAACGAGACTTTGATTTTGCGAAGAAGTATCAATTAGAAGTAAAGCAGGTGATTGTTCCACTTCGATATGACCCCAAAAATCCATTTGTGAAAGAGTGGCCAATTGTTGAGCGTCACATGGTTCAAGCTATGGTTAGAAATCCAAAAGATGACACGTATATGTTATTGCGGTGGAAAGAATTGCCATGGATTACTTTTCCAGGTGGTGGATTAGAGGAAAATGAATCAATTGAGAACTCTGCTCTCAGGGAGATTGAAGAAGAAACTGGTTTGGTTAATTTGAAATACATCGCAACATTGCCAGTTGTGAGAAGTGAATATAGTGCAAACCATAAACAGCAAAATCGAATTTCTTATTGTTATGCCTGCGTATTTGAAATAACAGATCAGACTACTACAAAAGAAATAGCAGATAGTGAATTGAAACAGCACGAAGTAATTTGGAGAAAGGAGGAAGATTTTTCTGAAGAATTTGTATGCAGTGAATGGGATGTATGGAAAAATGCGCTAGAAAATAATCACACTATTTCTATTGTTGAAGAAGGTGCTCTAATAAATTCAAATGAATTCAACTCTCTCACTTCCGAAGAAGCAAAAAAGAAAATCACAGAATTCGTTGGTGGTAAAGTAGTCACCAAATACAAAATGCGAGATGCGATATTTGCACGGCAGCGATATTGGGGTGAACCGATTCCGCTCAAGCACGATAGTGAAGGAATTATTACGCCCCTGAGCGAATCAGAACTTCCGCTTAAGCTCCCAGATCTCGCAGACTTTGCACCTGCTGGAGACGGAGGATCACCACTCTCCAAATCTCCAGAGTGGGTCAAAGAAGGCTATGAAACCAACACGATGCCGGGATGGGCAGGGTCATCATGGTACTTTTTGCGCTACATGGATCCGTACAATGACAGTGCATTTGCATCAGCTGACGCAGTGAAGTATTGGGGGCAAGTCGATATGTATGTGGGTGGGGCAGAGCATGCAACTGGACACCTTTTGTATTCACGCTTTTGGAATATGGCGCTTCATGATCTCGGGTACATACCTTTTGCAGAGCCCTTTAAGGTACTTCGCAATCAAGGCCTCATCGCAGGGCCAGACGGCCGCAAGATGAGTAAGCGATGGGGGAACGTGATCAATCCAGATGACGTGATCGCACAGCTCGGTGCAGATACGCTGCGAGTGTACGAGTCATTTATGGGGCCCTTTGAGGCACATTTGCCCTGGTCTACTGATGGCATTGTCGGGTCACGCAGATTTATCGAGCGCGTGTACCGCAATCTCACGAGTGATAAGGTTGGCACAGAGACAGATCCAGTGTTTGCAAAGGTACTTCACAAGACGATCAAAAAGGTTACTGATGACATTGCGACATTTTCATTCAACACGGCGATCTCCGCACTCATGATCTGCAGCAATGCATTTGAAAAAGCAACAAGTGTATCCAAAGATGATGCCAAAATCTTTTTGCAACTCCTTGCACCGTTTGCGCCTCATATAACTGAAGAACTTTGGCATCAGTTTGGCGAAACCGAAAGTATTCATTTGGCAATATGGCCAGCTGCTAATGAGAGTTTGCTTCTTGACGATGAGGTAACAATCGGCGTACAGATCAATGGCAAAGTGCGTGCAGAGCTCACGATCAGTACGAGTGCATCCAAAGAGGAGATTGAAACTGCGGCGAAGGCACTTCCGCGTATACAAGAATACACCGCTGGCAAGACGATCAAAAACATTATCGTCGTACCAGGACGCATTATCAACATTCTCACTGACTAATCATTTGGGTGTGTGTCCAGAATGCGCTATCATATACCCATATGTATCAGACATTCATCAGTAAATTCAACGCCATTTCTTTTACTATTCTCATGATTCTTTGTGCGCTTCTTCCGGTGTTTTTCTTGCCGGTATCATGGGGCGGTGCTGCTGCGGTCAAAGGTGTGTTGCTGTACGGTGCGGTATTTGTGGCGTTTTCGTTTTGGATTCTTGCACAATTTGTGGGCGGGTCACTGCAGGTGCCCAAATCTCGTATCTTTGTATGGATGGCGGCGTGGCTCGTTCTTGCGCTTGTCAGTGCACTTCTCTCGGCAAATAGTAGTGTGTCACTCTGGGGTCGCGGATTTGTGATTGATTCATTTGCAACAACACTTGTACTCGTACTATTCACGTTCTTGGTGGCGACCTTTGCACGCGAACAAAAACGATTGGTAACATTATTCCTCGCGACCTTTGTTGGTTCTGCAGTGACCGTACTTCTCCAGGTCATACTCTATGTATCTCAAAAAATCCCGTTTGTCGCCAAATACCTCGGGCATGTGGCAAATCAGGGGACGCTCGTGGGGAGTTGGGTAGACTTTGCATACTTCACGACCTTCACCTTTGTGCTCGCACTTCTCTTTTACGAAGTACTCCTTCCCAAAGGCTTTTTCAAGAAACTCTCGCTTGGCGCACTCATTCTCTCAACGATCGTGCTTGTCTTTCTCAACTTTAAGGCGGCATGGATCATTGCCATCGTTTCTTCGCTTCTTGTCTTTGTGTATAAATCCTCAGTAGAGCGATCAGCCGCCAAGTTTTTTGGAGACCGTGATGGCCTGCCTGCGCAAGCAGAAGGGGAGGTGCCTGAGCAAAATACAACATTTCCCGTGCTTTCATTTGTAGCACTTCTCGTAGGACTCTTCTTTTTCCTTAGTAGTAATTCACTCGGCGCAGGGATCGCGCGATCGGTAGGAGTCACGTTTGGTGACATTCGCCCGTCGTTTGGTGCTACCGTGCAGGTGATGGGTGGGGCACTCCGTCATGATCCGATCTTTGGTGCAGGAGCGGGCAGATTTGGTGAGGTCTGGAACTTGTATCGTCCGCTCAGTATCAATCAAACACAGTTTTGGAATACAAACTTTGATAGTGGGTACAGTTTGTTTACCAGTCTCGTTACTACCGGAGGAAGTTTGGTCGGGATTGCGCTTTTGGGGATCATTGTATTTTCACTCATACTAGGCTTTCGCCTCTTTAGCTATCAGTTCCCGGATCGGTTCAGTCGATTTATTGCAGTCACAGCACTCATTATGTT
Source organism: uncultured Candidatus Saccharibacteria bacterium (assembly GCA_964602465.1). GTDB lineage: Bacteria > Patescibacteriota > Minisyncoccia > Phycocordibacterales > UBA9973 > UBA4124. Next base: position 9,637 of record CAZRQQ010000018.1, read on the forward strand.
CATTGCATTTGCAGGACTTGTGTTCTTTTCTTCACCCGGGATTATTCTTGTCGTCTTTGGGCTCTTTTATCTTGGCATACTTCTCGGTGTCTGGACCCTTGTCGGCAAAATTCCGCGCGTGCAACTCAACTATTTTCGCGATCGGCGCGCGAGTGGCTTTGCTATCTTGGGACGTGTTCTGGCAAGGATGGGCGGCTTTACTGCGGCATACTTTGCTGGAAATCGATTTGCGAGTATCGTCTTTTACAACAAAGCAGTCACTGCAACAACTCCTGAAGCAGTTGAACGCAACCTCAATCGTGCGCTCTCGCTTTCTCAAAACGATATATACTGGCGTACCCGTGCAGCACTCTATGCTCGACAATTTAGTACTACTGCAAACACACAATCTCCGGACAAAAATGTGCTGCAAAATAGTTTCAGTCTTGCTGAACAGAGCGCTCGTGCTGCAGTAAGTTGGGACAACACCAGTGCCAACAACTGGCTCACGCTCAGTCAAATGTACCAGTTGATTTCTGGGGGAGATATAGAAGATGCGTACAATGCGGCAAAATCTGCGGCCGAAGAAGCGCAAAAACGCAGTCCGCTTAACCCATCTCTTGTGCTCAACCAAGCCCAGGTCGCCACTACCAAAAAGAACGCTGAGGCAGCCCTTGCATTCATCGCACGCGCACTTGAACTCAAACCAGACTACCTTGATGCATTTATTTTGAAAGGTCAGGTTCGTGCAGGAGCAGGCGAATCCCGTGCAGTTATCGGAGAGCTTACAAACTACACTAAGGTTGCAGTCTATGATCCGCAAGGCTACTTCTTGCTCGGGCAGGCGTATGCAGGGCAAAAGGAATACAGCAATGCACTTGAAGTGTTTATCCGTGCACGAGGGCTCGCACCAAATGATCCCAATACATATCTCGCAGTTATCGATACGTTGACTTCGATGGGACAGAAATCACAGGCACTTGCAGCGCTCGATGAGTTCGCTAAAGTATTTCCAAATGTTACTGGTGTCGATCAGAAGCGTGCACAAATACAGTCAGCGGCGCTTCCCCAAGCCCCAGCTCCTACTACCACCGAAGAAAAGAAACGATAGTATACCCTCATGATGTCCCGACTTCTCAATCTACTCAATCGTGACGTCACGACCATGAACCAAGCAGCACTCGTGCTTGGTTTCTTTTCGCTTCTCTCGCAACTCTTCGGCCTGCTTCGCGATCGTTTACTTGCGACCCTTGTGGGTCCATCGGCATCACTCGACGTGTACTATGCAGCGTTTCGTATCCCAGACCTCATCTACAATTCCATTGCTGTACTCTTTTCGGTGACGGTGATCATCCCATTTATCACGCATCACTTGAACAAAGATGGTGAACATACGATACTCAAGAAATTCTTTGATAGTGTGTACACCGTCTATGTCATGGGTATGATCGTCGTGTGTGCAGTTGCATTTGTACTTATGCCGTATCTCACACACATTTCCGCGCCAGGATTTGTCGGTGCGCAGCATGCGGAGCTCGTGCGGTTTTCTCGACTCATGCTCTTGTCGCCATTTCTGATGGGACTCTCGAGTTTGCTCGGTGCATTTGCACAGGTGCAAAAGAAATTTTTCTCATTTGCGATTGCACCTGTCTTTTATAATATCGGGATCTTGGTTGGCATTCTCGCATTGCGTCCGATGTTTGGCATGTTCGGCGTCGTGATCGGTGTAGTTGTGGGAGCAATACTCTATCTCTTGATCCAACTTCCAACTCTTTCAGTGCTTCAAAAAATTCCTTCACTAACCAAATCCGTAGATTGGGGACTCATCAAGCGATTGATCGCGCTTTCGCTTCCGCGCACTCTTGCTTCATCGCTTTCAAATATTACATTTCTCATGATCTCAGCGGCAGCATCGCTCTTGGTCGTCGGCTCGATCTCGATCTTTCAATTTTCATACAACATTCAGACCACGCCGCTCATGATTATCGGCATCTCGTATGCCGTTGCCGCATTTCCTACCATGAATCGTCTCTTTGCAGATGGTAGCACCAAAGAATTTGTCGATCTCATCCATCGTGCGACACGCAATATTTTCTTCCTGTCCATTCCGGCAGCGCTCCTCATTATCGTCCTTCGTGCACAGATCGTTCGTGTACTTCTCGGCGCAGGGGAATTTAGTTGGAATGACACACGTCTGGTCGCAGCTGCGCTTGCACTCTTCGCAGTTTCTATCACTGCACAGTGCATGATCCTTCTTCTTGTACGAGGATTCTATGCAATGGGCAACACCAAGACTCCGCTCAAGATCAATGCGCTCGGAGTGCTCATCACCGCAGCATCTGCCGTCGGACTTCTTTTCCTCTATCGACACTCAGTGTTTTTCCAAGACTTTCTCCAAAACCTCCTTCGTATCGAGGGTACGCGCGGCGCAAACGTTGTTCTTCTCTCAGCTGCGTTTTCGATCGGGCAGATCGCAAATGCTTGTATGTTGTGGCGTAGATTTCATGCGCGGATCGAAGGTACTGCTGTGGAGACTAAGGGGCTACATCGAGCGCTCTTTCATACCACCAGTGCGAGTATCATTGCAGCGACTGCGACGTACGGCATGCTGCTTTGGGTGAGCGGGGGAGTAGACCAGGGAACGTTTGGCGGTATTTTGGTACAAGGCCTCATTGCAGGACTCGTGGGTATTGCAGTCTATGGCATCATCCTTGCAGCGCTCAAAAACGAAGACGTCTATCTCTTCATTCACACCTTCAAAACCAAATTCTGGAAAACCAAACCACTTACGCCCGAACAGCCGGATTTGTAGTAGGCGTTAGTCTATAGTCGTTAGAAAACCCTTATAAAATAAGGTTGTTTTTACTTGACTTTTAGATAAATACATGCTATTATTAAAAGAGTAATTAGATCTTTCAAACCAAAATAATAAATATGAAAAATATCTTAGTTATTGATCCTTATGATTCTTCGAAGCATGCGGACACACTTCAGAAAATTTTCGAAAGAGAAGCGATTGTTACACCTTTTTCAAAAGATGCAGATCCAGAAGAAATTTTGGATTCAGCCTATTCACTTATAGCAACAGGAAAATCATCTCTTGAAAATGAAAAATTAAGTAATGTTGAGAATTCAAAGTATGACATTATTTTTGTGTCAGCAATGATGATACGGACGAAGAAAATAAACATTGAAGAAGTAGTAGAAAAATATGCTACTGAGAAACCCACAATTGTAGTCATGTCTTCTTTGGGTGATAAAGTGCCGTTGAAAAAATGGGATGTACGTTATCTACACAAAGATAAGATAAACACCTTATTTTCTTTCATTACTGAAGAAACAAAAAAAGAAGTAAGATCATTTTTAAATTAAGCATTCCGGCTGCAAATAGTATTTGCAGCCGGCTTTCCTTTTCCCAAAAACGTCATTTTCTGGTAT
>CAZRQQ010000019.1:0-13030 GCA_964602465.1 uncultured Candidatus Saccharibacteria bacterium
CTTACGAAAAATTCTTTATTATGGCGTATATTATCAAAAAGATAGATCGTTTCTTGGCTTACTGGGCAGGAATAGTATTCCAAAAGTTCCCTATGGCACCGTATGTTTGCTTTGCAGTATTTACCACATCGTGTACGTTGCTAAATGCTAGAATATACAAGTCGTTGGGACTACTTCCCGCATGTATTGGTGTTTCGTTCTTTATCGCTGTCACCTATTACTGGTTGGAAAAGTTTTTCGTTTCTCCACAATCACCTCGTGCCAAAAAACTACGGCATATCAGAACAAGATTAGGTGAGCTTGCATCCTTTCCGATATATACAATTATGACAATTGTAGTTGGACACTTTTCTATTGTCGCAGGGATATTGTTCTTTGTAATATACCTAAGCTACGTGTGTTTTCTGTATTTAGGAACGTGTTATTACAACAGCCAATCTTCACCCTCATCTAACCAATGAGGGTTTTATTTTTGTTCAACTCCCAGCATTTCGATAAACGCAAGCTCAAGCGGAAGTGCCGGGACTGATGCATAGGCAATGCGTTCGATGGCGGTGATGAGTGAGACGATGCCACGAGATGAGATTGCGTCCGTGTTTTCGACAGCGCCTTGTTTGACGAGTTCGACATAGGCTTCGGAGTGTTCTGCTTCAAATGTTTCGCGCATGCCGGGTGCGTAGCGATACATGAGCGAGAGGCGCATCGTGGTGAGGAGGAGTTGTGCAAGGAGCATCATGTCGGTGTGATGCGTTTCTGCTTTGCCAAGTGTCGTATAAATAGCATTCATATCTTTGGCGATGAGTGCACTGTAGAGATCTTGGATGACGGAAAGTGACGGTGCACCCGTGATCGTCTCGACAAGTTCGCGAGTGACCTTGCGCCCCTTTGATGCAGAAAGTACTTTTTGCAAAATCGAAAGTGTGTCACGAAATGATCCGTCTCCGAGAAATGCCACAAGTGATGCAGACTCGGTATCGATCGCAAACTTTTCTTGCTCCGCAATGTCGAGCACGACTTTCGTAAGCGTGTTCTCACTTGGCTTTCGGAATGAAAAGATCTGACAACGTGACAGGATCGTTTCAGGTACTTTGTTGAGTTCAGTCGTTGCGAGGATAAATATCACATGCGCCGGTGGCTCTTCGATCGTTTTCAAAAGCGCATTGAATGCATCTTTGGAGAGCATGTGCACTTCGTCGATGATGTAGACCTTAAATCTGGAAGAAAACGGAAGCACACGTACTGCTTCGCGAAGCGCACGGATGTCATCAATACCGCGGTTGGATGCTGCGTCGATTTCAATGATGTCTTCGGGGTTCGTGCCAAGCGCACGCGCAAAGATGCGTGCGACTGAAGTTTTCCCCGTCCCGCGACTTCCCGTGAAAAGGTACGCATGGGAGAAGTTTTCGTTCTTGATAGAAGCCTCAAGGACGGAGACGATGTGCTCCTGCCCCACCACGGCTTCCCAGCCCTGCGGACGATATTTGCGATAGAGGACTTGGTCGTGCATGGCGACAGTGTAGCAGAAAAATATGTATAAAAAATAGCCCTTCAATAAAGGGCTATTTGCTACTTTGATGTAAGTGTTTGAGCAAGAACAATTTCCCAAACACCATTCTGATTCTTCTTAAAAAGACAAATTGTATCGAGGACGATTTGTATTGGTTCTGGATACTTCTTTTTTAAGTACTCGTAGATATTTTTAAATCTTCCACGAATATCACCTGTTGCAACTGTTACATGCGGAATACCATTTGGTTCAAATTTTTCAAACTGCATCCATTCAACATTATTTTCAAATGCATCACACAACTCACGCTGTATCGTGGTTATAGAATCATGTTCATCAATAAGATCCCAGTAAATGGTACCAATATTAAAATGTCCAAATCCTGACAATTCAACTGCTGATGTAATTGATTTTCTTCCAACAAGAAAATTCGTCATGGTGAAATCAAGTAAATCTGCAGCTTGAAGTGGTGTTGCAAAGAACGGCGTCTTTAATGTGATATGTGGTGGATACTTTTTGTATACATTTCGCAACAGAAAGGTCTTTGAAAGATCAGTAGCAATTTCTTCTGCTTGCAGAGCAGCATGATTCGGCAATAAATATCCGATAAAATATTTTTCCTTCATTGGTTCTATTTTTTTGAATTTAACAGAACTTCCTATTTTGTCAATCCTTCAAAAATCGTTCCACTACCTGCTGCACTTCCCCACTATCCTTCGCGTCCATCAGTTCCATGCGGAGTTCTTTGGCACTTGGAAATCCTGTGCAGTATGCCTTGTAGTGCTTTTTCATGATTGCAAAGCTTTTAATATCACCGAGCAGCTCCTCGAAAAGCCGTGTGTGCTCGACGAGTACACGAAGTCGTTCTTCTACAGTGATCGGATTAGTTACAGATACTGGCGCCTTGCGTTTGGTACCAAATAGTTTGTTGAGAATGGGCACCTTATGAAAAATCGATCGCTTTGGAAGTGTTGCAACGATTTGGCGATTCTCATCAAAGAACCACGGATTCCCAAAGAGTGCGCGTCCGACCATGACGCCATCTGCACCACTTTCTGCCGCTCGCTTTTTGCCATCTGCGAGACTGGTCACGTCGCCGTTCCCGATGATCACTGCGTCTGGCGCGAGTTTGTCGCGAAGCTTTACTACTTCACGAAGTCGTGACCAGTCTGCTGGCACAGCAGAGAGCTCTTTGCGTGTGCGCACATGGACTGTGAGCGCTGCGATGTCACACGAGAGCAGCATCGGAATCCATTCTTTGGTTTGTACTTCACTATACCCAACGCGAGTTTTGACTGACACCGGAATATTTTTGCCTGCAGCTGCGATACCCCGCTTTGCAGCAGCGATCACCGCTCGCGCTGCATCAGGGTTCTTGATCATCGCCGCACCTGCACCCTGTTTTTCAATCGTACGATCGGGGCAACCCATGTTGATATCCACGCCATCAAAGCCAAGTTCGGCGCACAGCTTTGCCGCACCTTCCATTTTTTCTGGATCACTTGAGAAAAGTTGCGCCACAATCGGCCGCTCGCCTTCCGTATACACGAGATCACGCGCCAGTGCTTCTCGACCTTGTGACATCAGTCCATTTGCAGACACAAATTCAGTCCACATCACATCGGGCTTGCCGTATTTCGTGATAAGCCGCCTGAATGCCGCATCGGTGACATCTGCCATCGGCGCAAGTACAAAGAATGGTTTTTTATTTTCTCGGAGTGTTTTCCAAAACGACATGTTAGTTGAATTTATAAATCAGCTTATTGGCAAATCGCACGTCGAGGTATTCAAGGACTTTGGACTCGTTGTGGTAGAGAGCGCTCACTGGATTGGTGCGCAGGCCACTGTAGAGTGTGCCGAGCATTACATCCGCATCTTCGTTCGGATTAAAGAGTATGACGGCACGGTTGCTATGGTGAATGAATGCCACGACAAGTTTGTGATCGGATTCAAATGCAAATGAGAGCGGTACGATCTCGATCGCAGCAAGCTTTTCTTTGAGGTGTCCCACAAGTGCAAGCTGCTCAGCAGTAATCGGCGCAAATGGATACTCTTGGCGTGCACCACTGACGATCTTGGTATATGCACTTCCCGAGAAATACGGTGCATCAGCAAAGACCGTCCCTGTCTCATCCATGAACGAACACGTGTCTTCTGTATCACACCACAAGTACATCCCGCCGTATTCTGCTACATCCACACGCAAACTTGAGAATGAATCTCTGTCGACTTTCACTGATTTAAATCGCGGAAATGCTGCCGCTACCTCCTTGGTGAGTTTGTCAGGAGAGATAAGCAAGATACTTGATCGCGGGAGTACGCGTACAAAGTTTCCCTGTAGTTTGCCGAGCACAAATTGCGACACTTCGATCGGATCAGCGACGTTGGTACCGACAACATTCACCTCCTTTACTTGAAATCGAGGCGCGCGGATAAATACCACCAATCCCGTGAAAACTGCGATCGTACCAAGCGTGATCCAGATTTTTCTCCACGGAATCTGCCTCCCTCCCTTTCGATGTTTCTTTTCCTCAGTATTTAGTACGCGACTACTATATGTGCGTTCATACATAGCTTATTTACCAAGATAGTCTTTGCCAATATAGGGCTTGAGTACCTCAGGTACTTTGATCGTGCCATCAGCTTGCTGGAAGTTTTCGATGATTGCAGGAATGATACGAGACGGCGTTGCGACAAGCGTGTTGTTAAGTGAATGTGCGTAGCGAAGTTTACCTTCCGCGTCTTTGTACCGGATGTTGAGACGACGTGCTTGGAAATCATGAAAATATGATGCTGAGTGTGTCTCACGAAACTTTTCTTGTGAAGGCATCCACACTTCGATGTCATATTTCTTCACTTGTCCAAGTCCGAGGTCACCACCGCAGTTCACAACGATATGATAGTGCAGTCCAAGCGCTTGCAAAAGCTCTTGGACATTTGCAGTGATCTCTTCATGCATTTGTACTGAAGTCTCATGACTTGCTTCACAAAGCACGACCTGTTCGAGTTTATAAAATTCATGTACGCGGATCAGTCCCTTTACATCTTTGCCGTGACTTCCCGCTTCACGTCTGAAGCAGGGAGAAAACGCCACATACTTTTTGGGAAGCTCATCGATACTAAATACTTCATCAGAGTGATATGACATCGTCGCCACTTCTCCGGTACCTGCAAGATAGTCATCGTCCTGTGTCTTGTACAAATCTTCTTCGCCTTGCGGGAGATACCCAGTACCGTAGAGTGTTTGCTTCGTGACAAGCGATGGTACAACGAGTGGCTGAAACCCTTTCTTCACAATGTGCTGCATAAAATACTGCCAGAGTGCCATCTGGAGAAGCACTGCATCATTTTTCAAAAAGTATCCTCTGAATCCAGCGACTTTGGTACCACGCTCAAAGTCCACCATATCTGACTTTTCCATGAGTTCCGTGTGATCTTTGACCTGGAAATCAAATGATGGTTTCTCACCCCACACTTTGTATTCGACATTTTCTGCGTCACTTGCGCCCTCCGGCACAGTCATATCTGGAATGTTTGGGACCTGGAGCATGAGTGCCTGCCAATCTTTCATCACTGCTTTCACTGTTTCTTCTGCAGCTTGCACCTTTTCTTTGAGAGGCTTCAAGTCTTCGATCAATTTTGCGCGGGCTGCCTGATCCGTAGTTTTTGGGATTTCTTCGCCAAGCTTGTTTTGTTCAGTGCGAAGCTCTTCAAATGCTTTTTGCGCAGCTGCACGTTTTTCTTCGACTTCGAGGAGTTTGGATACGTCAAAGTCGAGATGCTTTTTGCGAGCCGCTTCTTTGATGAGATCGGGGTGTTCTTTGATAAATTTGATATCCAACATGCTGCTACTATAGCGTATTTTATCTAGTTTTTAAAGGTTTTATGTTTTCGTTAACTTTATCGCTCTATTATATGTACATGTCGCAATTCCCCATTCATGATATCGATCCGCTTCAAGCTTTCCCGGCGCTTGCCGAAATCCCTGACCCGCCCAAAGTCCTTCATATGCGCGGTTCACTTGATCGAATAGCTGGCACCAAACTTGTAACCGTCGTTGGTAGTCGTGCGTACACGAGCTACGGCAAAAGCGTCTGCGAATCTCTGATCAAAAGCCTCGCCGGCTATCCAATCACCATCGTCTCTGGTCTTGCGATCGGCATTGATTCGATCGCACACCGCGCCGCACTTGATGCAGGACTTCCGACGATTGCATTTCCTGGATCGGGGCTTGATTGGAAGGCGCTCCACCCCAAACAACACCGCGGCCTCGCCGAAGAAATTCTCGAAGCAGGTGGCGCGCTCATTTCGGAATTCAAAAATGACACGATCGGCGCGATCTGGACATTTCCACGCCGCAACCGCATCAAGGCCGGACTTTCTGATATGGTGATCATCATCGAAGCAGAGGAAGCATCAGGGACACTGATCACTGCACGCCTTGGCACTGAATACAATCGTATCGTCGGTGCAGTTCCCGGATCGATCACGTCGCCCAACTCCAAAGGCACCAACTGGCTTATCCGACTTGGCGCAGTACCGATCACGTCGAGTACTGATATTTTGCAAGAGCTTGGTCTCGCCGAAAAACTCACTGCCGACGCTGCGGCATATCTCATGCTCAACACTGATGAAGAACGCGTGCTCGCAGCACTCAGTGAACCTAAAACAAAGGAACAGATACTGATGGAACTCGAGCTCGATCCAGTTGCAGCAAATGTGATCTTCTCGACACTTGAGATCAAGGGTGCAATCCGTGAAAGTCTCGGATTTGTCGAACGTATTGTCTAAATAAAACGAGAGGAGTATAGTGAAGAAAAACCTACATCATTATGCGAAAAATCTTTTATTGGTCATATTTCCGACCAGTCCTTTTAATCAACACCAAACCATATTGGACCATCTCCCAAAAGAGAAAAATTATTCGACGATAATACATATTTTTAACCCCCGCAGCGCCGCTGCGGGTTTGGTATTTATTTGCTAAATAATGCTCCACATGGTACTACTGCAGCTACTCAATATATAGATATATGAAATTACTGATCGTCGAGTCGCCCTCCAAGGCCAAGACAATTGAAAAGTATTTGGATGGTGCGTATACCGTGCGCGCTTCTGTTGGACACATCCGCGACTTGCCGAAATCAAACAAAAAAGCGATCGACATCGAAGCAGGCTTTGTGCCGCACTACGAGATCTCCAAAGGCAAAGAACACATCGTCGAAGAACTCCGCGATCTCGCACATACTGCCAAAGAAATAGTGCTTGCCCCCGATCCGGACCGCGAAGGTGAAGCGATCGCATGGCATATCGAAGAGCTTTTGAAAGCTGACAAAAAAGTGAAGGCGCCAATCACACGCGTGACGTTTAATGAAATCACCAAAGAAGCCGTAACCGAAGCACTCGAGCATCCGCGCCACATCGATACCAATCTCCGCAAAGCACAAGAAGCACGCCGCGTCCTCGATCGACTTGTCGGCTACGATCTCTCCGGCGTGATTTGGAAAAAGGTCCGTTATGGCCTCTCTGCTGGTCGCGTGCAGTCCCCGGCGCTTCGCATCCTCGTCGAACGCGAACGAGAAATCCGTGCATTTATTCCTGAGACCTACTGGGCACTCACGGCGGATTTCAAAACCAAAGCTGGCGCAACAGTGACACTCTTGTGTGTCGAGGAGCCTCGCGATCGCAAGCAGGTTGATCGGATTATAGAGATCGCGAATAAAGAAGAGTGGATTGTAAAAGATATCAAAGAATCTGAACAAAAGCGTTCACCTCGCGCGCCATTTACCACTTCTACACTTCAACAGGCGGCATCATCTCGTCTCGGATTTTCTCCATCGCGCACTATGCAGGTTGCTCAAAAGCTCTACGAAGCCGGACACATCTCATACATGCGTACTGACTCAACAACGCTCTCCAAGCAAGCGATCGGCGCCATTGCAACTATCGTTGAGAAAAAGTACGGCAAAGACTACCTCGAACTCCGAGAATACAAAACCAAATCCAAGAACGCGCAAGAAGCTCATGAGGCAATTCGTCCAACTCATGTGGAGAAACTTGCTGCAGGAAATAATGAAGAACAAAAGAGATTGTACGCACTTATTTGGGAGCGCACGGTTTCCTCACAAATGGCTGATGCAAAGCTCTTGAAGACGCGCGTGGTAGGAAATGTAAAGTCTGATAGCATTCCCGACTTCACTGTCACCGGAAGCCAGGTACTTTTCCCGGGATGGCTCGTCGCAGACCCTGATGCACGCGGTGAAGACGTCGAACTTCCGAAAATAAATGTTGGCGAACCACTTGCACTATTGAAATTTGTCGATCTCGAAAAGCAAACCGAACCACCAAACCGCTACTCTGAAGCAGGGCTCGTGAAGGAACTCGAAGCACGCGGCATTGGTCGTCCTTCTACCTACGCTGCAATCATTCGCACGATCGAAGAGCGCGGCTATATCGAAAAGATTGGCAGATCTTTGAAACCCACCGACACTGGTGAAGTTGTATCCACATTTCTCGAACAAAATTTCATGGAGTACATCAGTGATACATTCACCGCGGAAATGGAAAATGAACTCGACGACATCGCAAACGGTGACCGCGACTATGTAAAGACACTCAAAGATTTCTATGGGCCGTTCTTGAAAGAAGTAAAAGCAAAGGACAAGCTCGACAAGGCAACAACGCTCGAAGCAGCTGATCCGAAGTTCAAATGCCCTAAGTGTGGAAGTACCATGATCGTCAAACTCGGTCGCGGCGGCAAATTCCTCTCATGCGACAGATATCCAGACTGTGACGGCGCGCTCATGCTTGATGGTACTGAGATCAAAGCAGATGAGCCAATTGGTATCGACCCGGAAACCAAGCTTCCGGTGTATACCAAAGTCGGACGATTTGGTCCGTACGTACAGCTTGGCGACATGCCTGCCAAGAAAGTTGCAACCAAAGCCGCGCGTGATGCAAATGGAAAACTCATCAAAAAAACTCCTGAAGAAAAAGCTGCTGCCAAAATTGCAAAAGAAGAAGCAAAAAAACAAGCCAAGCCCAAGATGGCATCGATCCCCAAAGACGTTGATCCTTCATCTGTAACACTAGAAATGGCGCTCCACTACCTCGCCCTTCCGCGCATTCTCGGGACTCACCCTAGTGATGGCATCGATGTGATCGCAAACGTCGGACGCTTCGGCCCCTACGTCGGCCATGAACGTAACTTCCGTTCAATAAAAAAGCCACTTGATCCATACACGATCACCTTTGAGCAGGCACTCGAACTCCTCGCGCAAGAAAAGAAACCACGCGGATTTCAAAAGAAAAAGAAGGAATAAAAAAGCCAGCTCTATTGAACTGACTTTTACATAATTTACTTTCTACTCATTCGATAGCTGCATCTGCCCAGAGTATTGTGGGTTAACCACTTCTACCAATACTGCGTATCCATCTCGGTTTATTTTTTCCACAACCTGATAACGGAGTTGATTGGACATACCACCATCATAAAGAATAACAGGTGGACAGCCGTAGTAGAGCGTTTGCTCATGCCAACCAAAATAATGGTGATACATGAGTGTTTGCTTATCTACAATGACAACCTTAAATGATCCGGCTGGAGGATTATACCAATCAGGAGCCTGAGATAGACAGGCAGTTTTTTCCTTGGGTACTTCGTGCGGCTTACATTCTTTTTTACAAGAAGCAAAAATAGCAATGATTCCGAGAAGTACTACAAATGAGATTATTATTTTTTTCATGTTTTAAATTTTATATATTATATTACAAAAAATCAAATAAGTCAATATTCCCCTGTATTTCCTTACAAAATCAAGGTATATTTAGGATATGGCTTTTGAGTCTCTTATTTCCATCATACAGTTCCCTCTTTCTGAAGCTGATAAAACACTTGTTGAAAAGGCATACCTATTTGCACAGGAAAAACATAAGGATCAAAAACGAAATAGTGGCGAGCCGTACTTTACGCACGCAGTAGCGGTTGCCGAAAACTGCGCAAAGCTTGGCATGGATACCGAGACAATTATCGGCGCACTGTTGCACGATGTACTCGAAGACACGGACGCGACAGAAGAAGAGCTCACAGAAATGTTTGGTCCCAACATTGTTTTTCTTGTAAAAGGCGTGACCAAACTTGGACACTTGAAGTACCGCGGTGCAGATCGACATGTAGAAAGTCTGCGCAAATTCTTCGTGGCTATGGCCGAAGACGTGCGCGTGCTCATCATCAAGCTCGCCGATCGTTTGCACAATGTCTCCACACTTGAGCACGTCCGTCCCGACAAACAAAAACGTATCGCACTTGAAACGATCGAAGTCCACGCCGCACTTGCTGGACGCATGGGTATGGAAAAATTGAAGTCGATACTCGAAGACTACGCCTTCCCCTTCGCATACCCCAAAGAATACGCTGCAACCAAGGCGATCATGGATGATATTGTCCCCGAAGCGCAAAAAGTTGCTGATTTTGCACATGCAAAGATCGAGGAAACACTTCGCGACTTTGACATCAAGGATGCTGAAGTACTCTCGCGCGTCAAAGCGACATTTAGTACACACAAAAAGCTCGTGAAATACCATATGAACACTGAGCTCGTCTACGACATCGTCGCGCTTCGCGTCATTACCAAATCCGTCGCCGATTGTTATCAAGTCCTCGGCCTCATCCACATGCTCTGGAAGCCAATCCCCAAGCGCATCAAGGACTTCATTGCCCTTCCCAAACCCAATGGCTACCAGTCACTTCACACGACCGTCATCACCGAGCACGGCATTATCGAAGTCCAAATCCGCACCCTTGAGATGCATCATGAAGCAGAGCTCGGTGTTGCCTCACACTTGGTATACAAAGAAGCTTCCACTGACAAAGCTTCCAAGAAAGGCAACTTTGCCTGGCTCGATGAACTCAAAGATCTCCAATCGGTCACTGGAAGCCCGAGCAAATTCTTGAAACAACTCCACATGGATCTCTTTCAAGACCGTATTTTTGTCTTCACACCACGCGGCGATGTGATTGACCTTCCAGAATCTGCAACCCCAGTAGATTTTGCGTACGCAGTCCACACCGAGGTTGGCAACTCGATGGCGAGCGCCCGGGTAAACTCCAAAATCGCATCCCTCAATACCAAACTCCAAAACGGCGATATCGTCGAGATCGTGACCAACAAAACTGGCAAACCATCATCCAAATGGCTCGAATATGCAAAGACCTCATTTGCCCGCCGCAAAATCCGCCACTACATCGCCGAACACGGAGGCCTCCTCGAAAAATTCCTCACGAGAGAGTAGTGGCTCTGCGATCACAGTAGGACATATTTTTCACCGATCGCACTCTTCCTGCGGAGTGCGATCTTATCCTCAACGAATCGTTTTCCTTCGGAAAAACCAAGCCGATTCGTTTGCGGCTGTAAAAAATATGTCCTACTGTTCACTTGAGCCGTAAGCGCGAACAAGCGAGGATCCTGTGGTATTTTTATGCGGCCGCAAGCAAAAGTGCTCGGCTTTTGTGAGAATACACAAAAACTTTTGCTGAGGACAAGAATATTTTTCGCAGGAAAAAATATTCGGCGTAAAAATAGTACAGGATTTGAGTGTAGTTCGCGTCTTAAAGCGAGAAATTCTTGATATTGTAGAGATCGTCGATATCTTCTTCGCTTTTTGCAGTTTCTTGTTTGTCGCGGTCATCAAGCATTGCTACTGCTTCTTTGGGGTCATCTGAAAGCGGAGTTTCTGTTTCGTCTTTTTTGCCAAAAAATTCTTTGATGGTTTCTATAGGACCCTTAGGTTCATGTGCGATGGCACTCAAGATAGTATCAAGGTCTTCTGCGGTGAAATAATCGATCGTGATTTTGCCACCCTGCTCGCGTGGTTCGATGTGGACGCGCGTGCCAAGCGTCTCTTGGAGTTTCTGTTCGATCTGAAGCAGCTCATTGTTCGGGATCAACGCCTTCTTGCGGACTTTGTCCACTGCAATGCGTCGTGCAATGCGTTCTGCTTCACGCACACTGATCTTGCGCACCGTAATTTCCTTAAAGAGTGTCTGCTGTTCTTCGGGTCGACCTTTGAGCATCATAAGCGGGCGGGTGTGCCCTTCGTTGATCCGCCCAGCGGAAAGCGCATTGAGGATTTCTTCTGAAAGCGCAAGGATGCGAATCGTATTTGCGACAAATTCACGACTCTTGCCTACCTTTTGCCCAATCTGCGTATGGGTGAGTTTAAATTCATCCACGAGTCGCTGAAATGCCCGTGCACGCTCAACTGCATTGATATCTTCGCGTTGCAAATTTTCGATGATGGCAAGCTCAAGCTTCATGAGTGCATCATCTCCGGTACGGATGAGTGCTGGTACTTGTGAGAGTCCTGCAAGCTTCGACGCTCGTAGACGTCGTTCACCTGCGATCAGTTCATAACTCGTCGTCAGTCCGCCGTCAGGTGTTGCAGTTTCTACGCGGGATACCACAAGCGGCTGGAGCACACCATACTGGCGAATAGATTCTGCAAGATCACGAAGCGGGCCTTCTTCAAACTCCTTGCGGGTCTGGTATGGATTGGGAGCAACCTTGTCGACATCGATAAAGAAAATAGAATTTGAAATAGTCTCTGACATGCGTACATAATAGCATGAGAAATTTTGGGTATAAAAACAGCCCCTCACAAAATGTAAGGGGCTTTAAATGGTTTGCCGGAATTTTCGCTACCGGCTAAAGTTAAGTGGGCTTCACAATATCGTAATTCACAATTCAGTCTCTTTGCCCTGATCGCGATTAATCCTGGCTGGTCACCAATTATGTGCTGGTGCCTGCCGCCTGCACTTTAAATTGTTTCAAATAATGGCCGCCAAGCCGAAAAATTTAAGCTTTGCCGTCGTTTCATAAACTGTGCAATTTAGGTTAAAAATAACATTCCTGAATACATCATACACCCTTTACAAAATTTGTCAAGCATTTCCGTATAAATTAAAGAAACCCCCATATGTATGGAGGTCTCAAGATGTTTCGTGTCCATTTAGTCAGTTAGACATTCTGCGTATAGATTGAAGTGGGGTTACTCAGCTCTTTGAGCGAGCAACGATGCATAAACTTTTTCATATAACACTATTGTTTTTTGAAGTTCAAGTAGATAATATCATATATATTAAAATATGTCAAGTATCTCCTTGCAAAGGCCTAAATCCCCTGTAGAATAAGGAAATTGCCGGTTTTTCCGGCGAGGATGCCGGAATGGCGGAATGGTAGACGCAATCGACTCAAAATCGATCGGGAGCAATCCCTTGAGAGTTCAAGTCTCTCTTCCGGCACAAACGCTCATTATAAAATTAAATATCATGATAACTACAGACAATGAGGAATATCTTGTGGTTGGAAGCATTATTGGATTTTGCCCTGACCTTGATCGTGGCGCTCAGTT
The DNA here is from genome assembly GCA_964602465.1 of uncultured Candidatus Saccharibacteria bacterium. Lineage (GTDB taxonomy): Bacteria > Patescibacteriota > Minisyncoccia > Phycocordibacterales > UBA9973 > UBA4124. The sequence goes on from CAZRQQ010000019.1 coordinate 12,917, forward strand.
TTCAATCGAAAAGATTGAGCCTCTTACTGACAAAAAAGTAAAGATATCTTTAAAATGGATTCCGGGTGGAGGAAGATGGTCACCTGATAATCCTGAAGAATTATTTGAATTAGA
>CAZRQQ010000020.1:0-11276 GCA_964602465.1 uncultured Candidatus Saccharibacteria bacterium
GCTTTTGAAAGCATTGCAGGAAGTCGTTAGTCCTGACATTCACCAAAAGGGAAGCAATATTACCGAAGAACGCCTGCGTATCGACTTCAACTTCGATCGCAAGCTCACCCCGGAAGAATTACAAAACGTAGAAGATTTGGTAAATGAAAAGATCAAAGAAGATCTCATTGTTACGAAGCGCGAAATGCGAAAGGAAGATGCGATGAAGCTCGGGGCAGAAATGGAATTTGGTACTGTCTACCCCGATATTGTCTCTGTCTATATGATCCACGATGCAACCGACAAAGTCTTCTCGCAAGAATTTTGTGGCGGCCCGCACGTCGAGCGCACTGGCGTACTCGGAACATTCAAAATCACCAAAGAAGAAGCTTCAAGTGCTGGTGTACGAAGAATTAAAGCTACGTTACGTTAAAAGTTCATAAAGTTATAAAGTTTATAAAGCAAATCACACATCCGTGATTACTTTACAAACTTTCAACTTTATAAACTCGCCTGCTATACTTCTCATATGACTCGAGGAGGTAAGGTATTTGCTGTGTATGATATGAGCTCAAGCTCTGTTGCAGGCGCGCATGTGCTTGCGACGCATGCCAAAGAACCTATTGCAGTGCTTGCACAAGCTCGCAGTGATGCGGCGCTTCAGGAAGACATGGACATGCAGCGCTTTGTCGAAGAAACACTCAAGCATCTCGATGGGGTGATCGCGCGCGTCAAAAAGGCCGACATGCATCATCCGAGCTACATCCAGGTCGTCCTCGCGTCCCCGTGGTACACCTCCCAGACCCGCACTATTGTGTACAAAAAAGACACACCGTTTGTCTGTACCAAAAAGATGGTGGACATGCTGATCGCGGACGATATGGTGCACATGCTCAAAGAAGAGCAGGGAGCGTTTGGGTCATTTGGCAATGAGTCAGTTGTGGTAGAGAAGCAGCTTTCCAAGATCATGCTCAATGGCTATCACACCGATCATCCGTTTGGCAAAAAGGCGAAGGTGCTCGAGATATTCCTCACGGTTACCATCGCACCCAAGCCTATACTTGATCGGTTTACCGACGTGCTCAAGCGCGCCTATGGTGTGCGCACGATTGCCTTTACGACGAGTCCATTTACGACCTTTATCATGATGCGCGACCTCAATCCTGCGACCGAAGACTGTGTAGTGATCGACGTGGGCGAAGAAGTAAGTGATGTCGCCTTTGTCAAAAAAGGCGTCGTGCTCTACCAGCATTCATTTCCCGTGGGTACGTTTGGTCTCTATCGCGCACTTTCGGGCAAGACGAGCAATACCGCACGTGAATCAATGACACTTCTCGAATCCTATCGCCTGGGCAAACTCACCCCTGCGGCTTCCAAAAGCATCGAAACAGCGATCGCCTCGTTTCGAACACACTGGCAGTCATGGTTCCATCAGGTGCTCGACAATGGGCAATATGGTTTTTGCATCCCAGAGCACTGCGTGATTGTGGCAGATCCCCGATTTGAAGCGCTCTTTACCGAACTCCTCTCGACTGATGCATTTCTCAAGCACAACTGTTCGCATGCGACCGTCACCGTCACGTTTGTAAGCGAAGCATTCCTCTCTCATAAAGTCCGTACGGTCGACCATGTGCCCACTGATATCCCGCTTGCAACAGGCGCACTCTTTGCACAGCGATTGCTATAATATGGCTATGAAACTGTACGACGTCATTCGCAAAGAAAACCTCGAGCACGGCAAAAAATTTGCTGACATTCCATCTGATCCAGACCCTTCTCCACGTCCGCACTATGTGCGCAGGCCTCTGGGGTGGCGCAAGATCGTGATTGGCGGCTGCGCGATACTTTTCCTAGTCATATTGTATGTAGCAGGAATGAAGATGGTACGTGCCAAGGTGATCGTGACTGAGCGACACATTCCGTTTTCGCTTGATGGTGTTGAGTTTGAGCTCACGCATGAGGGTGACGCGAGTACGGGCAGGCTTTCATTTCAGACGATGGTCGTGCCGACCGAGGTATCACGTCAGGTATATGGATCAAAAGTAGAAGAGAGCAATAGTTTGGCCAAGGGCAAGGTCGTCTTTTTCAATGAATACAGCACCAAGACACAGACGATCAAGGCCAAAACCACCCTGACTTCCGCAACTGGCAAAAAGTATCAAACTACTGCCGCAGTCAGTGTTCCGGGGTATACCACCAAAGGCAAAGTAAAAACTGCGGGGACTTCAATCGCTACAGCTGTGGTCGCAACTGCGGTAGGACCTTCATACAACACCACCGGCACGACATTTACCGTGAGCGGCTGGGGAGCAAAGCAACTCTATGCGCAGTCAGCAGGAGCCATCACCGGTGGAGAAGATGGCGTGGCGCACAGCCTTTCCCCTGAAGAGCAAAAGGACGCAACGACGACACTCCAAGCACAGCTCATCGAACGCCTCAAGCGAGAGACACGCACCCAAGTACCGGACAACCTTCTCGTATTTCCAGACATGCAAGTCACGACGATTGACCATGACTCTATTGTGCTCCGTGGTACCAGTCTCAAATTTCCGGCAAAGATAGCGGGTTCCATGAGTACATACCTGATTCCACGCGAAGAGCTTGAAACAGCCATCGCACATGAGGTACTACATGACCGTACGTATCCGTATGTGAGTATTCCGAGTATTAGTGATCTGACCGTGGTCCCTGTGAGTGCATTACCGACCGACCCAAGTCGCATTCCTGAAACGATTCGAGTCAAAATAACCGGAGAAGGTGTCATTATTACGAAGGCACCCGTTGAAAGTATTGCTGGATCACTTGTTGGAGTCAGGAAGGGTGCAGTCTCTTCAATTCTAGAAAAGGTGCCGGAAGTCGACTCTGCGCGGTACCATTTGTACCCATTTTGGGCACCGTTTTTCCCCTCCAAGCAGAGCCGAATCATGATCGAGACCAAATAGGTGACCACGTACGAAATATGAGGATTTTGTACGTAGTTGACCCTGATAGGGGAATATAGTACTATGAGAGTCCGTACCACATGACAATGCAACCAGAAGCAGTCAGCGCAACCGTATCAGAAGCACTCCCCAACGCAATGTTTCGGGTAACGCTTGAAAATGGCGATTCTATCGTCGCGTATCTTGCCGGCAAGATGCGGCTTCATCGGATCAAGGTGTTGATCGGAGATACCGTTGACGTCGTCATTGATCCATATGGGGGGAAGGGACGTATTGTCAGACGCGCATAAGTAGTGTATACTCTCCCCGCTAACGTTCGCGTACGCAATTTTTTATTTTTATGAAAGTCAGATCAACGGTCAAAAAGATGTGTGATAAATGCAAGATTGTAAAACGCAATCGCCATTTGATCGTTATCTGCGATAACCCAAAACACAAACAAAAACAATAATTTCATGCGTATCCTCGGTATAACCATCCCTAACGAAAAGCGACTCGATATTGGGCTTACTACCCTCTATGGTATCGGCAGAACTACTTCCACCAACATTCTCAAGGCGGTTGGTGTTGACCCTTCTACCAAGCCAGACAAGCTCTCTATTGATCAAGAAAACGACATCCGCAAGCTCGTCGAAGCTCGCACCATCGAAGGCAACTTGAAGCGTGAGATCGCAAGCAACATCAAACGCCTCAAAGACATCAAGGCATATCGTGGCGTTCGTCACATGCGCAAGCTTCCTGTCAAAGGTCAGCGCACCAAGACCAACTCTCGTACGGTTCGTGGCAACGTTCGCAACACGATGGGTAGTGGTCGTCGTAAGGAATCTAAGACATAGTCAGTAATATATATGGGAAAGAAACGCATCATAACTCAAGAAGGGCAACTCGTAGACGCAGAAAAGCGTGGCCGAGCAGTCGCACGTACGACCAAGAAAAAGGTTACGAGCGCCATGCTCTCTATTGAGGCAACATTCAACAATACCAAGGCAGTCGTGTCAGACATGAAGGGTAATGCACTCTTTTGGTCATCATCAGGATCTTTGGGATTCAAAGGTGCCAAGAAGGGTACTCCATTTGCTGCGTCAAAGGTAGGTGAAGTTCTTGCAGAAAAGGCAGCGACCGCTGGTATCAAAGAAGTGTCAGTTGTTGTAAAAGGAGTCGGTTCTGGTCGCGAACCACTTATCCGTGCATTTATTGGAGGAGGTATTGAGCTTTTGTCGATCAAGGATCGTACTCCAGTACCACATAACGGTCCGAAGGCAAAGAAGCCTCGAAGAGTGTAATAACAAATATACGTATGAAAACAACAGCTAAGTACAAAATGTGTCGTCGATTGGGATCTGGAGTATTTGAAAAATGCCAGACAGCAAAATACACGCAGTCAGAAACCAAAAAGTCTGCTGCAAAGGGCAAACGCCCCAAGCAGCTTTCTGACTACGGTCGTCAGCTTATTGAAAAGCAAAAAGTTCGTTTCTCATACGGTATTTCAGAGCGTCAGCTTGGCAACTACGTAGAGAAGGCGACTGCAGTCAAAGGTATGCCGGTGACTGACAAACTCATCGAGCTCCTCGAATCACGTCTCGACAATGTTGTGTATCGACTCGGTTTTGCGCCAAGTCGCCGCATGGCTCGTCAGCTCGTCTCACACGGCCACTTTACGGTAAATGGTACAAAAGTAACGATCCCTTCATACGAAGTTCGCGCAGGAGACATCGTTTCTGTGCGTGAAGGTTCTCGCAAGAGTCCGGTATTCTCAAATATTGCAAAGAAAGTAGAGACATACACCTGGCCCAACTGGCTCAAATTCAGCCCGGAATCACTGCAGGCTGAAGTCGTGGCGAAGCCCAAGCACGACGAGCAGTTTTTGCAGCTGGGCACAGTGCTCGAGTTCTACAGTCGCTAGGACACAGATTAGGAGATTTTACAAATTAATGGTACAATCAATTTTCATATGAGTGAACAACACATCATCCTCCCATCAAAACCAAAGGCAACCCTCGAAGAGGGCAATAAGGGTATTTTTGAAGTCGACGGACTTCTCCCGGGCTACGGCTACACACTCGGCAACAGTCTCCGACGTATCATCCTCTCCTCACTTTCTGGAGCTGCAATCACTGCAGTCAAGATTGATGGCGTCAGTCACGAATTTAGTACGATCGAAGGGATCAAAGAAGATGTCATTACGATCCTTTTGAATCTCAAGAATGTTCGCTTCGCAGTTACCGGCGATGAACCACAAAAAGTCACGCTCACAGCCAAAGGTCCAAAGGTAGTTACCGCTGCAGATATCAGTGCAAAGGGTACGATTGAAGTCGTCAACCCTGATCAGTACATCTGTGAAATGACAAGCAAGGGCACACTCACGATTGAGCTTACCGTAGAAAAAGGGCTCGGATTTGTATCACGCGATGCGCATCACAAGCAAAAGGCTGATATCGGCACGATCTTTCTCGATGCGATCTTTTCTCCAATCCGCCGCGTCTCATACGATGTCGAAGAAATGCGTGTTGGCGACAAGACCAACTTCAACCGCCTTCGTCTCACAATCGAAACTGACGGTACCATGAGTCCTCGTGCTGCACTCGAGCAATCAGTGAACATCATGATCGAACAGCTCGCAGCGATCGTCTCTATCAGTGCACAAGAAACCATCGAAGAAGTACAGGCACGCATGAGCGTCAAGGCTCCGCTTGTTGCTGAATCAGTGGCAGAATCCGCAGCAGTAGTCGGAGACGACGAAGAATCAGTTGATGTGACTGATGTCCTCAAGAATCGCATCGACACGATCGGTCTTTCAACCCGCACCCTCAATGCGCTTACTGCAGCAAACATCCGCACGGTCGGCGGTATCGCTCGCAAGCACGTCAGCGATCTTCTCGAGATCGACGGTATTGGCGACAAAGGCATTACTGAGATCAAGGAAGCACTCGGAGCGCTCGACTTGTCTTTGAAGGACTAATACGGTATAACAAGGGTCACTTATGCGTCATCATGTAAATGTACGAAAATTTGGACGAGAAAAGAACGGTCGCATCGCGCTTGTCCGTGGTCTTGCTGCGTCTCTCATCGAACATGGTCGCATGCTCACGACTGAAGCAAAGGCAAAAGAAATCCGTCCTACCATTGAAAAGATGGTCACCAAGGCAAAGAATCCAACGCTTGCAAACCGACGCAACCTCCTTTCAGGTCTCTACAACAACGAAGCAGTGGTGGGGAAACTTATTGCTGATATTGCACCAAAGTACAAGGAGCGTGCAGGTGGCTACACTCGCATCACCAAGCTCGTGCAGCGCAAGAGCGATGGTTCTCCTATGGCAGTAATTGAATTTGTTGAGTAATTTTATGAACTACACGATCGACGCAACAAACAAATCATTGGGACGTCTCGCTTCAGAAGTAGCGGCTATCTTGATGGGCAAGAATGACCCTTCTTTTGCGCGGAACATTGTTTCTAAAAACCTCGTCACCGTAACGAACGCTTCAAAGCTCAAAGTCGCTCCATCCAAGATGCTCACCAAGACCTACAAGAGCTTCTCAGGCTATCCAGGTGGTCTCAAAGAAGAAACTATGGATAAAGTAAGCAAGACCAAAGGCTACAGTCACATTGTGGCGACCGCAGTCAAAGGCATGCTTCCTGACAACCGACTTAAGAAAGACATGATGAAGCACCTCACCATTACTGAATAATTTTATGACATCAGCAACCACTAAAAAATACATCGAGACTATCGGACGACGCAAGACGGCGACTGCACGCGTGCGCATCACACCTGCGACCAAAGCAAGCTATGTGATCAACGACAAAGACCTCGCGACCTACTTCCCGACAGCAGAACTCCAAAAGATCGTCACTGATCCATTCAAGGTAGCAGAGAAAGCATACTCGGTATCAGTAAAGGTGATTGGTAGCGGTATCCACTCACAGGCAGAAGCAGTACGTCACGGCATTGCTCGAGCGCTTGTGGTAGAGGATGAGGCTGACAAGACCAAGCTCAAGCAAGCCGGCTTTCTCAAGCGTGATCCACGATCCAAAGAACGCCGCAAATTCGGTCTCAAGAAAGCTCGTAAGAGTCCACAGTGGAGTAAGCGTTAAAGCGAACAAGCTTCCGAAAGGGGGCTTTTTGTTTTGACTTATTTTTTATATATGGTATGATACTGAAAAATATTTTCTAATCTTTAAAACAACTACATATTGGAAACGGAAAATAAACAGATCATGGTTCTCTATGGTGCCGATAGTGTACTAGAGAACAATCAAGTAACACTTGGTCCTCGAACCAAGACGTACTGTAATTATCTAGTGCAATGTATCAAAGAAAGGATGGTTGATTTTTTGTGTAAGGTGTATCTCGGCGCAGGTATCAATCCAAAATTTGGTGATGATAAAAAATCTTTGGCAGAAGTTATGCACCTCGAAATTGCTGCCAACTTTATTTGGCCTCCATGTAGAGGAAAGAAACTTATACCTAGGATTTCTGAAAACAAAAAAGCATGGGGCAGCATCGAAGAAACACGAGCTATCCTTGATATGCTAGTAATTGATGGTGAAGTGGAGCCTATAGTATTTTCTTCCAAATATCACTTGTGGAGAGTAAAACTCATATGGTGGATACTAAGGAAAGAGAATGCTGCATTTGCCGTGATCAAGCCAACCTTTGTCGCTATCGATACTCCATTTGAACGCTGGGTATGGTATGAAATAGGTTTTTTATTTCTTACTATTCCAGATTACTTCTTCAACTTCCGTAGATTTAGATCAAACCGGAAGCTGGCAACTGTCTAAATTATGCAAAGTCTATCCTTTAATGGATAGACTTTTTTTATTTCCATATTCCAAGTACAATAAACAAAAACCCATGGAACATATTCCTTTAGAACAATGGGAGAAACTATTAGGGACTAATTCAATCGTATTCGAGAAGACAATAGATGACGGAAGTACATTTTTGAAAGCACTTATGGACATTCATGTACCGCACGAAGAAAATGCTAAGATACTCCAAAAAAGAACGGTAGAACTTGAAATTAAGTCAAATCGAAAAGGAGAAGTCTACGCAGATCTAAGTGGAGGCACACTACACATGTCCAGAGTATGTCCCGATCTGGCAATCGAATATTTCCTCATTGAAAGAAACTGTCATTACACCCTGCATTAAAGATCGCTCCGGCGCTCTTTTTTTATTCCAAAATCTGAGTATAATCCTTCGAAAATCGTGGAAGAACAACAATTGCCACCTTTTCACGCTGAATCTGCTACCAAAACACTCGTCCAGATAACATACCTATGTGCCACCTGTAAAACACCAAAGGTGTGGCATCAACCATACCCAGAAAGCGGGCTAATTGATTTTCGGCAATGGTGTGCCTGTTGTAGGAAAATTCAGCAGCATGAAAGGATACTCCCGCCCAAAGAGCCCTAAAACCGCGCTCTTTTTTATTGACATAAAAATTTATATATGTATCATGAGGAAAAAATTAAAACTATGCCAGAAGAAAAAACAATTCCAACAGGCTGTTTTGGTGTTAAATGTATGAGAAAAGGGTGCACCGAACTCGCTTCTCATAAAGTAGGTGAAGAAAATATTTGGGATGAGGAAGATGAAACAGAGAAACAGCTCTATAGCGCTCAATTAGAAACCAATCAAAAGACAACGTACCTATGTGAAAACCACTTCAATAGTTTGATGGATCGGGAAGAGTATTATTTCAAAGATGATCATCGTTTTTTGCCAGATGACCCAAGACTTGAAAAATTGAAACATACCAACTAAGACAAAAGAGCTCTAACCCAGCTCTTTTTTTATTCCAAATTTTCAGTATAATGTGCCCGTACCTGCCCCGTTAGAATGTGGGCAGAATCTAATCTATGAATACAGACAAAAATAACATTTCTAATGGGGTGAATGAAGACGATGTAGTACTAGATCCTGAGTTTGTGGAGTCAAATGAAGACGGCGATGAATTGCAAGGATCTGAAAAGCTCAAAAAACTCCAAGAAAAAATAAAGCTTTTGGAGAAAGAAAAGACTGAGTATCTCGACGGTTGGCAGCGTGCGCGCGCCGACTATGCAAACCTTCAGAAGTCCTCAGAAGAAGACAAGAAGCGATTTAAGCAGCTCTTTGCCGAGAAGTTTGTTGAAGACCTTCTTCCAGTTGTAGATAGTTTCAATATGGCGATGGCGAACAAAGAAGCGTGGGAAAAGGTAGAGCCGACCTGGCGCACTGGTGTCGAATACATCTACGGTCAGCTTATGAATGCACTCAAGGAACACAACCTCGAAGTTTTTGGGAAAGTAGGGGAGACCTTTGACCCCACACTTCATGAGGCGGTATCAGAAGTAGAGACAGGCGACAAGCGATTTGATCATCGTATCGACACGGTTCTACAGCAGGGTTACAAACTCGGTACTACCGTCCTTCGCCCCGCACGAGTAACTGTGCTTGTTTTCAAAGCTGAGTAGATGTTATTGACCAATATTTTATTTATGGTATTATAAAAACAAATACTATAAAAATGGACATATTAACAGATCCTGTATACTTAGCAGCCCAAAAGAATTTCAATGAAAAAGGACCCCTTGGAGTTACTCTTGAAGATCATAGAGGAATAAGGAGTACACCACCAGAACTTTTAGTAAATAATCCTGGCAAAACAAAAGCAGAATTATTTTCTGAAGCTGAAATCAAAGAATATTTGAGTGGGGAAATTAACTTTATTCAAAATAATAAAGAAAATTTTAAAGAAATTTGCGAAGATTTCAATGAACGTTTAAAGATCACTGTGAAGTATTTGGAAAGCATCAACAAATTACCTTTAGAGTTTCTTGTTTTATCTGAGAAGGTTTAAAAATTCTTTTTCAGTTTCGCTATCTAAGTTATCAGTAACAAAAATCATGATCTCCGTCGTTAGGACGAGGTCTTTTTTTATATTCATAAAGAGATGTTCGAAGGGGTGCGGGGAAATCCAAACGGAATTTTTGAGCAAGATAAAGCCGGCCTTTTTGAGGAGGTAGCGGAGACCATCGCGTTCTGTTTTGCGGTCTTCGGGGAGATCGAGGAGGATGATGCGCCATTTGCCGTCCCAGTTGTGGTTGAGGAGTGCATTTTCAAACTTCTGAGTGTTTGCCCGCACGCGGCCGCGGCTGGTAAGACGTGCATAGGTGCCTTGGCCAGAGTAATGACTTTCCACAAGTCCTGAATCACTGAGGCCTTTGAGTGAACGGGAAAGGGCATAGCGTTCATTTCCAGTCGCTTCTAGGGCATCTCTGAGCTCCACAACCGATATAGCCGGCTTTGAAGCCAATAGACTCAATATTCTCTTAGAAAACCGTTTAGTGTCCATAATTTAGGGCCTCGCCCCGTTAGAAGCAGGCTGTGGAAGCATGCGCTGCTTTCTAATGGGGTTGACATGACTTTATGCTACTACTATACTCTCTTTTGTACAAGTATTTCACGACCGCAAAATTACTGTAGAAATACTGATTTTGATTATTGGAATTTGGAAATTGATTATTATTTAAGGTTTAAATTAGTATGGCAAAAATCATTGGAATTGACCTTGGAACGACAAATAGTGCTGTAGCCATCATTGAAGGTGGGCAGCCAAAGATTATCGAAAACATTGAGGGTGCACGCACGACCCCTTCTATTGTCGCAGTTGGTAAAAATGGTGACAGACTTGTGGGGCTTCTTGCAAAGCGCCAAGCAGTGACCAATCCCAAGAATACGATCTACGGTATCAAGCGCTTCATGGGTCACAAATACGATGACCACGGTATGGAAAAGGTCATCAAGACTTCTCCGTTTGAAGTGAAAAAGGGTGCTGATGGTGGCGCGATCGTGCACCTTGGGGATAAGGATTATCGCCCCGAAGAAATTTCAGCGATGATCTTGCAAAAGATTAAGTCAGATGTAGAAGCAAAACTTGGTGAAAAGGTTACTGAAGCGATCATCACTGTGCCTGCATACTTCAATGATGCACAGCGTAAAGCTACCAAAGACGCTGGTGCGATCGCCGGACTTGATGTGAAGCGTATCATCAACGAGCCTACAGCAGCAGCGCTTGCGTATGGCTTCAACAATAAAAAGGATGAAAAGGTCGTCGTCTTTGACCTTGGAGGCGGTACGTTTGACGTATCCGTGCTTGAAATCTCAAACGATGTGATCGAAGTGAAGTCAACGGACGGAGATGCGCTCATGGGAGGACGCGACATCGATCTCAAGATTATGAACTGGATCGCGGAAGAATTCAAAAAAGAGTCTGGTGTGGATGTAGCCAAAGATCCGCTCGCACTTCAGCGACTTGATGAAGCTGCAGAAAAAGCAAAGATTGAACTTTCGACTGCAACTGAAACTG
>CAZRQQ010000021.1:0-10814 GCA_964602465.1 uncultured Candidatus Saccharibacteria bacterium
CGTTCATCCTGAGCTAGGATCAAACTCTTCTTAAAAGTCATTGTATTGCTACAAATAACTTAGATCGAGACAAGAGAAAAATGACTCCTCTCTTGTCACTGGATTGTTATCCAATTTCAAATTAAATAGATTGTTACTCGCATTCTTCTTACAAATGCATGATGAATTGTCAAAGAAATGCGCTCCTTTGAGCGAGCCCCCATTATATACGTTGGAATATAGAAGTCAACCCGGCAGTAGGTCCGGGTTTTCCACGGGCTCACTGCCGGGTCAAGCGAATACCTGAGCAGCAAAAAAGCCTTATAAATCAATGATTTATAAGGCTTTGGGCGACCAATCCCTGTATCCCTGGTCAAATTGAGTATCTAGGGAGGTGGCAATGATCTTTGAAAGAATTGCGTACCCTTTTCAAAAAAAGTACGCGGCACTCCCGATGCATCAACAATGGGATATTTGTTGGTAAGTACTACAGGTACTAACCCATCGAGAAACAGTTGTTTTGCCGGGAGCATCCAATGTTCCGTGTATAGCTCCTTCTTTTCAGTCGGTGCTAGTGAAGATACCTGGTGCTTTTCGGTAAAACTGATCATTACCAATCCAACAAAAATAATTACGACAACAAAGAAAGACTTCATTGGCAATTGTTTTAATGGGTGATGAAATGAAGGAACCGTTGACTTCGTATACTACTCTCTTTATTTCACCTGTCAAGAGAAAGGCCCCGTTTGGGGCTTTTCTTCTTTTTCGCTATTTGTTGATGATCGCTCGAGTCTTGGGACCGACGAGACCGATGGGATCGAGACCATTTGCCGACTGGAACTTTTTGACTGCAGCGAGGGTCTTGGGGCCAAAGTTACCATCGGGAGCTACCGTGAGATATCCCTTTGCAGCAAGGAAGGTCTGGAGGGTCATCACCTGAGAGTCGTTTTTGAGGCCATATAAGAGAGTCTTGGTGATCGCACTACCTGATGGAGCAGGTGTGGTTGTGGGCGCAGAAGCAACAACTGTAGAAGCCCCCGTTCCCGCTTGTGGAGCCGCGGTGCGCTGTTTGGCGAGATTGATGACCTGTGTCCCAGTGCTGCCACTCACAGACGCACCGAGGTTTGCACGCTGCTGCTCGATCATGCGCAAGATGTCCGCCGTCTGTGCATGCGCCCTTGCGGATGCAAATCCCAGTACCAAGATAACCACTCCCACTGCTGCTTTTTTCATAAATAAACCCTCATTTAGCCTTATATGCCCACATTATCCACCCGTATGGGTAGGGTGTCAAATGAAAAAGCATCACTAAGGTGATGCTGTGCTGTTATTACGGTAGAAGATTTCTTCGTATGCTTTTGGGTAATATTCTCAAGACTTGCTCAATCATCCATCCAAATATCATTACAGGCCAAGGAACCTTTTCCTTTGAAGAAAACTCCTCATACTCAAATTGTTTTGTCATATCGATATGTGATTTGGTTCTACTTTCAGTAAAGCACTTATCCTGCCATTTTCCTAAAGTGGAAAACCCTGACACGTGGTCAGGGTTTAGAGAACGAGCTCAGAAGGATCGCAAGGCTCAATCTTGTAGTCAATGATTGCAGACCAGTCACTTTTGCGGCGGATATAGCCTTTGATTGGAGTACCAGCAAGGATCTGTGGTACGAAATACATATCCCCATCAATCATCTTTTCTTTTGGAAGATTATCGATTGGATACCACCGTGGGTTGCGCATTTCTTTGGTGTCGATGGCCCCACCTTCGTATTTGAAACAACGGCAACACAATACTCGGAACGATGGATCACCGAATGGGACTTCTGACTCATCACCGTTGTAGAAATCGATAAGTGCGACTGCTTCTAAATCTTCTGGATTCACCGTAATACCGCCTTCTTGATCGGGATTGATTCGCAATTCACGAACCTTGCCGGTCTCCTGTCCGATTTCATCAACCGCACTATCTTTCCAAGGCTTGCCATCGGTTTTGCCGCCATATCCTTTGGTACCCACAACTTTAAGCTGCTGGTCAGCCATGAGCGTCGTGTTGTCCTCCTGATTGATCAGATGTGTAAGTGTTGCTAATTTCATACTTAATAGTATTTTTTCAAATACTATACCTCTATGCCTATTTTGCAATAGACCTTGACTGGGAACGTGCTCTATGACAATATCCAACTAACAATAGTTCACTTTAAATAAGACTTATGTTCAAGATACTTATTCAGTTATTTTTCCGGAAAAAGTCTCCCGTCGATACAAGCGGGATGTGCACCTGCTGCAAACAACACGTGCAAAATCTGGGAGCACACATTGATTTTTGCATCGATAGCAAGATCTGGAAAACAAAATAATGACAACAATCACTTAGTAGTACAACGAACGGTGATTTTTTATTTCGCCACCTTCACTGCTTCATCAAATTTGATAGAGAGGAGTTTGGAGGAACCGTCGGCACCGAGGGTCACGCCGTAGAGGACTGAGGCGCGGGACATGGTTTCTCGGTTGTGGGTGACAACGATGAGCTGGGAGTATTCAGAAAGTCGCTCCACCATATCACCATAGCGGCGGGAGTTGGCTTCGTCGAGCGCTGCATCGGTTTCGTCGAGGACGAGAAATGGTGGTGGATTTACCTGACTGATCGCAAAGAGAAGCGCGATGGACACAAGTGAGCGCTCACCACCGGAGAGCATCGTGAGTTCCTTCACTTTTTTCTCTGGTAAGTTTACATGCACGTCGATGCCTCGCTCCATAAATCGCTCGTCTTCTTCATCCGGCTCTTCTGAAATTTCCAAATCAAATTCCTCATCCTTTTTTCGCTTCTTGCGCTTCTCAATGGTGATCTCCAAGAATGCGCCGCCACCACCAAACATCGTCTTGAAAAATTCTCCAAAGCGCTCATTGATCACCTGCACGCCGCCGGTGAATTTGTCATCAAGGACTTTTTTGAGATCAATGATAAGCGTTTCAAGGTTGCGAATACTGCCTTCCGTGTCAGTAACTTCACGTGCGAGAAATGCATCGCGCTCAAGTGTGCTTTCGTATTCACCGACGACGTCATTGCCGATACCTGCATGTTCATCGAGGCGGATTTTGAGTCGATCAATGCTGCGCTTGAGATCATGCAAATTTGCTTCTGGTACACCTGCAGTATCTTTGAGTGTATGCAAAAATTGCGGCCCGAAGAGAAAGCCTGCTTCTTTGAGCTCTGCATCAAAGAGTTCTTTGCGTTCGATGAACATGTTTTTATTTGCATTCAAAATTTGGAGCTCGGCGTTGGCGTTGGTAAGTGCAGCCTGGAGTTCATAGCGAGCAGTTGTCGCAGTCTCGCGAGCGTCACGACTTTCTTCACGTTTGAGCTCAAGAGTGTGAAGTTCGTCTTGCGCTCCAGTTTCTTCGGCAATGAGCGCTTTGAGTTCACGCTGCAAGTCTTCGAGTTCGAGCACGGTGTCTTTGAGTGTACCTGAAGAAGTACTGGTACTTGCAGTATGTTCTGCCTCCTTTGGCTGCCTAGACTTGAGCGTGCCAAGGATCGTATCCATGCGACCGACTGCATCGCGCACTGCATCAAGTGTGGTCGCACTTTTTATCGTCCCAATAAAGTATTCGATATCTTTGAGAAGTTGCGAGTATTCAGTTGGCGCAAATGAAACCGCGCTGTCAGAAACTTCGGGACTACGTGCAAGCATGCGACGCTCCACTTCGATCATCCCTTCGAGTCTACTGATACGACCTTCGAGTGCGCGGCGCTTTTCTTGTGCGACCTGGAGTGCCTTTCGTGCATCAATGATCGCTTTGCCAAATGTGTCCATACTTTGCGCTTGATCTGGAAGTGCGGCAAGTTTGTGCTCGAGATCGTTCTTTTGACGTTCGATCAAATTCATCGCATCGCGAAGTCGAGTTTCTTCAGCTCCAAGCTGTGCTCGTTCAGTACTGAGATATTGCAAAAGTGCGCCCTCGAGCTCAGTGCGGAGCGCGCGACCCTTCTCGATCTTTTCAACCTGCTTTTTCAAAAAGTTGAGATGTGGTGCAAGCTCGCGACGAAGTGACTGTACTTCTTTGAGTGTCTCTGTGCTTTTCGTAAGCTTTGATTCGGCCTCCTTGATGCGGTAGTGATAGATTTTCAAACCGAGCGCTTCTTCGAGCATTTCGCGGCGATCGCGCGGACTTGCACGGAGTATTGAGTCTGCCTCACCTTGTGAAATGATGTGATGACTTGATGCGCCAATGTTTACTGAGCCAAGCAGCTCGATCATTTGTTTCAGCCGAATCTCAGTACCATTCATCAAGTACTTGCTCGTACCGTCTGCAAAGAGTTCACGAGTGAACGTAATCGTATCAAAGAGAAGTGGCGCCTTGCCAGCGTCTTGTTCTGCGGTTTGAAATGCAAAAATTTTGTCGGAGTTATCAAAGGTGATCGAGACTGCAGCACGAGAAAGCTTGGCTGCGCCAGATGATCCACGGAAGATAAGGTCTGCCCCCGTCTTGCCACGCATACTCTTCATCGACTGCTCACCAAGTACGAACCGAAACGCTTCGACAACGTTTGATTTACCCGAACCATTGGGACCCACGACCGCAGTCACTGCTGTATCAAATGAAAGCGTCGCCTTCTTGGCAAAGGATTTGAAGCCGGCTATCTCAATATGCTGGAGACGCATAATGGACAAATTATATCATTTCACCAAACAAAAAGGCATCCGTATTTGGATGCCTTTATCATTTCATGTTGTGTTTTCTAAAACCCTCCATTTGCAACAACTCTTCCAAGTACAGCACCGAGCAGAGCAGCGCCTCCGACAAGTAGTTTTTGATCTCGTTCCTTTGCTTCGGGTGATTTTACAGCTTTTACAGCCTTCTGCTTTGTAACAAATGCGGCTCTAGTGAGGGAGTAAAAATATTTTCCTTTATACGAGAGCATCTGTTCCCCTTCGGATGGTACATAGACATTGCTCATACCATTAGAAAATACAATGTTGTACACATTGTCTTCCTTGTACTTTTTCACTGTTTCTAATTCCATCTTACTAAATACAAGCATTGGAAGAGCGTGAAGATTTGCGTCAATTTGCTGCTGACCCCAATCTGACAGAAGAATCATTTGATTGATTGAATCAATCGCAGGAACTTTTTGAGCCTGTGCAGTAGTTGCACAGAAAAACACAATAATAACAATGTACTTTTTCATCAGTTACAATTTTATGGTGATTGATGTATGTTTCTGGTCGCATTATACACCATAATATTGTAAAAGTCAAGTCCTAGTTCCACCCCTTCTTTTCGAGAGCTGCTTGGGCGGCGTTTTGCTGGGCTTCCTGCTTGCTCTTCCCTTTCCCTTCAGCGATCTTTTTGTCGTGGAAGAATATGCCGATAGTGAAGTGTTTGTCGTGGTCCGGACCTACTTCGCCAATGACCTGGTACGACGGCGTCACCCCGAGTCGCTCTTGTGCTTCTTCTTGGATGAGACTCTTGGGATCTTTCCATGACTTGGTAGAAATGATGGTCTCAAGTCGCGCAAGCAGTGTGCGAGTGACGAACTCTTCACAGACTTTGTATCCTTGATCGAGATAGAGTGCTCCGATAAATGATTCGTACGTGTTCGCAAGGATGGTCTGTCGTGCACGTCCCGTGTCCTTTTGCTCACCCTTGGAAAGGAGGAGATAGTCGTTCATATGCAAATCACTTGCAACTTCGCCCATGATGACCGCGTTGACCAGTGCGCTTCGGTACGCAGTGAGGTCACCTTCGTGATGGGTCGGATAGGTGCGGTACAGATAATCGGTCACAACGAGTTCAACCACCGCATCGCCAAGGAATTCGAGTCGTTCGTTTTGCTCAAGGCCACTCTTGGGATTTTCATTGATGTACGAACGGTGAATAAACGCCTGCATGAGGTGCTTTTTGTCGTTAAATGTAATCCCAATGGATTCTTCAAATGGAGTAAAGTCTTTCATGTATTAGGGAATAGGTTAAAGGGTTTAGGGAATAGGTTACTTGTCATATTTCTATAACCTGTAACCTACAACCTATACCCTATTTAGTAATCTTTTCAATCGCCTTTACGATTAGTGGCAATATATCATCGTATACGGTGAGGTCAACTACCTCGTGGAGTTGGAACCATTGTGCCTTGTCGAGGCCGCCATTGGTGTGCAGGTCGAGCTCTTGGTACTGCGCCTCTGCAAGATAGAACACCACCTTTTTCAAAAGCTTGCCCTTCTCAGGATGTGACGCGACATATTCGATCGCACCGATCTCTGGACCGAGCTCAACAGGGATACCGAGCTTTTCTTCGATCTCACGCTTTGCCGTTTGCTCGATCGTCTCACCTTCTTCGGCACCACCTTTGGGAAGCGTCCAGTATCCAAAGACGTCATGGACAAGCGCGACATAGTCCACACCATCGTGACGTGCATGCACGATACCTCCACCCTTTGCTTCGACAGGAAGCTTGGTGATGTCGATCGGTTCTTCGGGAACTTTTTCCTTTGGTGCACGAGGTTTGGAGGTCTGCTCCTTGCCTGGTTCTCCAATTTCCTTGTACACGGCACCGAGGACACCATTGACGAATTTACCACTATTTTCACCGCCAAATGTTTTAGCAAGTTCGATCGCTTCATTGATCGCAACCTTGGGTGGTACTTGTTCACGATCTCCAAAGAGAAGCTCGGCAAGCCCCATGCGCAAGATATTGCGGTCGACGTTTGAAATCTTTTCGAGTGGCCATTCGGGTGCCGCCTTTGCGAGGATGTCGTCGATGATTGCCTGCTTGCGCTGCACGAGCTCGGCAATCCCATAAATAAAGGTGTTGTCGCTATGCCCCGGAGCAAATTCAACAATGTCGCGATCGATGATCCCCTTGAGATCCTCAGGTTTGCCCAAAAAGTCCCATTCAAAGAGTGCCTGGAGGACGATGGATCTGGAAAGGTGTCGGTTTGCCATAAAGAACAGGGATTGGAATTAGTGATTATTTCTTAGATTTCTTCTGCTTCTTGAGTGCCTTCTTCACAGGATCTTTGCCTACAGAACGGCCCTTGTACATGCCGTCAGCAGTCGCGCGGTGGCGGATGTGGGATGCACCGCTTTTGTCTGTAGAAAGTGCGAGTCCTTTCAATGCGTGGTGGCTTCGGCGATTTGCCGTATGCGCCCGTGTATGTCTCATTCGTACTACCATATGCGTAGCATACTACACCACTTTCCCAAAAGATGCAAAATTGGTATAGTCATATAACTATGAATTCCGAACAGCTTGAGCACCAGCGCCATTCTCTCGCCCACCTCCTTGGAGCTGCTGTTATGGAACTCTACCCGAATGCAAAGCTCACGCTTGGTCCCGCAATCGACGATGGATTTTATTATGATGTGAAATTTACTGAAACTGTTGGTGTTGACGCACTCCCCTTGATTGAAGCAAAGATGCGAGAACTCCTCCCTACCTGGAACACAGTGACACACAAAGAACTTTCCAAAGAAGAAGCGCTCACCTACTACAAAGACAACGAATTTAAAACTGAACTCATCAACGAAATTGCAGAACGCGGTGAAAAGATCACGCTCTATACCATGGGAAATTTTGTAGATCTCTGTCGCGGTGGACATATCGACGATCTTTCTTCTATTGATCCTGACTCTTTCAAACTCGACCGCATCGCGGGTGCATACTGGCGCGGCAAAGAAGCAAATCCTTCTCTTATACGCATTTATGGTCTAGCATTTGAATCCAAAGAAAAACTTGATGCATATCTTGTAATGAAAGAAGAGGCAGCAAAACGTGATCATCGCCTGCTCGGCGAACAGCTCGATCTTTTCTATTTTGATGAATCAATCGGGAAAGGTCTTCCGATTTGGCTGCCGAAGGGAAATATCATAAAAGAAGAACTTGAGAAATGGGCAAAAGAAACCGAAGAAAAGTGGGGCTATCAGCGAGTAACCACACCGATCATTACAAAAGAAAATTTGTTTTACACTTCGGGTCACCTTCCCCTCTATAAAGATAGTATGTACGCACCGATTACAATCGAGGACGAGCATTACTATATCAAACCAATGAACTGCCCATTCCACCACAAAACGTTTGCGGCTCGTCCAAAAAGTTATCGTGAGCTTCCTGTGCGATTTGCGGAATATGGCTGGTGTCACCGATACGAAGACTCCGGGAGTTTGTTTGGTCTCATGCGCGTACGTGGCATGCAAATGAACGATGCACATATATACGTGCAAAAAGAACATGCGGTAGATGAATTTGTACAAGTCATCAAACTCCATGAGTACTATTACAAAACACTTGGTATTGAAAATTACGAAATGGAGCTCGCACTTCGTGACCCAAACAAGATGGATAAATATCATGGTGATGAACAGGATTGGAAAGACGCTGAAACTATGACAATCGAGGCGATGGAAAAATCCGATGTTCCGTACAAAGTGGTACATGAGGGTGCAGCGTTTTATGGTCCAAAAATGGATTTCCAAATCTACTCTTCTATCGGTCGATCATTTACTGCGTCGACCAATCAGCTTGATCTGTATATGGGCAAGCAATTTGATCTCAAATATACCGACAAAGACGGCCAACAAAAGATTCCCGCGATTATTCATCGTGCTCCGCTTGGCACCCACGAACGCTTTATCGGCTTCTTGATCGAACACTTTGCCGGCAATTTCCCTACTTGGCTTTCTCCTGTTCAGGTTGCGGTTGTCCCAGTCCGAGAAACACATACTGACGCAGCGTCTGCACTTGCAAAAACACTTCGTGAACACAGTATTCGTGTAGATATCATTGACGACGGGAATTCACTCGGCAAACGTATTCACGCTGCAAAAAGTATGAAAGTGCCCTACACGGTTGTACTTGGTGACAAAGAAATTGAATCAGGTACCTACACAATCGAACTCCGTGACGGTTCAAAGATTGAACGTTCTGAAAACGACTTTATCGCAAAACTTACCGAAGAAATACAGAATCGAAAATAAAAAATGACAGACCGATAAGGTCTGTCATTAGTGCAACTGTTTTGAATACATTGTAAAGTGATCTGGATTCCATTTGGTGATATCTGCGACTCTCTCCTTAATCAAATCTTTCCACTGTTCTTCCTCCCACTCTTTTGCTGTGTGAATGATATAGGGTATGTATGAAACCCTTTCATCACGAAGCATATCTTCGATCAGACTTGGTTCTACCCCATCGTGAAGCACCATGAGATCAAACGGTTTAGCCGAAAAGATGAGATTGGATGCAGTATCAACATCAGCAGTCAGGAGTTTACTATTTTCACCAAATATGGAGTACAGAGCTTGTTTTACAGTTTCTATCGTTGCATTGTCCCTGTATACAATAAGTACCCGTGTCATAGAATCTCATTTGTCTTGAGCGTACACTATCCCCAGAAACTGTCAAATTTGCTATACTCTCCGTATGGAAACAAATAATGTATACAACCTCATGCACCAGCTGACCCAAGAATCAAAGAGTCTCTGGCGTATCAAGAACAATTATCAGACTGAAGCAGTATCTGACGACGAAAAAGCGTTTTGGAGCAAACTTGAACAAGAAAAGGAGGCTACCATCACTACCCTCAAAGACCTTATCAAGAAAGCAATGTAGATATTTAAAAATCCTTCCGTAATTGGAAGGATTTTTATTACAATCTTTTTCTCAGATTCTCTATCACTTTTTGATCGCTTATAGATAATTCATCTCCATAATAAAGCGGGGCTTCAGTAACCATAATTTCTTCTTCTATTCCCTGCTTTTCTGGAAAAGAGGGATTCGTCGAGACAGCTGCTTGTGGTTGTATAACAAGTCGCCCATCTTGTTCTTTTAAAAATCGTATTCTATACCCACGAAAAATCTGCGACTCTAGCTGTTCTGCCACATTTGCGTGGGCATTTTCATGATTCATAATCTGATCAATTGTATTCTTCGGGAACTCGAGAAGTTCCAATACTTTTCTGTACTCAGATAGCGTTTTGACTGTAACCTGGCAACTTTTAATTTGGTCGTTCAAAACTTTATACTCAATTTCTTCGGGACTTGTCAGACCTTGTTCATTTTTCTTTTTTCGCAACCCTCTAAGTCTTTCTATTTCTTTGTCGTATTGTTCCGCTGGAAATGCATAATGAACAGCTTCTCCTATTTTCGTTTTTAGCTCTTCTTCGAAGTTTTCAAATTTTGCCGGAAATCCCTCCATAGTTAAATATCAAGATTCGCCATTTTTGCATTTGATTGGATGAAGGATTTGCGGGGTGCAACTTCGGAGCCCATGAGAATGTCAAAGACTTGGTTTGCTTCTTCGGCGTCTTCGATCGCGACTTGTTTGAGGACGCGATTGTTTGGATCCATGGTCGTCTCCCAAAGTTCTTCGGCATTCATTTCCCCGAGACCCTTGTAACGTTGCACAGAAATCTTTGGAGCTTTCTTGGTCTTTGCTTCCTCTTCCTCACCTTCTTCTTCGGCCGGCGCTTCACTTTCTTCACCAATCATTTCTACTTGTGCATCTTTGCCAATGATTGCAGCCTTTTCATCGTCGTTGTACGCATAGAAAAGTTCTTTACCTTTTTTGATCTTGTAGAGCGGTGGCTGCGCGATATAGACATGCCCCGCATCGAGCACTGCACGGAAGTAGCGATAAAAGAGCGTGAGGATAAGCGTCGTGATGTGTGAACCATCAACGTCCGCATCGGTTGCAATGATGATCTTGTGATAACGGATCTTTTCGATGTCGAATGTATCCCCGATCGACGTACCCATGGCGATCACGAGGTTTTTGATCTGCTCGGAGCCAAGCATACGATCAAGGCGTGCACGCTCGACGTTGAGGATCTTGCCA
>CAZRQQ010000022.1:0-10740 GCA_964602465.1 uncultured Candidatus Saccharibacteria bacterium
CGTTTAGGAGGCAAACACAAAGCCACCCGTCCTTAGACGGGTGGTCGGTTACTTGCACCCAATCTTGTAGCGTAAAGTGCAGCCAATAGTAATATTGCTCCGAGTACGCCAAATAATACATGCATACCACCAATTGCAAGCAATCCGGCACCGATAAGTGGAGCGATAATGTAGGCAAAGGGGAGCGTCATACGAAGAGTTGAGATGAGCGCCGTGTCGTGTTCGTTTACGGCTTTGAAAAACGCGCTTTCAGTTGCCACTTCGATGATGCTTGCGCCTACACGTGTCAGAAAGAGAAGGCCTGCAAAGATAGCTGCGGTCGGTGGAAGTGGAAGCGCAAGGAGGAGTGTGGCAAAGGCTGCAATACCAAACCCGATGATGAGTAGTGTGCGTTCGTTGTGTCGTTTGTCGGCAATTTTTCCGGTTGCGTATTGAAAAAGTACAAATGGCAAAAGCATTATCGAGAGTATGACGCCGATCGTCTTCCACGCAAACCCAAGTCCGCGCAGATACGGTGCCATATAGAGCACCATCCACGCAAAGAAAAATTGGAGGACGAAGTAGAGTGTGACGAGACGTCGTGCGTATGGATGAAGGGTGAGTTGGCGGAATGCTTCTTTGAACGAAATGCGGGGAACATGCTGGTGTTCTTTGATACGAGGCGTCATCACAAGGATAAAGAGTGCGAGCACGATACCTACACTCGCGACCAAATACGTACCGCCAAATCCGACGATGCCAATAACTGCCGCGGAAGTGATTGGTGCGATGACCCAGCCTGTATTTTGGAGGGTGAGATACAATCCGCGAATGTTGCCTGTATTGTGTTCGCGACTGTAGTGTTCGATGACGAGGTCAAATGCATACCAGATGACCGTATTGAGCGAAAAGTACAGCACAAAGATCCATACAAATGATGGATGGTGTGCGTGTAGTCCGAGTGTCACCAGAAGTGCGAGTGAGAGCATGAGTAGCCCGATGAGAAATCTACTTGCACCAACGGTACCTACGATATGTGGCGCAATAAGTACAAGAACGAGTGCGAGCATGGACGCAACCGTATAAGAGAGAGTCAGCTGAACCGTACTTGCGTGTTGTGCGAGTACGCTTGAGTTCAGATAGGAGAGAAGTGCAAGATGAAAGGAGAAGAAAAACGATGCAGCAAACAGGGGGCGTAAGTGACGAATCATCATTACATCAATAATATCACAGGGATCACGAGTGGGCGCTTTGCGGTTTTCTGCAGCAAGTATTTCCCGACGGTATCTGCGACAATGTTCTTGAGATTGTCGATACTATTTGCATCAAGATTTTTGCTACTTGCTGCTTCCACGGTGCGCTTGGTGAGAATGCGTGTTTGGCGAAGGAGCTCCTGGTTTTCTTTGAGATACACAAAGCCGCGCGAGATAATGTCTGGCGATTTGCGAAGGAGTCCCGTGCGCTGGTCGATCACAACCATGACGACGAACATGCCATCTTCTGCAAGCATCTGTCGGTCACGAATAACGACGTTTTGCTCATCTCCTACAGAAAATCCATCCACCATCATTGGACTTGAAGGTGCCTTTTCTTTACGTACGCCAATCTTCGTACCCTGGTGTGTGATTTCAATAATTGAGCCGTTGTCTGGAACGACAATGTTTGCTTCAGGCATACCAAGATCCATCGCAAGCTCTTTGTGGAGTTCGAGACGATAGTAGTTGCCGTGGATCGGGATGAAAAACTTTGGATGAATCTTGCGGTGGAGCCACTTCACATCTTCTTTGTTGCCGTGACCAGTCGCGTGCACGTATTCTTCGCCGGGCGTACGATACGTGATGATTTTCACACCTTGGCGTGCGAGGCCGTCTTTCATAGCTTCAACTGCGCGTTCATTGCCTGGAATGATGGATGCAGAAAGAATGATGCGATCACCTTTTTTGAGAGAGATTTTCTTGTTGGTCTTGTTTGCAGCGCGATTGAGTGCACCAAACTCCTCACCCTGCGCGCCGGTGATAAGGACGAGTACGCGGTCTGGTGGATACTTGTCAATGTCTTCGACAGGAATGATCGTGCCTTTCTGTGGTTTGAGGAGTCCTGCCTGGGTGATCACGTCGATGTTGGTCTTCATGCTGCGGCCTTCGACAACGATCTTTTTGCCAAGTTCTTCGGCAATCTGCACGATCTTGATGAGACGCGTGATGTGGGACGCAAATGCGGCGATGAAGATGCGATTGTTTTTCTCGCGGCGCAAGATCGCTTCGATACCTTGGTGTACTTTGATCTCCGCAAGTGAGAACCCTTCGTTTTCGATGTTGGTTGAGTCAGTCAAAAGGAGAAGGTTGTTTGCACTATCAAATTGTGCGTATTCTTTTTCTTCCGCTTCAGTGACGACACCATCGATCTGGTCGAGTTTGTAATCCCCTGGGGTCACGATGTTGCCGTATGGAGTTTCGATAATAACACCCATCGAGTCTGGAATCGTGTGTGTTACACCCCAAAACCTGACCGTAAGCTCTCCGAGTTTGATCGTCTGATCCTTTTCTACGACGTTGGCATTCATCGGTGGTAAGTGTGAAAATTCTGCCTGTCGCTTTTGTGTCATGAGAAGGGTAAGGTTGCGACTATAGACTGGCGGATTGCCAATACGAGAAAGCACGAGCGGTACGCCACCGATGTGATCAAGGTGTCCGTGTGTGATGATGAGCGCACGGATCTTGTCCTTGCGTTCCTCGAGGTAGCGGGTGTTGGGGATGACATAGTCGATACCCGGAGTGTTTTCGTTCGCAAAGTGCATACCCGCATCGATTACGATAATGTCATTGCCGATCTCGATCACTGTCATGTTCTTGCCGATCTCTTCGACACCACCAAGCGGGATTACGCGAATGACACCTGCTTCAGGGGCTGGAATATGCGCCGTCTTTTTTTCAAGCGGCTCTGCCATCACGTCGATAGGGCCACCAGGATGTGCGGGCTTGCGGCCACGGTCAAACTGCCGACGGCTGTTGAATGAGCGCTTCGGTTTCCCACCTGTCCCTGTGTGAGGGCGGGCAGGGGTAAATGGTTTCTTTGGTTGTGTTGTTGTGTGTTCCATACTGATTAGTTATTGCTAAAAAATTTCCAAATGTTGTCTGTTTGTGTGTGCCAATCTGCACTTGCCGCATATCGATCCTCGGGACTTCCAAGTGTGGGCGGAAGTGTCAGGTGGAGATCGTATGTGCGGATCAGTGTGCGTGCCTTGGTGTACAGAGGAAGGACTGGCTGGTAGCCGCGGGGGATACTCTGTGGAGCAAATGCTCCGAGTACCACTGCGTATTCAGTGCGTGCAATCCCATCCTCAAATGCGCCATGGTCAAAGGCCTTGATGGTGACGATGATACCGAGTTTTCCGAGTTCGTCTGCGAGTGTTCGTGCAGTGGACAGAAGTGTCGGATCATTCTCTACGGCAATCGAAAATCCGAGTGGATTGCCATTTTTCTCAAGAACACCGTTTGGACTTGTGTAGCCAAGCGTGCCGAGAAGCGAGAGTGCTTCTTCGCGAGAGAGCGCAGGTGCGCTGTCCGGAAGAATGCCATAACCGTGTTCAACTATAGCAAGAATTCCTGCTTTGTCAACGATGCGGTTCAGTGCGTCTGCAATCGAGCGAGTACCGAGCGAAGACGGATCGCTCCCGCTGTGAAAAAGTCCGACCATAAGTGGTGTTGCGACCGGCTCGATCGAGTATGTTTCCTGATCAACCGCTGAAGCAGTCTGTGCATCCGCTGCAAGTGTCAGATCAATGGAGCCGCGCGCAAGTGCAGCAAGGAGTGTTTGTTGATTTGCAAAAAAGGCGATCTTGTATCGATCAAGATATACGGCTCGATGCGCGTAGTGCCTGTTGCGCTTGAGTACAAGTTCTTCAGGGACGCCATCAGATGTCCGGAGTGAGACATACGCATACGGGCCACTTCCGACAGGGTGCAGGTTTGCTGCTCTCGTATCAAAGTCTTCGTCAGTACTATCGTTCCAAATGTGTTGTGGAATAATGCCGAGAGTTGTATGTGCAAGAAATCCCTCTCGTGCTTCGGGGAGTGTGATGATCACGGTTTGTGGATCAGGGGTACTCACGCTGATGTTTTGCCACGTACTGTCATAGAGTGCGCGCTTGGAGATAGTGAATGCAATATCTGCGCTCGTGAGTGGTTTGTTGTCACTCCACTTGAGCTTTTGAGGAAGTATAAAAGTATATACGCGTCCGTCAGAAGAAATTTCATAACTTGTCGCAAGGTCGGGTACAAGTGTGCCGTCGACATCTTCGCGCATGAGTCCACTAAAGATGAGTTTGGTGAGACTTACGTCAGTTGTCGTTGTGGCGATCACTGGGTTGATGGTGTGCGGTGCGCCGATCACGCCCTCAGTGATACTTCCGCCGTAAGCGGGGACTTTCACCAAAAACTGTCTATTGATACTAAGTATACAAAGATACGCGACAACGGCGATCGCTCCCAAAAGCGCATAGAGTACGACACCGTGCCATGAGAGTGGTCGGGCAAGGAGACCTTTGAGTGTCTCTTTTTTTGGTACTGGATGTTTGGTAAAAAATGAAAAAAAGGTGGTCATAGGTGCGACGAGGCACACGCGCTCAAATCCCAAAGAGATCTGAAGGATTAGAGAATGATGACTGCAAGACTCGATCCGACAAAGATGATTGCAACTACAACCGTAACCATGAACAAAAAGCGCTCAGCGCCGCGGCGAGTTTGCAAAAACGATGATGTGTCTCCAAGTGAGCTTCCAGTGTCACCTTGCGTCCGTTGTAGGAGGACAAGTGCGACGAGGATGATGCTCGAGATGATCTGGATGAGATGCAGCGTATGTGCCATAAGGTGAAACGTGTTTATGATAGCACAGGGAAGTGAATACCTCAAAATTATAAGGTATTTTTCCTACTTGACAGGGAATAAATTATCTGCTATTCTATATGCAGAATTGGGTTGAGTAAGTTTAATCCGAACAGTTCTCTATGAGAAAAGGTCTGGGTTATAAAACTCTGCTAGATTACCCAGCTAGCATCATATCCCTGGTACTCAAGATGGCGATTCGAAGGCTATCCAGTACCGTACTTTAGCGGGGAGTGATTGCACACCGCTTCAAAATATGATCATGGGGTATATGAATGGTGAAGGCCGGGCAACGAATGTGTTGCTCGGTTTTTTAATGCGTAGGTAAATTGAATGTGTATTGACAAAGTGTTTATATATGATATTATAAGGAAAAACTTTTATATTATGTCAGTAGATACCTTTACAATAGAGCGTAGTACTACTTTTACTACGACTGAGGAGATCGCCACGTACTGGACGGAGCAGATATCTGATCGAAAGGATCAGTATCCGAAGCTTCAAAAAATCGTTTTCAATTACTATGTAAAGAAAGAGCGGAGGCCGTTTGATTTTATTTTCAGGAAGCACCCACTCATCGAGCAACAGTACTCATATGAAGATTGCTTTGGTCTTACTATCTTTCCGAAAGGTACTATGGTAAACGATATTCCGATTCCTCAAACGATATTCACTATCGTCCTCAGTGATGAAAAAAACTTATGGAAGTTCTTGGAAATGCAGCCAGTTGATACAAAGGGTGAACGTATCGGCAATAGATGTAATTCAAAATGGCAGTCTATTATCGATCTTGATCCAGGGCAGATTGTTTCGATTACGCTGAAAAAATGAATCAAAGTCTTACCTAATACTAGGTAAGACTTTTTTATTTTGAAAGCTTCTCAATCAACTGCTTGCCTTGTTCGAGTAGATCAATCGTTGGAGTGCCGTCTTTGGAGAGGGTGACGGAGGTGAAGTTGTAGGTGGTTGGGGTGTTGGTTTCAAGTGTCGCAGTAAAGATACCGGAAATGCCGAGGATGCCGGTGGTGGTGAGGCGTTGATTGCCGCCGACGAAGTTGCCGAGTGAGTAGGCGATTGGAGCGCCTTTGTAGTTTTCGATCTTGCGGAGGACATGCGGGCCTGAACCAAGGACGAGGTCTGCACCTGCATCGATCGCTGTTCGTGCCACAAGCTCGACGTTGCCGCGATTTTCACTCCCCATGTATTCAGTCTCGCCTGTGACCTCAGTTTTGTCGGATCCTTCTGCGCCGCCGTGAAAGATGACGACCACGTAGTCATTCTGAAGTTTCAATTTCTGTACTTCGCGTGTGATGAAATCATAATCATTGATTGTCTGTGCGGGCTCAGTACTTGAGAGTCCAAGAATGCCGATTGTCTTACCTTTTATTTCAATACTTGCACTTGGGTTAGTTGGAGAAATATAGGGGATGCCAGCTGCATCGAGCACGGCTTCGGTATCAGCGAGTCCTTCTTTGAGGAAATCGTATGAGTGGTTGTTGACGAGTGAGACGAAGTCAAACCCTGCATCTTTGATATTTTGTGCAAATGATGCATCGCCGCGAAATGCATGACACATACTCTGGAGGTACACACATTTATCCATGCGATCAGGTTGCGCAAACGTGCCTTCGAGATTGCCGATCATGAGGTCGGGTGCTTGTAATTCATTTGTCACATTTGCAAATACTTGTGTGTTGTATGCTGCGTCACTACTCGGTACCATATCACCAACCCAGCCGATCGTGAGTGTGTCTGGTGTCTGTCGGGGAGATACAAATACACTAGTCGGTGCTTCTGCCCACAGCACTCCGGTAAAGATGATGCTTGCGACGACGATGAGGGTAATGACTGATCGAACCGTACCTTTCATAGTTACACCACTGCGAAATCAAGTAATCGTCTCACGACGTCTGCATTGGTCACTTTAAATCTAATACTGTCGCCAATGCGAAATGTCTTGCGGGTTTTGCGTCCGACAACCGCCATTTCCTTTTCGTTGTATTCATAAAAATCTGCTCCCAGATCACGCAGTCGCGCCATACCTTCGCAGCGCGTTTCTTTTTCTTCGATAAAGACACCTGTTGCAGTGACGCCGGTGACCGTGCCGTCAAAGAGTTGTCCGACTCGTGTCGACATGTATTCGACCTGTTTGTACTTGATCGAGGCACGCTCTGCATCGGCTGCTTCTTTTTCACGTTGTGACGAATGCTGACAAACTTTGTCATAGTATTCCCACATTTCTTTGGGGATGCTGCCGTTGTTGAGATAATGCGTGAGCAAGCGATGCACGATCGTATCAGGATAGCGACGGATCGGGGACGTGAAGTGTGTGTAGAACTCAAACGCAAGTCCGTAGTGGCCGATGTTTTTTGTACTATATATAGCCTTTGCCATGGATCGCACGATGGCAGTTTGAATGGTTTCTTTTTCAGGCTTGCCCTCGAGTGATTGGACGAGATCGTTGAGCGTGCGTGCAGGAATGATGCCGTCTTCGTTCGTCTTCAAGTTGTACCCCATGCGCTTCAGGAAAAGTTTGAGATCTTCCATGCGTTCCGGATCTGGGTTGTCGTGGACGCGATAGACAAAGACGCGAGAGTTATCTTTGTCGCCTTTGGTGATGAATTCTGCAACTTTGCGGTTTGCCAAAAGCATGAGTTCTTCGATCATGTGATGTGTTGCTCCGCGTTCTTTGATATACGCACTGACTGGTACACCATTTGCGTCGAGCTTAAATTTCACTTCGACAGTGTCGAGCACCATCGCGCCGTTGTTGAAGCGTTCTTTTTCGAGATGTTGTGCAATCTTGAGTGTTGCTTCGAGTTCTTTCAAAAATGGACCATTTTTTTCATCCAATACTTTCTGCGCATTTTCGTAGGTAAATCGCTGGTGTGAGTGAATCACGGTCTTGCCATACCATTCATCCACGATTTTCATGTGTTTATCAATGATAAATACTGCAGACATGGTGAGGCGATCGACATCTGGATTGAGTGAACACAAGTCGTTTGACAGTGCTTCAGGAAGCATCGGGATCGTACGATCGACGAGATACACACTCGTTGCGCGACGGTACGCTTCTTTGTCGAGCGCAGTATCAGGGCGCACGTAGTGCGATACATCGGCAATGTGAATACCCACTTCTATTTTTTCGTCTTCGAGAAATTGAATCGAGATCGCATCATCAAAGTCTTTCGCATCTTCGGGATCGATCGTGAATGTTGTGATAGCTCTAAAATCACGTCGGTTTTTCTTTTCGTCTTCTGTAATGCCGTGGTCACTGATTGCGTTCGCCTCGACTTCAACATCTGCCGGGTATTCATTGTCGAATCCCTTTTCGAGTGCGAGCGAGAGCATCTCTGCATTATTTTCCAAAGGTTTACCAAGTACTTTCACCACTTCACCACTTGGAGCACTGAGTGGATCAGGCCAGTCAGTGATCGCGCAAAAGACTTTGTCGCCTTGCTTTGCGCCAGAAAGTTTTGCCTCAGGAATGTTGATCGGAGTGTACATGCGGCCATCGTTTGTGACAATACAATGTGCGCCTTGTTGGAAATCAAGTGTACCAGCGTATCCGATTTTTGCTCGGCGGGTGATGTCGATAACTTTGCCGTACGGATTGTCATGTCCTGCGTTTGCGAGCTCAGTCACTTCGACTTTGACCGTGTCGCCATGAAATGCACGATTGAGCGCTTCGCGAGGTACTTCGACTGCAATGCCAAGATCGCGCACCTTCACATAGCCGATGCCTTTGGTAGAAATATTGATTGAGCCTTCAAAAATGGCCCCAACGGAGACTTTTTCCATTGGGATACTTTACCACGCCTTAGAAGATAAGGCGAATTGATACTTGACCTTATATAAAAAATATTGTATTAAATAAAGAAAAACGATACGTATGGAAAAGATACCGATTCTTGTTATTATTTCATTTTCAAGTAGTAGAAATCATTGTTTTGAAAAAATACAGTATCTATATAGTGCTCCACAAATAAACAATCCTAATTGGGAACTTATAGTAGGGGATATGTATTTCTCTGCTATACATGTTGAGCAGTTACTAGATACTCACGAAACAAGTGAGGTTAAATATTATTACAAGGTGCTAGCAAAGCCAGCCGATGGAAGAAATAATGCTTTTACGAAAAATATTATGGAGGCAAAATTGCTGAAACGTAACTGAGTACG
Organism: uncultured Candidatus Saccharibacteria bacterium; assembly: GCA_964602465.1. Classification (GTDB taxonomy): domain Bacteria; phylum Patescibacteriota; class Minisyncoccia; order Phycocordibacterales; family UBA9973; genus UBA4124. The sequence goes on from CAZRQQ010000022.1 coordinate 9,048, forward strand.
AATAACGGGCACTTACTAAAGAAAACCTTGGTGGTTCTAAAAAGCGTCAATTGACGCTTTTTTCTTTTCCTGCTATTATCTCGGGCACATGTTAAAGATCAGACTACAACGCATCGGACGCAAAAACGAACCAGCTTTTCGCTTGGTTGTTACCGATAGCAAGAACGCTGCAAAGAGCGGCCGCTTTCTCGAAATCCTCGGTTCTCATACCGTCAAAAGTGACACTGTAAACTTCAAGGTTGACCGTGTGAAGCATTGGATCAAGATGGGTGCACAGGTCTCCGCTACTGCCCACAATATGCTCGTAAAGCAGGGGATCATCGAAGGCAAGAAAAAGAACGTACTTTCCAAAAAGGCTCCAACGCAGAAGCGAAAGGAACTGAAAAAGAAGTAAGTAGTAATCAGGTAATAGATAGTAGAAGTCGCCCGAGTGGCGATTTTCTGTTACACTTCATTCATTAGTAGCTAACCGCAATCTGTATATGACTGACAAAGAATTTCTAGAACTTACGGTAAAGGCACTTGTCGACAACCCTGCTGATGTCGTGATTGATCGCACGGTCGACGAAATGGGTGTCCTTTTGACGCTTTCTGTAAACCAGGCCGATATGGGCAAAATCATCGGTCGCTCCGGCAACACTGCCAAGGCAATCCGTACGCTGCTCCGGGTAGTGGGCATGAAGCACAATGCTCGTGTAAACCTCAAGATCAACGAACCCGCCGGCTACAAAGGCGCACCTGACGTTGCCGATCTCGATGATGCAATGGCGGATCTCAAAGATTTGTAAAATACATGGAAGAGTTTCACCAAGAAGTAAGTAAAGCAGAAAGCAAGCTTCGTAATGCGCAAACAAACGAGCTTCATTTCTGGGATTCGTGGAAAGGAACCGCACAAGGTGCACTGGCCAGTCTTACTGATGATATTTATATGTACGAAGCTGAAAATCATAAGTATGGAAAAGGGTACGGTATAAAATACAGTGACAGTAATTTTTGGTTCTCTCCCGGGTTTGGTTCTCAAAAAGGAACTTTGGTCAATGCTGTAAATGAAAGTATTACTTCTGAAGAAATGGAGAGCATCGGCACCACTGGCCAAGTAATGAATGAGCAAATTCAACGACTGATAGATATTGGCCTAGGAAAGGTAAAAAGTAAGTAGATTACTGAATCCCCGGAAGGGGATTTCCTATATATTGACTAAGACAATTATATATGTTATTATGAAGGAAAGTTACTTAATATCATATTCTCAACCAAAATCAGATAAACAATGAAAAAGATACTAAATTCAGTTATTGGATTGATCATTATTGCAGCTACACTTTTGGGATGCTATAAACTTTTTACCTCAACAACCAGGGTAGACTTGCTGATTGGTGGTAGCATGTTTGTACTAATGTTTTTAATTGTTGGTGTGGCCTTTTGGAAAAATGAGCAGTTAGAGATAGTTAGATGGCTCGATAATAGAAAATGACATTCACTATCGATTTTATTAAAATTCTCCAAGTAATATTGGGGGATTTATTTTTGGATACCACAGTTCTATAGTTCTGGAAAATTGAACATCATGAATATACCAGTCACCTTGATCATTGAAGACCAGGCGTCCAAAAGCGATATTGCCGCAGCAAAAGCATTCAAAAAAGAAATACAAACTGAGCCAAACAAATTGTTTTCAATTATAGAAAAGGTT
>CAZRQQ010000023.1:0-9377 GCA_964602465.1 uncultured Candidatus Saccharibacteria bacterium
TCCCAAAAACGTCATTTTCTGGTATAGTTTGCCCACATTTCCCACTATGCCAAGGCTACGCGGGACAAAGTATGAACCCAAACCTTATCCGCAACTTCTCCATTATTGCCCATATCGACCACGGCAAGTCAACGCTGGCTGACCGCATGCTTGAAGTCACAGGTACTATTGAAGCCCGCAAAATGCGCGATCAGGTGCTCGACTCGATGGAGCTTGAGCGCGAGCGTGGCATTACGATCAAAATGCAACCGGTCAGGATGCTGTACCGACAGCAAATAACCAATAATCAAGCACCAATAATCAAAGGGTCGCAAAACGGATTGGATATTGGTAATTGGAATTTGGATGTTGATTCAACGTATCAGTTGAATCTTATAGATACTCCCGGCCACATCGACTTTTCATACGAAGTATCGCGTGCGCTCAAGGCTGTCGAAGGTTCGCTCTTGCTTGTCGATGCGACACAAGGTGTGCAGGCGCAGACGCTCACGACGCTTGAAATGGCTCGTGCGTCAGGACTCGTGATCATTCCAGTGATGACCAAGGTAGATAGTCAGCTTGCGCGGCCAGACGATATTCGTATGGAAATAGCTGAGCTGCTTGATTGTGACCCAGACGCCGTACTTGGAGTCTCGGGACGTACCGGTGAAGGGGTCAAAGAACTTCTCCAAACTATTATTGAAAAAATTCCTGCACCAAAGATCGAGGTTGATACAACCATACCCCAAGGACTTATCTTTGATTTTTCATACAGCAACCACAAAGGAGTGATTATTTTTACGCGACTCTTTCAGGGTAAAGTAAAAAAAGGCGACGAGCTCATCTTTGCTGCATCCAAACAAAAGTTTAGTGTGCTCGAGGTTGGCGTATTTACACCAGACGCCACACCAACTGACGAACTTGTTGCAGGATCGATCGGCTATATCGTGACCGGTATCAAGCAGCCAGGTATCGCAGCGGTGGGAGACACGATCACGAGCTTCAAAAATCCTGCGCCGGAGCTCCTAGGCTATGAGAAGCCAAAGGCAGTGGTGTGGGCATCGATTTATCCAGAAAGTCAGGATGACTTTGACGAACTCAAACTCGCGCTTGGCAAACTCCGTCTCTCTGATTCATCATTTAGCTATGAAGAAGAAGTATCGGGCGCACTGGGGCGCGGCTATCGCTGCGGGTTCTTGGGTATGCTTCATTTGGAAATTATTACTGAACGATTGCGACGCGAGTTCAATCTCGACCTCATCGTGACACTGCCCTCGATCACGTACAACGTCATCGTGCGCGGCAATAAAGAGGTGATCGTGTACTCACCGCACCTTTTCCCGGATGACGGTACCGTGCTCTCAGTGCGCGAGCCGTGGGTGACTGCGGATATCATTTGCAGACTCGATCAGGTCGGTGCACTCATGCCATTTCTCTACACTCATGAAGCCGAAGTGCTTGATGTGGCAAACTTTGCGCACGATCGTTCCAAAGTGCACTGCTACATGCCGCTTCGGGAGCTCATGCGCAACTTCTTTGATGAGCTCAAAAGTCTCACCAGCGGCTACGGCTCAGTCGCGTACGAGATCACCGATATGCGTGATGCGGATGTGACCCGTATGGATATCGCGATCGGGGACGAAGTCCAGCCAGCCTTCACTCGTATCGTATCGCGTCGCCGCGTCGAAGAAGAGGCAGAGACCATGACCGAGAAACTCGAAAAAATCATGCCGCGCCAGCAGGTGGAGATGAAAATCCAAGCCAAGGCATTTGGTCGCATCATTGCCTCACGCACACTCAAGGCGTTTCGCAAGGACGTGACAGGGCACCTCTATGGCGGTGATGTATCGCGCAAAAACAAACTGCTTGATAAGCAAAAGAAAGGTAAGAAAAAGATGCGCGAACACGCAAGTGTAAACATCCCACACGATGTTTTCATCAAAGTGATGAGAGAAAGCGATTAGTACATATTAAGTGCTCCACAAAAATACTCCTCTCGCCGTCGCGTATTTTCCTGCTGGAAAATCGCTCCTTCTCAGGCCAGACGCCTTGCGAAAGACGGCTCCATGAGTTTTTTGCTCCGCACTACCGCAAGAGTGTCCCGATCGTAAAGAGAAACATGCTCAAAATGACGAAAATCCCGAAGATCTTGAGCCACACATTTGCCCGCTTTCTGTTATGATTGAATAGCATACTTGAATATCCTACCAACCCTATGGCAAAAACGCAATTTACTGAAAAACACCATCATGTATCTCCTAGGCGCCTCCTCGGGCTTGTCGTGGCGCTCATTGTACTCTTTCTCCTTTTGACATCGGTGATAAATATTATGCAAAAATACTTCACAACGAGGCGTCATATCCGCGAGCTTACTGAGGAACGGCAAGAGCTGCAGCAGAAGCAAAAGGCCCTTGCCAAGACCAATGCGTATCTTGCTACCCCCGACGGCACGGAGCAGGCGCTTCGTGAGAAATACAATGTCGTAAAGCCCGGTGAGGGAATTGTGCTTATCGTGGACGCAGAAGCCACCAAAACACCTCCGGAAACGTCGCGGGTGACCCGCTGGTGGCATGCCATTCTCGAAGGGTTGGGCATCAGGAAGCGTCCGTAGGGTTGTGATATACTGATATTTGTATGAAGCCGATAACTATCTACTCAACCCAAAATTGTCACTTTTGTCAGCTTGCCAAGGAGTTCTTCAAGGCAAACGGTCTCGAATACACCGAATACAATGTCGGCGTGGATGCAGCAAGGCGCAAAGAAATGATGGATCTTACCGGACAGCTTGGTGTACCAGTTATCAGAGTAGGGGACGATATCACCGTAGGATTCTCAGAACCGCACATGAGGCAGGTTTTGGGAATGGATAGCGAAATGCGCATGACCGTGTAAGTTTAGTAGCTGCCGTAAGAAATCTTGCAGCAGCTGCGCTCGGACAGTTTGGAAAAAAGTGTTTTTCTAAATGATCCTCACTTGCTGCTGTAGTTCAACGGATAGAACGAGGGACTCCTAAGCCCTAGATATAGGTTCAATTCCTATCGGTGGCACAAAAAATTCCCGAATGTGTTTCGAGAATTTTAAAAATTTAATAATATTCCTCCCCAGGAATCGGGACACTGTGCGGAAGATATTTGCGTGCCTCAGGTGGTGGATAAATCATTCTGCTAATCCCTGGGAACAGTACTGCTTCGTACACAACAAAAGGAAGAATGGTATCTAGCTCCATGAGTAGTAATGTACAGAATGCATGAAAAGATTTCTTCACTTCTTCAATCGGGACATCGTTTGTATCTTTTTTGATCTGAGTCTCATGTAGAGTATCGATAAAACAAATAAATTGTTCACGACTGCTCTCTGTAAAAAGATCTTTGATATCAGGAATCAGTGTTTTAATTTTTCGTATCTGATCCAGCCTGCTATCTTTGTTGTACGCATCATTGAATGCTCGGGCTACTTTTTGGCAGATTTCTTTAATATCTTCTGGAATGTCTGTAAGGATCAATTGCATAGTTATAGATTTTTTGTAAATCTACCTGAAAAATCCATTACAGGCAAGGTTTTTTACTTTCCAGTCTTAAGCCACACGTACAAATCTTCAATAGCTTTGACGGCGTCGCCTGCGGCGATGTTGTTTTGGTGGTAGAGGCCGTTGGTGCAGTCACCGGCTGCCCAGATGCCGAGTTGGCCGGTGCGCTGATTCATAGGGTCGACGATGATTTTGCCCTGCTGATCGACAGGTACGACATTTTTGACCAAATCAGTATTTGGAATCTGGCCGATCTCGACGAATACTGCATTTACGGGAAGTTCGACGGTCTCACCGTTTTCTTTGAATGAGACACCAGAGACGAATTTGTCACCTTTGATCTCGAGGAGCTCGATATTTTTCTTGAGCGTCACATTTGGTAGCTTTGATACATTTTGGACGGTAATCTCATCTGCGCGAAATGTGTCGCTGCGGTGAAGGAGGGTCACGTGTGAGACGTATTGTGAGAGCTGAAGTACTGCTTCGAGTGCGGCGTTCCCGCCACCGACCACGACCACTGGCATACCTGAGAAAAGTGGTCCGTCGCATGTCGCGCAGTACATGATACCTTTGTGCTCAAATTCCTTTGCACCAGGTACTTCAAGTTTACGGTGTGCAGAACCAGTCGCAACGAGCACACTCTTTGCTTTCACAGATTCAGTCTCACTTATGTGCACTACAAAAAGTTCTCCTTCTTTATCAACTTTCGCAACACGCTTGCCGAGCATGAGGGTGAGGGTGTGATCGGGAGTTGCGTAGTATTCGATATGCTTTTTGAGGTTCGCTGCGAGTTCGCCACCACCGATCTCAGGGGTCCCGATCCAGTTGAAGATCGTGTCTGATACTGATGACTGCCCACCGACTTCTTCGGCGATAAGCACGGTCTTGATACGCTTACGCGCAGCATATACCGCAGCCGCACACGCCGCCGGTCCTCCCCCAATGATTGCAAGTTCGTATTCCATAGGGCTAGAGTATAACATACCACTTACTGTTCATTCGAAAGCGCGTATATTTTAAAAACCGCGCATAAATTTCTGGCTGAAATTTTGCTATGCTTGGGTAAGTTAGCCCTTGCACAATGCTTTTTAAAACATACGCACTTCCTCATTTCACAGAGCGAACAAAAAAGAAATAGGTATTTGCCGTCTTTCGCAAGCTGTCTGAGCTGAGAAGGAGCGATTTTCCAGCAGGAAAATACGCGACGGCAAATACCTATTTTTTGTGAGTGAAGAGCTACTTCTTATTACGTCTGAGAAACGCAGGTATCGCGCCAAAGTTGTCGAGGTCTTCGTCGATCACGTCGGTGTCGGCAAGATCTGCGTCACTTGGCTTTTCGGGCTTTTGGACCATCGGCTTTTCTTCTTCTGCTACGCGCTCACGAGCCTGATCTTGGCGGTTGAAGAGTTCACGAGAGTTGGGATTGAACAGTGCACCCTTCTTCATACTTTCACTTGGGAAACCAGTTGCAATGACGGTGATCTTGATCTCGCCCTTCTTGATGCGTTCGTCGAGGATGGTACCGATGATGACTCGTGCGTCCTTGTCGATGGACTCAGTGATGACCTTTGCAGCGTCTTGGAATTCTGCCATGGTGAGGTCGTCGTTTGAGGAGATTGCAAAGAGTACACCTTTTGCGCCGTTGATGGAGATGTCGAGAAGTGGGGAGTTGATCGCTTGGATCGCGGCCTTTTCTGCGCGGCCATCACCTGATGCAAATCCTACGCCCATGAGTGCAGTGCCTGCGTCCGTAAGGACTGATTTCATGTCGGCAAAGTCGACGTTGATGATACCAGGAGACGCAATGAGTTCCGAGATACCTTCCACTGCTTGGCGAAGCACTTCATCACACTTTGCAAATGCGTCTTTGAACGTTGTGTCTTTGCCAGCAATGGCGAGAAGGCGATCGTTCGGGATCACGATGATCGCATCGACTTCTTTTTCGAGTTCGGCAATACCTTGCTCTGCGATGCGCATACGCTGGTTGCCTTCAAAGAAGAATGGCTTAGTGACGACTGCTACGGTGAGGATACCTTGCTCTTTGGAAGCGCGTGCAACGACTGACGCACCACCGGTACCAGTACCACCTCCCATACCACAGGCGATGAATACCATGTCCGCACCTTTCACAGCGTCCTGGATTTCAGACTTTGTTTCTTCTGCAGCGCGTGCGCCCACTTCTGGGTTCATGCCGGCACCAAGGCCTTTGGTGAGGTTCTTGCCGAGGTGGATCTTTTTGTCAGCGAGGGAGTTGTGGAGATCCTGCACATCGGTGTTCATCGCGATGAATTCGACCGATCGAACCTTGTTTTCGATCATATGGTTGAGCGCATTTTTGCCAGAGCCACCAATACCGATGACCTTGATGCGTGCAGCTGTTTCGATTGCAGGGGTGATTTTTGCCATACGTTCTTTCTCCCTTTCCACGGGGATATATGAATATGACCATAATACTACCAGAACGCCAGAAAGGTGCAATCAATATTGACAAAAATTAAATGTTATATATAATGCAAAAAAATTAAAAAAGCATGAAATATTCTATTGGTCTCAGTAAAAAAGAAGCTGAAAAAATATTGAAATCATTCATTAACTCAGATGAGGGGAAAAAATATTTTCCAAACATGACTCTCAAAGAAATTTCTATAAATATTTCAGATAGAGGTATTTATGCAAAATTTGAGGGTAAAGAAAAACTCAGTGCCTCGACTACTGGATTCACATTTGACAGTAAGTTTGGTGAAGCTGAACTACGTACAATATTCAATCACCAGTTTATTCGTGAAAAATTTCGTGGATTAGTAAAAGAAGCTGTTAATACAAACTGGGTATTAGTAGGAGTGCGAATTGAAGTACTACATCCAGAAAACCCATCATTAATCATTGATTTTGAATATTCAATTGATGATGCAACTGATTTTCAATAATTTTTTAAACCCCACTTTAATTGGTGGGGTTTTTCTATAGACTACTACCTAATTACTACTAACTAACTCAGGGCATCAATTGTTTAAAAAAGTTTTTGATCGTGGAGAGAAAGCCTTCGTGGTCACCGCTGGATGAGTGAGGACGAGAGCCTTTGCTTGATACACGATCGACGGTACCTGCTGCGGCGCCGTAAGCTGCGAGAAGGCGCTGGTCTTTGGAGGTTTTGCCAGTAGAGGATGGGTACTCCAAAAAGCCTGTTTTGACCGGAATGCGAAGCATGGACTTTGCCACACTTTCGAGCATGGCGATATGTGCACCGCCGCCGATAATGATCGCACCGGCCGGGAGGAGTCCTGAGCGGCCAATTTTTTTTAAATACTTATCAATGAGTTCAAAGATATCAGAGAGTCGCGCATCGATGATTTCATCCAATTTCTTTTTGGGGACACTGAGAAATCCGACCACGCCGAGCTTGATGTTTTCTGCTTCTTCGGGGGTCACGCGAAGGCCGAGCGCGATGTCTTTGGTGATGTCTAAGCTACCGATACCAAATACATGGAGCGAGGTGAGTGATCCATTTTCAAATACGGCAACCGATACGGTTTCAGCGCCAATGTCGATGAGTGCACAGCCAAAGTTGCGCTGTAGCTCGGTGAGGAGTACTTGTTCGGTCGCGATCGGGGTAGCGGTGAAGCTCGTGATTTTGACACCTGCGTCATGTGCGACGGCAAGCAAGTCATCGAGGTGTTGCTGAAGCACGGTGATAAATAGTACTTTAACTTCGAGCTTAAACCCTTGGATGCCTTCAGGGCGAGCGGGGAGTTCTTTGCCATCGACTTTGAAAAGGACAGGCACTGCGTGGAGAATGACTTTGTTTTTGAGCTCGACTTTTGCCTCAGCGTCTGCGATAGCTTTCTCAATATCGAGTTTGCTGATGACGGAATCCGCACGGGTAACCATGGCGGTACCAAGCGTGTATTCAGATGCGAGTCCGACGCCGCCGATGCATAGACTTGCCGAACGGATACGATGGCCACTTTCGGTCTCGGCAGCACGCACTGCGGCGCGAAGGCTATAGGAAGCCTCTTCTCGATTGACGACGTATCCATGACGAAGGCCGTTCGTTGCAGTGATGCCTGCACCAAGCACGGTCGGCAGCGCGTCACCGCTGTGTTCAGAGACCACGACGCGCGTGAGTGAGGTGCCGATATCAATGCCGACTGCGATGGATGATCTCATTATATTTGGAAGAGGATGCAAATTGCTTGAGCAACTGCCGTTCCTTGCGTTCCATTATATCGCCATGCAGCATTCCTTTCAAATGCAGCATGCTGTGAATGACAATAAATGTGACATAGGTGTCGTAATCCATATCAAATTCTTTGTATTGTTTGCGAAGTGCAGATGCGCAGAGGATGATCTCACCGCTCTTTTTGTCGTATGAAAATGAAAGTGTGTTGGGAACGTAATCCTTGCCACGATGTTCGATGTTGAGCGCCTGAGCTTGCTTGGGAGTGACGAATGCAATGGAAAGCTCATACTTTTTGCCAAGCACTGCTTCCTTAATAGCCAAAAATGGCACCGAGGGGAGGGTGCCATTGCTTGATACTGAGAGATTATGTTCTTCGAGTAGAGTCTGCATAAGTGTCCGCTAAGTGTTCGCTGCGCTGCCCTTAGCTTCCCTTACATTTTCCCTAGCTTCTTCAATCGTTCGACTTCCTTGCGGCGGGCGAGACTCTTGAGCTTCATGTTCTTTTGGGCAAGCTTGGTCACGGCGCGAGATGCGTAGCGGTTGCCCTTAACCTTTGGGATGATCCCAGCTTCCTGCATCTTGCGAGAAAAACGACGCACGAGTGAAAGCCCGTTTTCGTGGTTGTTGCGTTTCAATTCAATATTAGTGATTGGCATGGGCGATATCGTACCATGAAGTCACGAAGCTCGCAATAAGGGTGATAGAGAGTGTGCTGAGTAATATTGACATTTATAAAAGTATGGTATAAATTAAAATAAATTTTGATAACACATAAAACCTTAAATAATGGCAACAACTATGAAGCTTAAGGAAAAAATAATTTCCGCACAGCTCCACCTTGAAGGTATACAGCTCAAAGATACATCCAAACAAAAAATAATCGACCTTGCAAAAGCTGAGCTCGAACTTACCGCGGACAACGTCACCGAAAATCAATTGCTTAAAAAGATAGTGAAGGTCAACCATATCTTACAGCCGCTCCGTATCGAACATTCAATGGTGTGTATTCTTGAAGATACTGAAAGTTTGGCGCCGTGTGATTGTGGTGCTAAAGAACAGATAGATGCTTTAGAAAAGGCAAAAAAAGAATTGGAACTCAGTATGTGAATGCAATGGCAAGCATGAACCCGAATTAGTTCGGGTTTTTTTATTTAAAACCTCTCGGGATTTTGGAATAAGCATTGCTATCCGTTGTGCTATTATTGCGAGTATGATGAAAAAATCAAACAAAAAAGGTTCCATCACAATGCTTCTATTGGCGCTTTTGGCCATACCTGTACTTATATTCTCTGTAATTAGACATAAGATCGTTTCTTTGCCGTCTGCTGGAATTTTATCCGGAGAAGTAAAGATCGAAGGAACTGAGGGGGTTTCTCCGGGAATGGGTATATCTGGAGGAAACGGTTTTCCTTTTACGTTCACTGTTTCGCCTAGTGGCAATCATATTCTTTTATTGAAGGCAGATTATCTTTCCGGTTCAGATGTAGGAAATATGGTTTTGATAAATATTCTTAATAATAAAATTGAAGAAATAAAGGCTCCATCGCGGTCCTTAATTAGTGTGGGTTTTAATAAAGAATGCTGGAAGTCGGATGAAACTCGTTGCTATGATCACGAAGTAGAAATGCATCAAAATTATACAAGGTCATATTTTACAATAACACCTTTTTCTTTTGTTGGTTCTAAGGAAAA
>CAZRQQ010000024.1:0-7502 GCA_964602465.1 uncultured Candidatus Saccharibacteria bacterium
ATCCCGCCGCCGACAAGTACATCACCGTCATAAATCACCAGTGACTGACCGAGTGCGATCACGCCGTCATACGCGAGCGCGACTTCCCTATCATTCAAAATGTTCGCTTCAATGAGTGAGCCGTGATACCGAATTTGCGCAGTATATGATTTAGTTGTATCTATTTCCTCGATCCAATTTATATCTCGCAATACGATGTTCTTTGTACCGCTGCTTTCGCTTTCTGATACTCCGGAAGGTTTTTGCGAGACAATCAATCTATTGCCCTCAATATCTTTGCCGACGATATACTGCGGTACGGTTTGTACGCTTTTTGTCGTGATTGTAAATCCATGTCGTTCGCCAAGCGTGTAGAACCACACACCGTCGTGCGAGCCGATCACTACCCCCTTTTCATCGACGACATCGCCTTTCTTTTGTTCTATATAATGCGAAAGGAATTCTCGCATATCGACATCTCCCAAGAAACAAATCCCCTGACTATCCTTTTTGGTGCCAGTAAAGAGTCCTGCCTTTTGTGCGATCTCGCGCACTTCACTCTTTTGTAAATGCCCGATTGGAAATTGTACGTGAGATAATTCTTCTTTCGTAAGCATCCAGAGGAAATAACTTTGATCTTTAGTAGCATCTACACCCTTAAGGAGGCTATAGGCTCTAGGCTCTAGGGATTTGCTATCGCCTAGCGCCTCATGCCTAGCGCCTGTCCTCGCATAGTGTCCCGTCGCAACCGCTTCCGCTCCCTGACTTTTGGCATAATCCCACAGCACACCAAATTTGATCACACGATTGCACAAGACATCCGGGTTGGGCGTACGACCTGCGCGGTATTCGTTGATCATATATTCCGCGACACCATCTTTGTACGCTTGCTCAGCATCGAGGAAATGAAATGGGATATCAAGCGCCGCACATACCCGCATCGCATCGCGCTTTTCATCAAGCCACGTGCACGGCAGCCATTCCGGCGACCATGTCTTCACAAAGACGCCATGCACGTCATGACCTTCCTTTTTAAGCAAATACGCGACCACAGACGAGTCCACCCCGCCCGATACCCCCACAAAGATTTTTTGCTTCTTAGTTTTCACAAAAAGATACTACCATATATTTGACAATATAAAATAATACGATAAAGTGAATATAGCCAAATAATAGTCTCTGTAGCCTGAGACCAGTTCCTGTTTCAATAGTGAAAAGAACTCACAGCTGATTTTGATCGGCTGTTTTTTATTTCAAATTCAACAATTTCTTAAACACTTCGTACGTTGCGTACGCATCTGCAAAGGCACTATGCGCCTTTTTGTTTTGGATGCCGTACTTTTCGCAGAGTGCACGAAGCGAAAGTTTGCCCATGTCATCGTTGTCGTGCAGGATCCCAAACGCAAGTGCGAGCGTGTCGAGTTTGTGATAGTGCATCTTGTGTTCGATATTGTATCGCTTGAGATTGGCTTCGATAAATCCATAATCAAACGTAATATTGTGCGCGACAAAGACTGCGCCTTCCGTCTTTTTGACAAATGTCGCGAGCGCGTCTTCGATACTGACTGCAAATATCCAGTCTGCTTCGTTGTATCCGTTGATGCGAAGTGCCTGCGCATCTGCAGTCTCGATGTGTTTGGGTGCAATCTTGAGATCGAGCTCGTCAATGACCGTGAGCGTATCGTCCTTGAGCTTTGCGATCACGACTCCGAGCTCAATGATCTCACCTTTCTCATAATCGAGTCCCGTCGTTTCAATATCAATAAATGCGAGTGGTTGCTGAAGGATCATAGAAGAAATTTATAAAGTTAAAAGTTATAAAGTTCGTAAAGTAAAACATTAGCGCAAGTATTTTGCAATGTTTTGCTGGTGTTCTTTGTATGTCTTGGCATAGCGCGCCACGCCATCAGCACCGTGCAAATAAAAGTAGTACGGTGAATCTTCGGGCGAGATAGCAGCTTTGATCGCATCAAGTCCTGGATTTGAGATCGGAGTTGGTGGCAAGCCCTTGTTCTTGTACGTGTTGTAGGGAGAGTTGGACGCGAGATCTTTGCGGGTGAGCTCACTACTGTCTTTGCCGAGTGTGTACAAGAACGGCGCATCAACTTGGAGCGCCATACCCTGATCGAGTCGCTTCCACAGTATGCCCGCAATAATCGGCATTTCTTCTGCCTTATTTGCTTCCTTTTCGATGATGGACGCCATAATAATGAGATCGCTTCGCTTGCGGCCGGACGTGAGGATGCTTGACTCAAACGGGATAAGTTGTGTCGCAAAGTTATTCTTGAGCGCAGAAAGGACGACATCCGGTGTCACTGACGGGAAAAAGGTGTACGTATCAGGAAATAGATAGCCCTCGGAATTTTTGGCAAGCGTGAGAAAGACCGTCTCATCAAATCCGGGAAATGCCGCAGCGAGACGCGCGGCGATTTGTTTGTTGGTAAAGCCTTCGGGGAATGTCACCCGTGTACGATCGATGCCAAAGTGCTTGCCTGAAATGCGAAGCGCAATCTCAAGTGCAGATGCCGGGTTTGCAAAGTAGTACTCGCCTTCACTCAAATTTTTCTCACTGCCGAGTGTGATCATAAACGCCTCAAAGACACGGGGCGAACGGATCGCGTGGTCACGCACGAGCTCTTGTGAGACCGAAAAGAGAGTTTGTCCACGTTCGATCGTAAGTCGGTATGGCGTAGGGAAATCCTTGGGAGCTCCGATCACGCTATTGATGAGCGAGACAAAGAGCACGATCAGTGCAAAAAACGCACATAGTATGAGAGATTTGATCAGTCGCTTGCGTCGCATACTTAGATAGGAAGGTTTGCTGGCGGTTCGCCTTTCTTGGACTCGATACGACCGACCGTCGGCGTCTCAACGACGCGACCCGGCAAGTGCCAGAGCGTTGCGATTTCTTCAGTCGAGAGAAGCATTGGTTTCTCACTGCGTTCTTCGGGTGTCGTGAAGTAGCGTGAGATCTTGTCAAAGCGAAATGGACTATAGAAGTATTCACGATCTTTGTAGTCGGCAAGCATGTGCTTCTTTTTTTTGTTGAGCTTGAAACCGCCGATGTCTTTCCATGGCTCATCGGGCGGTTTGGTGATACCAGTAATTTTGAGCGTGTTGAGATCTTCAGAGGTAAACTGACGAAACATTGCCGTGAATGCACCGATCGTATTGCCATTGAAATTTTCTTTGCGCGCGACATAAATAATACGCATACCTGCATCAAATCCGGGTTTATTCATATGACGCTCGATTGATTCAACGACATATTGATGTCCCTTGGTTGCACGTTCGGTACTGAGAACCTTTTTGGTTTCAGGGTCGACCATATTGAGTTCTTCTTTCTTCTTTTTTAATACTTCGCGCGCCTTATCTTTGGCACTCTTGCCACCTTCATCACCCACAGTGTGGCGCTTTGATTCCTTTTGGAGAATGATCTGCATCCAAAGCTGTTCACCTATACCAATTGAACCCATTGTTTCTAAAATCGGCGTGATCGGATCAATGCGTTCCGCTTCTTCGAGACTACCGATTGCCTTATCTAGACCAAAGTCGACATAACTTTTGATTGGATAGGGATCATCCTTGGCAAGCCCCATCGTGATACCGAACATACTGATTGGACCACCAGGCACAAAATCCGGCACACTCTTGGTATAGTCCGGTACTTCACGTATTTCGGCCTGCGGATATTGCGCATAGAGCTGCGCTTCAAATCCTTTACGAAACTTTTTATGGAAACGTATATAAAAATGAATCTTGCCTTCGATCGAGGCGATCTCGAGTGAATACGTCTGGCTCATCTCGCCTTTCCAATACCGCAAATATTTATTCGTCGCGTCCCCACCGTAGAGAAAGTTCAGCACAAGTTCCATTGCCGCCGGTGATTTGAATACTTCTTTGGGAGGAATGATCTCAAGCATGATCCAGTCAATGCTGCGCAAGTACGCCATGTTTACGTAGTTGATCCACAAGTTCCACGCGAGCTTGGCGACGATGACAAGTGCGACAAACACGCCGACATGTCGAAGCAAAAGATCAAGCACGTTGGATTCCATCCATCAAGTATAGCATTACGAAAACGTGAGTGGAATGCGAATGTTGATCGGAGTCTGCGGTTGGACTGCGGGCAAAAGTAATAGATACCCTTTGTTTGTAGCAGGCTGTTGTGTGAGCTCGATCGCAGTATCAAACTGTGCAGTCGCGCCATTTGTACCAGTGATCAACACTTGCGTGTATGCAGATATCGGCTTGCCATAGAAGTCCGTGATCTGTGCGTAGAGTGCGACGTTGTTTTGTGTTTGCCAGTTGCACGTACCGACGGATCCGATGAGTGTCACAAATGAACCAACGCGTTCAAGTGAATGTGGGCGCGCGATGGTAAGCCCGCAGTTTTCTTTGGGTTTGGTAACAGTTGTTTCTTTTTTGGGAGTGGTTGTAGAAGATTTTGTAAATCCACCGCCGAGATTTGCGAGAATACCGAGGATAAGAATAACTGCAAAGCCGATCTCAAATGCGTCCCACTTTGCACCCCCTCCGCCTCCTGCGTCTGCCATATGTATGCAATTGTACCCCATACACTGCTTTTTCAAAAGCAAACTCAGGACCTTCAGCACGCATAAGAAAAACCCCATTGCTGGGGTTGTTTCTTATTTTGCTACATTGTAGCGACCGTCAGAGAGTTTCTTGAAATATTTTGGATTCTGAAGGTTTACAAGGATCGTGTTTTTCTTGAGGAAACGTTCTTTGAGGACACGGTCGATGACATCTTCTTTGGAGAGCGGTCCTTCTTTGATAAGGATCTCTTTGATCACGTCACGAACGATACCTGGTTTATAACCCCATTCTGCGAGCGCGTAGTAGCCGCGGCCGACAAGCACAAATCGTGAGTCCTTGATGAGTTCGTTGTGGGTCGTCGCAACGTGGGTCTTTTTGCCAAAGGTATCTTGGATCGCCTTTGCTACTTCACGGAAGTGCATAGGACTCCCATGTTTGCGCATCATGAGGAATGCATAGTCCTTGATACCGCGAGTCTTGATGTTCTGACTTGCTGATGGTCCCCATTCGCCAAGTGGGTTCTTACCGATTTTCTTGGAAATGTTGAGCCAACGTCGTGCCACTTCTTCGTTCTTGTACTGCTGTGCCACGTCTTTGACTTCTTTGAGGAAGCGAGCAACGAGATCGTTTTCAGAAAGGAGTTCTTTGTCATCGAGTGTACGGTACACATTGTGAAGCGCTTCGTGCACTGCTTCAGAGAGTTCTTCATCCACAGTCCAACGTGCGTTGAAGTGCTCGTCTTCCTTCATCTTGTTGAATTCATCGCTGAGGACGAGGTAGAAACGAACGTGGTTTTGGATCGATTTGTCTTTGGAGATATAGGAAAGGAAGTCATCTTCGTGCACCATTGCGCCGGCGGTTTCCATGAGCGCCTTGAGTTCACCAAACGTCTTATGTTCAGACTTGAAACTATCACTCTTGCGGATCGCAGCAAGTGCCGCATTTTCAATCTGACGAACGCGTTCGCGAGTGATGCCGTACTTTTTGCCGATTGCTTCAAGAGTCTTTGAATCAGCGCCATCGGTGAGGCCGTAGCGATTTACGATGATGTCGTACGCACGATCCTGCAAATTTGAAAGAAGGCGCTTGGTGACTTGTTTGGGTTTGAAACTGATAACTGCCATAAAAGTTTTTGGGTTTATATACGATCCCTTCCTAATTGATATGAACACACTTTATCATGTATATAAAAAAAGTCAAACATTCGTCAAGTGGTAGATAATCTTTATTTTACAAGCTATTTCGGATATCACCGATTGTGAGAATGACCATGAGAGCGACCAAAAGCAGGAATCCAAGACCATGGATCACACCCACAACGGTAGGAGAAAATTTGCGTCTAGTGATCGCTTCCCCCCACACGACAATGAGTCGTCCTCCATCGAGCGCCGGAAACGGGAGGATGTTGAGCACAGCCAAATTGAGTGAGATCGTTGCAGTAAAGGCGAGCAAATATGCAAATCCAAACGTTGCGGCGTTGCCTACTTCGCGTGCAAGACCGACTGGACCCACAAGTCCTTCCACAGAACCCTGTCCAGTAAAGAGTCCGCCGACCAAATGTCCGATCGCTCCAAAGATATCACCGAGGAGTCTCACTGACTGTCTCCATGCGTGCCCGATCGCCTGGGGTAGACTTTGCTTCACGGTGCCGATCGATTCGATGCTTACACCAATGATCTTGCCCGTATCTTTGGCGACAGGAGTAAGTGTTGCGGTGTGCGCCGTGCCATCGCGCATATACGAAATAGTCACGTCTTTTTTGGAAGCAACGATCGCTTCATGCAAATGCTCGGTATCAAGCATCGATACTTTGGTGCCGTCCACGAACACTGCTTGGATCGTATCACCCACTACAACACCTGCTTTCTCAGTCGGACTTCCCTTCACCACCGATATCACTGTCGGCGTACCGTTCTCTGTCACCCCCGGAAGGCCGATCATGTATGCTGCTCCAAAGAGCACCACCGCAAGCACGAAGTTCATGATGACGCCCGCCACAAGCACGAGACTTTTGACATACCACGGCTTTGCATCAAACTGCCGCTCCTTGGGTACATCAGTCTCCAAACCATTTTCTCCGGCAATCTTTACAAAGCCACCGATCGGCAGTGCATTGATCGAATACTTGGTCTCGCCCTTCTTGAAACTCCACAGTCTCGGCGGTATTCCAAATCCAAATTCCTCCACCAACATACCGCTTTTCTTGGCAGTTATATAGTGCCCCCATTCGTGCACCAGCACACACACGAGCAGCACGAGGATAAAGATGATGATAGTCATGGAAATGATTATACAGGAAAAACAAAAAACTCCCGCAAAATGCGGGGGTTATTTTTTACGATTCGATTTTTATAATTCTTACAGTAAATTTTCCAATTACACGTTTTGATAATTCAATATGAGTATTTCTAGGGTCTACTCCACAGGTAAAGAACTGAAGATTGACAGTAGTGCGCATCGGGCCCTTGTTCTTATCCGTATAAAATCGGAATACCTTGTATCCTTTTTGTTCAAGCCAAGAGGATATATCTTTTAGAACAAATTCCCTTCTGAACACCGAATCTTTTTTAATCACCAAGAAATAATCTGCGATAACCCATTCTGGCTCCGGTTTTGAAAATGTTGCTTCAATTTCAAATTCAACAGAAGGTTCGGTGGTGTCTTCATTGATTATTTTAGGCTCAGTCCAAGTGACGGCATATGACGCTAAATGATATCCGGTTTCGTGAATTGTTTTGATGAGATCACTACTTTTATGAACCGGACTACCGAGAAGATACGTTATTATTTCACCGGCTTTTTCATTCCCAGATTTAAATAGATGTAAAAGAGAATTTACTGCACCTGGCTTACCCTTTAGGTATTCATAAAACTCAGGTGTAAAAAGATTGATTAATTCAAGACTCGAATCGCTTGAATCTAAGACGGGATGAATTACTATTTCTTCCATTTTATATAATTTAAAG
>CAZRQQ010000025.1:0-7084 GCA_964602465.1 uncultured Candidatus Saccharibacteria bacterium
TAACTCCACCACAAATGCCCATGTGAGCGCAGCCGCCGATGGCAAATCACGAACTTCATAAGTATATATTGTTATATAAAAGAGACAAGTGCTCCCATGAAGAAAACCCCTTGCGGGGTTCTCTTCGGGCATTTGTGTGTTAAAAACGCGTGGCGTATCAACTCACCTTTATATACTAGCAAAATAATTTTGAAAAGTCAACCCGGAAGTGAGCTTTGGCATCATTGCTTCGCAATATGCACGAAGTGCTATGCCAAGATCTACTTCCGGGTCAACCCTATTTGGGATCAAAAATACTCGGCGCCACTTTTTCGCCATTGATGATGCGCGCGAGTCGATGTGCACCGTACACTGAGGGGAGTATGCCAATACCATTGCAGCCAAGATTGTACATGAGAATTGGATTTTTTGGTTCAGGACCAATCAATCTGACGCCGTTGGGTGTGTAGCCCATGAGACCATGCCACGTAAACAGATACTCAATCGGTGACATATCGGGTGCATAACTTGCCTTTACAAATCGATCGATCGAATCCGCTGCCGCACCCGGAAACTCAATATCGCGCGAGTATGAACTGCGTTTATCAATCCTCACCTCAGGTCCTGCAACTGAGATCAATGTCTCTTCGGTATCTTTGTGTATGTACTGTCGCCTCGTGATCAAAAAATACGGATCACCAGTCGCTTCATCAGGATGATAAAACGGATCTTCTGGATCAGGTTTGAGGAGATAACTTGCCGCAAGTGGCGGACGCATTTCGTGTTCGAGATATGCAGACATGTATCCCACCACGCCTTCGATCGAGTGCCTAAACTTCGTATCGATCACAAGTCCACCCTGGTCAAAGATGGTGATCGTATCAAATCCATTGGTGCACAGGATCACGTGTTTGGCACTTGCCATGTGTCTGCCAAGATCAAGCGCTGCCTCATGCGCATGAAGGACTACCTTGTGCACTGGTGTATGTTCGTAGCAGGTGAATCGATCGGGATACGCTTCGAGCATCCATGCAAGTGTCTGCTCGCACAAAAGCGCAGAGTTGATACAACCCTTTTGAAAGGAAATCACTGCAATAAATTCGGGGTTGTGTGTTTCAATGAGCGAGAGAATTTTGTCGTGTGAGACAACGCGATAGAGCGGGTTATACTTTTCGGGAATGCGTCCGAGAAATGGCACATGATTTGCAATGATGAATTGTTCTGGCACGAGTCCGGCTTGTACTCGCTGAAAATTATTTTCCAAATGAAGGAGTACTTGTGCTTCTGTCGAAAGTCCGGCATGCCCCACAAATCGCGAAAACGGAATACTGCTTTTGATCGTTGTGTAGATCTCATCCAAGAGTACCCACGCATCTTCGATTGACTTCTGTCCGTCGCGAGCAAGATCAAGTCCAAACTCACTGACCATACTTGCAAATCCCCTTTCGAAGTAACTCGTCACCTGTCCCGCATTGTGCCCAGTCGCACCATGCGCGACTTGGGATGCTTCGATAAGCGTGACACGCTCCTTGGTGCGTGTGAGCAAGAAAAATGCAGTTGCAATCCCTGCAATACCGCCGCCGACAACAGCCACATCGGTCTGTATGTCTTTTTGGATGCTTTGTACTTGTCGCTCTTTATTAAGTTGCGCAATCCATGGAGAATGATTCATGTATTGAAAGTATACCAAACAAACTAGTGCCATAGAGAAGTCTATACAAGTAAGAGAGGTGATTCCCTACATTTGTGCGATAGCATATTTTTAGGGAAAGCAATGTATCTACTTTGCTGGAGAGGTTATTGAAAGTGGAGAAGCTTTGAATACTTTGACTGATTCAGAGAGATTGATCGAAACAACATACTCAACAAACTCACTAGGCAATGGTCCGGGACCAAACCACACACTGCGCTGGATCATTTCATACCCAAAATCCTTCAACTGACGGCGAAACCATTCTCGTTCAGCTTTCCGATCTTCAGGGATATCAAATACAATAATCAGACTTTTTGGACGACTTTTGAGAGATGCGGGATCAAACATCCGCAAAAGCACTTTTCTGTTTGCAAGATACTGTTTTCCCTTTTTGGATAACACCATATGTCTTCCTTCAAACGCGACAAACTGTTGCTGCTTGAGGCGCGAGATAGCATTCTGGATCGTTTTTTGTTTATACACTGAAAAGAGCGGTAAGGCCAAAATACTTAACGAAACTCCTCCACGGCGAGGAACATGCCAGGCAATAGTGTTCAGGATTTTGTCGTCTATATTCATAATCTGAGTATATAAAGTGTGGCTTAACGGAAATTTAAATTTCCCTAAAAATATGCTATCGCACAAATTTAGGGAAAGAGAAAACCACCTCCGGTGAGGAAGTGGTTTTCATATGTTGCACTCGTAAGCCGAATTCTGTTTTGACGATCATTTATCTGGGATGATTGTTACCAATCACCTCTAGCAGCACTCCTCCCCACCAATTGGTGGGGAGGCTCGGCCTTGCACACGGATAGACATTTAGCCGTTTCAGCCGGACTAAACCGGATCGTTTCTGTTCGCAGTCCTAAGCTTGCGCTCGACGGGCATTACCCGCTACCTTTCCAAACTAAATTGGGATGTGTTCGGACTTTCCTCCCCGCGAAGCTCGTAAGAGCGAAGTAGGGCGATCGTTCGGTGCAACAAAGGATTTATAGCATATTTGAGTAATATTGACAATATTTATATATTGTGATATTATACTTTTAGGAATATCTAGTTATTTAATTAAAAAATAAAGCATATGTACGACTACATGACCTACCGCAAAGTTTTGGCAATTTTGCTTAATCTAAAAGGTGCTGTTGCTACAACACCAGCAGAACTCAGTGTTAATTCATTTGAAGATGCAAATAATGATATATGTGTAACTTCTTATGAAATTGACAGCAACCATTTCCCTGTTTACCTCCTTTGGGCGAGTTTTAAAACTAATAAGGAACAGGAGCTTCCCGAATTTTTCTTCCGCATGAATGAAGATACATGTGAAGTGGGAAGCGAAAATGGCAAAATGGAACTTGAAAAAGGCGGTGATTGGAGAACAATGATTACGCTTTTTTGCAAAAAAGTAAGCAAGCGCATTTAATGCAGTACAACTAAAATTAAAAACCGTAGAATAATATCTGCGGTTTTTCTTATTCCTTATTGATTGCGATTACGCCTCACAGCTCACACAATTCACGTCTTGGTTTACAAACGTCACCTTTGGCTTCTTGGCATCTTGCTCTTGGAGCTTTTTGCGGCCAAATTGCTGCGCAGCATTCATGGAGTGCTGGTAGTAGAGGGTCTTGATCCCCTTCTCCCATGCGTAGAGGTAGAGCGCATTCAAGTCTTTGGCAGGAATAGTCGGATCGATCATGATGTTGAGTGACTGTGCCTGATCGATGTGCTTTTGACGAGCGGCTGCTTGTTCGATGATCGCCTTTTGATCAATCTCAGCAAAGGTGCGGAATACTTTCTTTTCATGATCAGTGAGTCCATCGAGGTGCTGCACTGAGCCATCGTTGTCGCGGATGCTGTCCCAAATATCTTTGGTATTGAGGCCCTTTTCCTCAAGAAGCTTTTCAAGGGTTGGATTCTTGATAGTTACCTTCATCTTGTCGACGTCTTTTACAAACGCGTTACTCATCAAAGGCTCGATACCCTGTGATACTTGCCCGAGAATAAATGCACTTGAGGTGGTAGGCGCAATCGCAAGAAGGGTCGTATTGCGGCGGCCATAGCCCTTGAGGATTTCTGGCTCACCATACTCCTTGGCCATCTGTTCAGATGCCTTGTATGCCTTGTCTTTGATAAGTGCAAATATTTCCTCGTTAAGGGCCGCAGCTTCAGGACTTTCGAACGGAATATTATTTTCCTGAAGGAAGGTGTGCCAGCCGAGGACGCCGAGACCGAGTGCGCGGTGTTCTTTGGCAAACTTGTGCGCGCGCTCCATCATATGAAATGCACTTCTCTTGTGGAAGTCTTCATGATCCCGCATCGCCTCAAGACGGGTTATGAACTCAGTGATAACAGTGTCGAGAAACATTGCGAGCGTTTCGACTGCATCAGTATCTTTCCATTCATTATAGTGACGCAAATTGATCGAAGAGAGACAACATACAAATGAGATATCATCAGCGGTTGGCAAGCAGATCTCAGAACAGAGATTGCTGTTGTGGATTTTCATTCCTTTGTCTTTGTACACGTCCACGGTATTGTTGTTCACCGTATCAGAGAAAAGAATGTACGGATACCCGATCTCCGTGCGGCGCTGGATGATCTTTGCCCAGATCTTTCGCTTTTGGGTGTCTCCTTCGATCATTTCCTTGAGCCACTGGTCGCCCACTGTGACTGCGTAGGTTGACTCCTGGATCGGATGACCTTCAGTTCCGATATTGAGAAATTCTTCGATGTCACCGTGTTCAACCGGAAGATAGGGTGCGCAGTGACCGCGACGGGTAACACCCTGGCTGACAATATTGATCAAATTATCAAAGAGTTCGAGAAAGTGTACTGAACCAGATGAATGTCCATTGTCTTTTATTTCTGCACCGCGTGGACGAAGCGCTCCGAGATAGACCGATGTTCCACCGCCATTTTTAGTCATCATGCCGACTTCTGCATGGGTGTGGAGAATACGGGACATATCGTCATCAATGTAGCTCCCAAAACAGCTGATCGGAAGTCCGCGAGTGTACCCATAGTTTGTCCAAATAGGGGTTGCAAGCGAATAAAAGCCTTTTGACATGTAGTCATAAAACTTATCCGCAAAGCCAGGCTTCTGCAAGTGTCGTTCCGCGATCTCGGCGATTTCACGGATGCGGTCTTCGGCAGAGATACCTCCCACGAGATATCCCTTTGCCAAAAATTTTCTACTGTTTTCGTTGAGCCAATACATATATCTTATTGTCGCACTAATCTGGTAATAGTCATAATTTCTCTGATTTCCATCTTATTCTCCCCTAAAACAAGTCATCGCTCGTAATACTCTTTGATTTCTTGTTGTAATTGATCGATCGTTTGTTGAAAAAGTCTCCGTGCTTGGTCGCAATCACTTCGTCATAAAACCAATCTGATTCGGCGAGAAGCTTGGGGTCGGTCTCAAATATCTTCTGGATGCCGATGCTCTGGAGTGATCTGTTGAACCGTTCTTTGATAAATTCGATGACGACTGCCTTGGGAAGGAATGCAAGCTCACCCTTCTCAAAGATCCATTCGACGACTTGGGTTTCTGACTCAAATGCTTCTCGGCAAATCTTGACTACTTCTTCTTCAAAGACTGCATCAAACCAGTCAGGATGCTCGTCTTTGATAATGTTGATAATGTCGATCCCAAAGAGTCCGTGGATTTGTTCTTCTTTGGACGTTGCTTCGACAGCGTTTGAGATCCCTTTGAACAAATTCTTGTGCTTGTTAAACGACATCATGATCAGGAACTGAGAAAAGAGCGAGACGTGCTCAATGAAGAGTGAGAAGAGAAGGATGGCCTGCGAGTAGTCACGGTTGTCGTCACTTCGTGCACTTGCAAGAGACTTTTCGAGGTAGTGCACACGCTTCATGAGGGCCGGGATCTCACCAATACTTCGAAATGCTTCGTTGAGTCCGAGAATCTCGAGCAAGTGTGCGTACGCATCCGTGTGGCGGACTTCACTTTCTGCAAATGTCGCGCCGACTGCACCGATCTCTGGCTTGGGAAGCTTTTTGTAGATATCACCCCAAAACGTCTTTACGGCAACCTCGATCTGTGCGATCGCAAGCATGGAGTTCTTGATCGCGCTTCGTTCAACTTCATCAACGTTTACTTTGAAGTTTTGCACATCGCCCACAAAGTTGAATTCGGTGTGGATCCAGTAGGAGTGACGCACCGCATTTACGTATTCGTAGAGTTCGGGGTACTCATAGGGCTTCAGATACACGCGCTTTTTGAAAATATCTCGCTTACGCTCCTTGTTGCGCTCCTCACGGTAGAGAATGTAGGCCTTGGCAACGTCAAAATCGCCCTTGGTTGCGATTTCTTTTTCGACAATGTTTTGGATGTCCTCGACTGAGGGGATGAGTTTCTCACCAAAGCTCTTGTTGATCTCTTCGAGGACGCGATCAACGAGTTGGGTAAGCTCTTCTTCCGGAAGGCCGACTTGCGTTGCTGCGTATGCTTTGGAAATGGCACTAGCGATACGCGCACGGTCAAAATCAACCATCGAGCCACTTCTTTTGCGTACGAGCATTGCCGTCATAGATAAGCCAGTATACAAAAATTATGTCGAGATCAAGAATATTTTGCGCAGTTTTTCATGATAAAAAATAAAATGGTTTCGGTGTAAAGAAGTAGTGTCGAATGAGCCTTATGTAGAAGCTTTTTTTGGAAGCGACTTTAGAATACTGTTATTTTTCTAAACGAAGTTGTACGCCTACGCCAAAGTTATCCACTGCTGCTTCACCTGCGTTGATCTCAAGGACATACGGTACGGGTGCTGGTGCATAAAAAATGGTTGGATAACTTGCCGGATCAACGTGCTCGGTGATACCTATCACCTTCCACGCCTCATCGATCCAAACGATGTCGATAGGATACTGCATATCCTTCATCCAAAAGCCTTGAATAGCTGTCTTGGGAAATATAAATAATTTACCTGTTCCTGTCTTGAGGCTTGGCGTCCCAGAGAGCCCCTGTGAGCGCAGGGGTTGTGTGTCCGCAATCGTTACAGGGATGATCTTGTCGCCTACATGTATTTTAGCCTGATCCAACTCCGGTCTACCGACTTCCACTGGATGATTCTTAATAGAAATCAAACACAAAAGGAGCACTCCGAAAAGCGCTCCTCCTGCGATCATCCATGCGTTGTTGTGTTGAAGAATGCGAGTCATCATCTTTCTTTTGTCCCGATCTAACCAGTCACGTGCTCTATAGATACACACGACGGGATTTGTGTCTTCTAACGCTCGACAGCGAGTACATATAAGTCATGTACCACAACTTTTTCTGAGTTACCTCAGTTCAACCGTATCAATCTGTATTGTATCCCGAAGGACGCAATATAGACATCTCAATTTGAGTTAATCCACGACCAGCTTCCGCTAGCCGTGCCTTGTTAC
>CAZRQQ010000026.1:0-6364 GCA_964602465.1 uncultured Candidatus Saccharibacteria bacterium
CTTTGCCTAGCTCAAACGGCGTGTCTTCTGTCGTAATGATGGGCGTCTTTTCGCGCGCAAGGCGTAGATATGCGAGTGTAGGATTCGCAGAAAGTGCGAGTGTTGCTTGCTTGGCTTGGATCGCATCACAAGGAGAGAGTACCGTCATCCGAGGGATCACACGCATGAGTGCGATGTCTTCGACCGCTTGGTGTGTGCCACCGTCTGGTCCCACCGATACTCCAGCGTGTGAGCCTACGATCACCGCAGCTCGGTCATTGTATGCAAGTGTGGTACGGATTTGCTCCCAGTTGCGCCCCGGACTAAACATCGCGTAGGAGCTAAAGAATGGATATTTACCCATTGCTGCCATACCACTTGCAACCGTTGCCAAGTTTTGCTCGGCCACACCGATCTCCACAAACCGTTCTGGGAACTTTTCCTTAAAGAAATGCATTTGGGTCGACTCGGTAAGGTCAGCGCTGAGCGCAACGATATCTTTATTGCTTTCCCCTGCCTGTGTCAACCCCTCACCAAATCCCTTACGGATCGGCACTTGCTCGACGTCGTCGTTGAAAATTTTTGGATTGAGTTTTAAATTAGGATTGAGCATGTGCTAATTATCGCTTATAAATGTAAATCTTGGAACTGTCTTGCCTTCTCATTCGACGTCTTGAAAAAATAAATTCATCGGGCGGATATAAATCTTGTCACTATGAAGCTGTTTGTACACCACCATATCTTCTGCTGTCTCAGAATGCTTACCTAACACAATGATTTTGTAATCATTGCCTTTATAGTGTTTCCAAATTTGTCCGGGCTTTAGTTCCATATTATCTACATAGAATACCCAATGGGCCAACAGCCACTTTTACTATCACCAAGACCATTTTTAATTTCAGAAATTGGAGTATTGGTAAGCATTTTCCACGAGCATGCTTGTTTATAGACAAGAAGTTCAATCAGAAGTGAGCACACCATCAATACCAAAGTTTTAAAGCAAATTTCCAACAACAAATTCCTTGTTCTAAAACGAGCCCAAATTTTGTCAGTAAACATTAGGCTTCCAACTATTACACCTGCTGCCAAAAGTGCATTGAGAGGAAAATGAAATAGAGAGATTAGTAAGATAAAACCGCCTAATATTGAAATTGGAGTAATAACACCAATTAATCCATATATTTGTGTTTCGAGCTTGCTTAAATAAGCAAATCTGAATCCGTCTGGAGATAACACTTTCATTTGAACAAAACGTTCAAATATTTCATGAGCAACAACAATTACTATACTCATGACTATAAACATAACGAAAAAACTTACACGATTATATTTCTTTGAACTATCTTTACTTTCTATTTGTTGTATTGGATTCATATTTATTGATGCTCAGATTTAATCTTCCCTGATAATGTCCTAAGTTCTTGCAAGGCCATATTCGCCTCCTCCTTATTTGGTGCCTTGCCATGCCATTCGAACTTCCTTTCAAATTCTCGCACGCCCTTGCCTGGGATGGTGCGCGCGATGATGACTGATGGCTTTTCAAATACTGCCTGCGCTTTGTGTACGGCATCGATGATCGCGTGCATGTTGTTGCCATCGATCTCTTGAACGTGCCAGTTGAACGCTTCCCATTTCTTCCCGAGATCATCAAGCGGCATGATATCTTCGGTGTAGCCATCGATCTGGATGTTGTTGCGGTCGACGATGGCGATGAGGTTGCGGAGCTTTTCTTTGCCGGCGAGCATGATTGCCTCCCAATTATTTCCTTCATTAAGTTCTCCATCTCCGAGAAGTGCGTAAAAATATTTGCTCGACGTGATTCCAAAGTCCATCCGGTCAGCAATCGCCATCCCCACCGCTTGCGAAAGGCCAGAGCCAAGTGGTCCGGAAGAATTTTCGAGATAGGGCAAAAAATCGCGGTGTGGGTGTCCTTGAAGCCTTGATCCAAATTTGCGGAGCGTTTGGAGCTCTTCTATTGGGAAGTACCCTGCGTGTGCCATCGTCGCATAGAGCACAGGGTTGATATGACCATTGGAAAGCACAAGCCGATCGCGATCTGTCCAACTTGGATCCTGTGGTTTATGTCGCAGTAGTTCAAAGTACAAAGCAGTAAATACATCTGCCATACCAAGTGGTCCTGCAGTGTGTCCACTTCCCGCTTCCAAAAGCATAGAAATAATCGACTGCCTAATGTCGTTTGCTTTGAGCTCTAGTTCGCGGATTGTGAATTCTCCGGCTGCCATACGTCTTGAAGTCTATATATTGTACCGTGTATGTCATCCGAAAGAAATACTGCGGAGCCCACTACGAGTGTATCCGCACCTGCTTCTGCAAGCTGTACAGCATTGGCAAGCGATACTGCTCCATCGACTGAAATGTGTTTGTCTGGGAAAAGTGCCTTGGCTTTGCGGACTTGTTCGATCGCACGCGGATCAAACGCTTGCTGTTGAAATCCGACATTTTGTATCCCCATGCACTGGATCGTATCGATGTAGTCTGTGTACGGCGCGACAAGACTCGGATCAGTCTCAATACCGATCGCCATACCAAATGTAATAGTCGAGCGCACTATTTCTGGAAGTGATTCAAAGTACTGCAATGTCTTTTCTTGATCGAGACTTTCTACATGAAAGATTATCTTGGATGGCCCAAGCGCGATAAATGTATCGATCTGACTAAGTGGATCTTTAATCATGAGATCAAATTCATAGTTCATCTCCTGCCAGTGCGGCAAGCCTTCTTCTTGGGAGAGAAATGCCGCAAGCGTATCTTCATTTTTGCCATTGAACCACCACGTCCTATTTGCAGCAAAATTTCCATCGACAAAGTCTACCTGCACTGTATCGACGGCACCATATACCTTTTCAACATTGTCGCGGATGTCATAGTATCTATGGGGCAAAATTGCAGGGATTATTTTCATGATGAATTATGAATTTGCGAAAAGTACATCAGCTTTTTCTTCTAGTAAAAGTACAAGTTCGTTATATAGTTGATGTATTGTGGGATCAACTGCGACTTTCGGTAACTTGTATTCATGGATTGCTTTAAAAGACGCATTATTTTTATGCCAGGCCCGTCCATTATCTAAATATGCATTGATCATTGGAAGTAATTTATCAAGCGCATATACAAACCTACTTTCACCATCTATACGCTCCTCGTATTCCTTAATAGTTTCATGAATATCGGTACATTCAGGAAATTTCTTGATAATTTGCTGTAACGCTTTTGCTTCGCGTTCGTGTTTTCCTATTTGTGCATCCTTGTCGTGAATACTAGTATCTCCAGCATATGCCTCAACAAGGTCGTGCGCGAGAGCGTATTTCAATATTTTCTCATTATTAAAATGTAGCTGGTAAACTTCATTCAGATACCAGGCCGTTATTGCAACCTGATAACTGTGCTCTGCGTCATTTTCCATACGATCATTCCCAACACCAACATACATAACTCGTTCAACACTCTGAAACTGATGCGTAAGTTCAATAAACTGAATTAGTTGCTTTATATCTTTCATATTAAAACTTACTCAATCTACGCAAATGCCGTTCATCATTCGAGAACGGCGTCCCAAGCCACAACTCCACTGCCTGTACCGCTTCTTCTGGGCTCAAAAATCGAGCGCCGAGTGAGAGGATGTTGGATGCATTGTGCGCGCGGCTTAGTGTAAGGATGTCAGTAGTACCACCATAAAATACTGCCGCTCTGATACCTGGCACACGATTGGCACACATTGCCTCCCCTTGCCCGCTTCCACCAAATATCACCCCCATAGAGTTGTCTGGATCAGCTGCCACAGCTTGTGCGCATCGGAGTATGTAGTCTGGGTAGTCATCTTCGGGGATGAGCTCTGCAGCTCCGTGATCGACGACTTCAAGCCCTTGTTCCAAAAGATAGGCTTTGACAGCTTCTTTGTGTTCAAGTCCTGCGTGATCTGTGGCTAGATGGATGATCATAAAGTATCGTAATATTCTTGTAATTGAGGATATACTTCCAATATCTTCTCAATTTCTTTATCAATAGGTTTTCGCACCGCATAACATTCCGGTTCACCAAGAGACATTGCTTTGATGAACTGTTGTTCAAGAACTTTTAGGCGATCTTTCGCCAATTCCTCTCCACTTTTTTCCTGTTCTAATATTTTTTCCCTTTCCATATTATTTATATAGTCTTCCCTGTCTTGATGACATGATCAACCAAGGTATATGTATATCCTACTTCGTTATTGTACCATGTGATAAATTAAGTGAATTTACTCTGTAAAGCTAGGATTAATTCTGCCCTGACTTTATTGAACACATCACGCTTTTCTATAAGAAATTTTATTGTGTTAATAAATTTCGTCTTTTCATTTTCAGAGAAATTTTGTTTATCAATAGTCTTGATTTCTACTAATCGATCTTCGAACCATTGATCGCCTTTTTCACTGAACTTTTCCAGAAATTCCATTGATTTTTCGGCATCAAGATTTTTGCAGTGTTCAATAATGAAGTCAGCTAATCTTTTCTGAAAACCTTCCAGTGAATCAGTTGAGATTTCAACAAGAAAATTTATTTCTTGATCTTTCGAGTTTTGATTTTCTGGTTGTTCCAGACTTTTCATAACTACTTAATTGTTTTACCTGTTTTTACAACATGATCTACAAGCGTATACGTATACCCCATCTCATTGTCATACCATCCCATGACTTTCACAAGGTTGCCGCCGACGACGCGGGTCATTTCGAGATCTGCGATGGATGCATGACGGTTGCCGAGGATATCACTTGAGACAAGCGGCTCGTCAGTGACTGCAAAGATGTTGCTCCAGCGCGGATCGGTTGCAGCTTTCTTAAGTATTTCATTTACTTCTTCTGCAGTGGTATCGCGCTTTGCGATAAACGTCACATCGACGATGGATCCAGCCGGTACTGGCACACGGATCGAGATACCATCAAAGAGCCCTTCGAGCTTGGGGAATGCCTTGGTCACGGCGATGGCAGCTCCAGTACTAGACGGCACGATGTTTTGTGCCGCAGCGCGTCCTTCGCGCAAGTCTTTCTTGGATGGTCCATCGACAAGTGCTTGAGACGCGGTGTAGCCGTGCACCGTGTTGAGGATCGCCTTTTCGATGCCGAGTGCTTCGTCGAGGATTGCAATGAGTGGGCTTGAGGCATTGGTCGTACAGGATGCGTTGGACGTGATCTCGCACGTGCCAAACTTTTCTTCATTTACTCCGAGAAGTATCGTCTCGCCTGGCACTGTACCATCGGACCCCTTTGCAGGAGCTGAGATCACGACGCGTTTTGCGCCATCATCGAGGTGAAATTTCGCCTTATCAAATGCCGTAAAGAGGCCGGTCGACTCCACCACCACATCGATATTGAGATCCTTCCATGGAAGTTTGGTGGTATCTTTTTCTGATATAAACTTCACCGTCTTGCCATCAATCACAAGATCAGTTCCCGATACTTCTACCTTGTGTCCCCAGTCGCGATATACCGTGTCATGTCGCAAGAGATAGGCCAAGCTTTCGATACTGCCGAGGTCATTGACTGCCACAATCTCGATCTCTGGTCTCGCCCATGCCACCTTCAAGAATGCTCTTCCAATACGCCCGAATCCGTTAATCGCCACTCTGATTGTTGTATCCATATCCGACAGTATAACAAAAAAGCGCCCTTCCGTGGAGAACGGAAGGGCTGCATATTTTAAACAATAATCAGTAGTCCTTTAAACACAAAATAAAATCACAAACAATGAAAAAAGGACCTTCTTCCAGAACTATACCATCTCTTTTAGAAGCTGCAAGGTCAGACCTGGGTTTGCACTTCCCTTCGTTTCCTTCATGACTTGTCCCACAAGTCCCTGTATTGCAGCCTCCTTCCCCGCCTTGTAGTCGGAAACAATTTTAGGGTTTGCCGCGATTATTTTTTCGATAGTAGGTTTGAGTGATTCTGCATCATTTTGCTGGAGGAGACCGTGTTCTTCGGCGTATTGCGCTGGGATAATATCGCGCTCAAGCATTACCGCGATCATATCCTTGGCACCGCGAGACGTGATCTCTCCTTGTACAAACATCATAACGAGATCCGCAACATTTTTATACCCCGGGATAACCACATGCTCGATACCACCCTTTGCGTTGATAATCCCCATGGCATCAGAAATAATCAAATTGGAAAGTACTCTATATTCGTCCCCTGTCTTAAGAAATGCAGCAACATTCTCAAAGAAATGCCCGAATGTTTCTGGGTTGGTTACATAGACCTCAATGTCTTCCGGCTTAAGTTTAAATGTAGACGCATATCGCTCACGCTTCGCCCATGGAAACTCTGGCAATTCCTTCTTCATCGCTTCTATATCAAACGCACTATGGAGCTTCATCTTGGGCAGATCGGGGT
>CAZRQQ010000027.1:0-5917 GCA_964602465.1 uncultured Candidatus Saccharibacteria bacterium
AAAAGTTCCCTGGTATGCATACGACACATTTCCTTCCGCTCTATCACCCCGCAGCCGCACTCTACAACGGCAGCATGCGCGACGAGCTTCTTCATGATTTCAAAAAGATCCTCCTTGCACTTAAGAAAATAGAAGAAAAATAAAAAAATACGAAACCGGGTTGATTTCGTATTTACAATAATTAGCTTTTGAATGTGACATCTTTGAAATAATCGATTCGATCTGATTCCTTCACGAGTTTACCCCATTCAAACATCTTGAATTTCCGTTTTGGGTTTTCATGCTCCTTGGGAGTGTCGAAAAGAGACGGTTTGTATTTCTTTTTGAATGTAACAAGTTTTTTCAAAAATAATACACAGGTCTTTTTTTTGGGCAATGAAAAAAGTTTCCGAAAACGAGATGGTTTGTGTTGATAAAATTGAACCGGAAGTCCGGCAGCCCGAACACGTTCATCAACCTCAGACTTACGTTCTTCTTTGTAGAATATAGAATCCTTGGTGTTTCGTGAGGCCTTGATCTCATCCTCAGCTTTTTTGATACCGCTATTTCCTACTGGAAAGAGTTCATCGAGTTTCTCACTTGAGCTAAACCACTTTATTTCGCAGTAGCCCGGATTTTCTTTTTTTATCGTTTCCTCTGCAATTGTCGACTCTTTTGAACCGGCAATGTTTAATGCATCAAGCTCGCCTGTATCAACAGGAGGGCAATACTTGAAGGGAATAGGACCATTTGGATCCCATCCTTCGGGGACTATTTTTGTCATCTGTAAAAGTTTTTGTGAAAAGAATTGAGTTAGTCTATAAGCACTATACATATATATGTTTAAATAGTCAATCCCTTATTCGAGACTACATCCACCCTTGATATGCCGGTACTTCTTACCCTTTTTGAAGACTGCAAAGACGTAGGCAAGCGGCACGATGTGGAAGAAATAGCGAAAATCGATCGCAGAGCGCAGGATCCATGAAAGAAAGCCAGTAAAGACAAATTTGTTGTGATTGAAAATAGCCCAGTTCACGCCGATCGGGATTACAAACGACGGACGCTCCGGCTTGTATGTACGAATCGTGTGTTTACAAACAATCGCATTGATATGTCTGCCAAGAAATGCACCGTGCTCGATCGCCGTCTGCGCAAGACCACTGTAGGGAGTAGCAGCGCCATCGCCTGCAATGAATACATGATTGTCTCCAGGAAGCGAGAGTGTGTCAGTGACAACAACACGTTTGCGTTCATCAAAAGTCGCATTGGGAATTTGCGTGAATGAAGTATTGATGCGCGTACCTGCAGTCCAGATGACCGTGTGTGAACTTACGGACATGTCTTTGAGGATCACTTCTTCGACTTCTTGTTCGGCAAGCGCGCGATTGACGAAAATATTCACACCCATTTTGCGAAGGCGCGCTTCGGCAATGTTCGAAACTTTTTCAGGAAGCGTTGGAAGGACGCGATTGTTGGCTTCGATGAGATCGATCGTAATGAGGCTTGGGTCAACCCCGAACTCTTTGGCAACGCGCGTGAGATAACTACGCAAATCACCCGCAAGTTCTACCCCCGACGGACCGCCGCCGACAATAAGTACATGAAGCACGGATACAAGCTCCTCTTTGCTTAACCCATTTGCCTTGGCGAAAAGGCCGCAAAAATGTCGTTTGAGTTTGAGTGCAGCTGCGACTGATTTGAAACTGTGCGAGAGTTCGGGCAAGCCTTTGATATTGAAAAAGTTGGTTTCACTCCCGAGTGCAAGAATGAGATAGTCATACTCGAGCTCGCGTGCTTCTCCCCCGTTTTCACTAATCGTGATGACTTGTCGGGCTTGATCGATGCCGGTGTATGTCGCCTGGATAAACGTCACACCCTTTGGGAAAATAGTCTTGATTGGGACAGAAACTTCGATCGGAAGCGCTCCCGTGACGAGCTTGTAGAGCGCTGGGTAGTACTCAAAGATATCGGTCTTGCTGATGAGCGTGATGTCGACTGGAGTTTCAAACTTCCTGAGGGTCTTGACCGCCTCAATACCTGCGAAGCCGGCTCCGACGACAAGGACTTTGGGCAATGGGTTGGATGACATTGGGCTCAGTATAGCCTTTCTACCCTTACAGGGAAAGCATAGATCGCCTGCATGCTGTACCTTCGTGTATACTTGTAAGATGGAGCGGCCTTTGTCGTCACAAGAGAAGATTGATCCGAAGCCTGAAACTGAGGCGATATTCCTTGACATGGTGGACAAGTACCAGGATGCCATTTTCCGATTTTTATACTTTAGACTAG
The DNA here is from genome assembly GCA_964602465.1 of uncultured Candidatus Saccharibacteria bacterium. GTDB lineage: Bacteria > Patescibacteriota > Minisyncoccia > Phycocordibacterales > UBA9973 > UBA4124. Next base: position 2,272 of record CAZRQQ010000027.1, read on the forward strand.
GAAACCGTGCCGTTGCCGTCGACATCACCCAGGATACCTTTACCAAAACGTGGGTATATCTCGCTGGAGGAAAGACGATCGAGCACCAGGAAGCATTTCTCTATCGCGCGGCAAAAAACGCCCTGGTCGACTACTACAAAAAACAAAAGTCTGGATCGCTCGATACGCTCATGGAATCAGGCTTTGATCCCGGAAGTACCAAAGATACCGATGATGTACTCAGACATGATGACATCGAAAGTATCCGCGCACTTCTTGAAACACTTGATGAAGAAAGTAAGCAAATCATCTTTTTGCGGTACACCGAAGAAAGGCCAATCGAGGAAATCGCAGATCTCTACGGCAAAAGTGTCAATGCGATGACTGTCCACATTCACCGGATCATCAAAAAACTGCGAACAAATTACAATGAATCACAATCTTGAACAACTCAATAAGCTCAAATCTATCACACTCACCGACGAAGAACGGGGGCTTATTCGAGCGCACGCAAATTATCTCCTTGTAAATACTCCCGTGCTTGGCCAAAGGCGCATTCAGTCATTTTTTCAGCGCGGCGTCTACCATGGGCTTCGTATCGCACTTTCGAGCTTTCTCTTCTTTATCTTTGTCGGTGGAACCGTTTCTGCAGTTGCAGACAATGCACTCCCAGGTGATCCATTGTATGCATTTAAACTCAATGTCAACGAAGAAATCAAAGGATTCTTTCAGCAAACACCTGAAGAAAAGGTAGCCTACAACGCCAAGCGTGTTGAAACCCGAGTAAAGGAAATCAAGACCCTTGCCGAATCAAAGACACTTACGAAGGCAAAGCAGGCAACTGTCCAAAAAGCTATCGATGAACATATCAAGGATCTCTCGGCAGATCTCACGACACTCAGTACGGTCGCACCAACTGCGGCACTCTCCGTAACCACCACTCTCGAAGAAAACCTCAAGGCAAACAAAGAAGTGATCGAGAAAACAGATACTGCTGATGACACAGGCAAAGCTGCAGCACTCTCTGCAGTGGACAACACGATCAAGGAAGTTTCCAATCAAGAAGTAAAGATCCTTTCAAAAGAGATCGATTCGATCGCAAACGAGGTTAGCGCGGCAACACTTGAAGCGACAGCAACTACAAGTACCGCATCTGCACCTACTACAACTACTGGTACTCCTGTCGGGCCATAAACCGCTCGAGGAGTACGACGAGGACGATAACGAAAAGCGCAACCGCACCGAAGATTATATTTTTGGTGCGGTTTCGTAGTGGAGTACTATTCGTATCAGAAGCTTCAATAGATACTGCACGTGCGACAAGGTCTTCAGAGTCGACCACTGGTTCCTCTTCGGGAATGTATTCTTGGTACGCGAGGTGTGCCGGAGCTGCAGTTGCCGTGCGCGCGATCGAACCTCCCGATGGATCGACAAGTGACGCAGTCTGTGCAGAAGCAATACCCCAGATACCAAACGGAAGTGTGATCGCAGATTTCTCTGCAACAATCGTCATCTCAGGAATTGGAAGTTTTTTCCCGCTGATTGCAACATTCCATCCTGAAAGATCGATTGATGAACTTGAGGTGTTGCGAATCTCAATCGCACTTCCTTCGATTACTGAAGTCATCACCGCCGGTGTGCCAACGGTGATCTTTTTAGTACCAGTAAGCTTTGGGAATTGATTGGTCGGATCAGTGAATGAAAACGATATCGTGTACGTACCTGGATACTGATAGGTATGTATGATCGGTGCAAGATCGCTTTGACGCATCGTCGTTCCGTCGCCCATATTCCAGTAAAATGTGCCCTTGGTAATTCGATAGTTGAACTCAAGCACGGGTTGCGCTTCAAAGGTATAGGAAACACCTTTGTAGATCGTCGACGGTACGACAAATTCGACATGCGGTTTGTTTGCAGAAATAGTCGGAATCGGATGTTCGTCTTCCTCAGCTTCACCTGCCCTAGATGTACCACTCGAAGAAGTGCTCACGTGTTGTTTGGGAGTAGGAGCTGCAGTGATCCACGAACTACCGTTCCACTGCATTGTTTCTTTGGACTTTGCATCCCCTCCCGGCCACCCCGATGCGTACTCGAGCTCATCTATTGTATTTCCATCCACATCTTTGAGTACAAGATTCTCTCCACTATTTGAAAGCCCACTTCCTCCAAATGTTCCTGACTCATCATCAACGTCAGGCACCGCATCCGGCGCACTTGCCGTCGTACGCTCAACAAGCACATACGCGCCGGGCTCAATCGTACTGCTCAATGTAAAAAGCACTGTCGAGCCAGCTTTCAAAAATTTCCACCCAGACAAGTCGACTGACTCATCACCGTCATTGTAAAGCTCGATCCATTCAGAGTACTGACTCGCACTCGTTCCCATCCACGCAACTTCGGTGATCCTAATATCCGCATGCACAAGTCGAGGAATGAGAAAGGTAAAAACAAAAGCCCAGAGAAGATATTTCATGTCTCAGCACTATACTATGATCGCTTTAAAATTATTCTAAAATCTTTTTGAGTTCGTCGTGAGAGATTTCAGAAGAATCACGCTCTGGTATAGGTTGAGATACGATGGGTTTTGCGTGCCCCGCAGAGTCCGAAGGACGACGTGGGGAAATATCTTTCATCGCACCTGCGAGTGCAGCTTTGAGCAGATCTCGGTTTTTCTCAGTCGGTCCGCGTTCGGCATGTTTGACGGGCGGCACACTCTCGCGAAGCGGCTTTTCTCCGACAAATGGAGTCTCGGATTTTTCTATAGATTTCTTAGGCTCTTCTTTATGTACAGGTGCAGCAACAACGACATCGGACGGCGCGCCATCGATCGCATCAAGTAAGGTTTTGAGTTCGGGAGACGCAGTCGCCTTGATCTCATGAGTTACCGTTTCCTTTTTCTCAACTACCGTCTTTTCTTCTCGCACGATCGGCTCTTTGAGCAACGCCTTTGCAAATGGTTTGTGTGTTTGAGGGGTCTGTGAAAATTCTTTGGGTGGATACTGCTTTTTGACAAAGCCTTGCTGCTGGGGAGCGCTGTCAGTAGAAAATTGCGGGCGAGGTTTGTATGCTTGCGACGAAGTACCCTCAGCGAATGTTGTTTTTTTCTTGCCACGCGCAGCTTCTGCTTCACGCTCCTCGGCTCCTTCAGCAAACCAGTCAAGAATCGCCTGTTCGACTCCGTGCTTGGGGTTGCTATACGTCTTGCGCGAGCTTTCGATTGCATCATTGCGGAATGTAATCGCCGGTCGAGGAAGTGGTGGAAGGGTCTTTGCGGAAAATGGCTGCGAGCCGATATCGTTGATCATGAGTGAAAGGTAGATCTCTGCCATGCCAAGGTTGATAATGTCGTTTGCAGTAAACTGCGGCGCAAAGACTTTCTCTAAGAGTTCTGCATCAAGGGGTCCCACACGAAACGAAATAGTCGTACCTACGTTGCCAAAGACTGCATCGCGAACCTTTTCTTCCATCTGTGCCACATACTGGTGTGCAATGATGAGCGCGAGTTTGTATTTGCGTGCCTCTGCCAAAATGTCGGCAAATGTTTCGTTCGCAAAGGATTGAAATTCATCGACATAAAAATAAAAGTTTGGCAGTCCGCCTATGCGGTTGTGCGAGAGCTCTGCGCGACTCATCGCACCGAGGTAAATCTTGGTGATAATCATCGAAC
>CAZRQQ010000028.1:0-5650 GCA_964602465.1 uncultured Candidatus Saccharibacteria bacterium
TATTTCAAAACCTTTTAAAATAGCATACTATGCGGTACGACTTTAATTTTTCGGCGTACTTACAGCCAATCGTTTCTGATTTCAATAAAGCAGTTGAAGAGTTTCTTGAGAGAATAGAAAAAGAGATCTATTTTACTCCACTCGAAAGTGTGGTACGTCCCACTGCAAACCAACAAAGAAAATCAATACAATTTGATGAAGAGACTAAACGTATTGTTAGTGTAACGTACTCTAAAACTGAGGAGTGGAATTATGTTGGGGCATTTACATTTATTCCGCATTGGGATGGCAGATTTACGATCGAATATCGCGATGCTGTAAGCGAAGTAATAGATCAAAAAGAAGACCTGTCCATCACCTCTTTCATTGCAAACTTAAGCGGAGAAACGATTGATCATCTTAAAGCCTTTTGGGAGAATCCTCGTTCAAGAAAAGCTGCATAATAGACCACATCCCTTTATTGGGATGTTTTTATTTTTCCAAAATTTTCAAAATCTTGTCGAGTTTGTCTTGTTCGATGGAGTCGAGGCGGAGCATGATTTGCTCAATTTCCTTTTTGGCCTTGAGGTTCGTTTCGTAGTCAGCATTTGCCTGCACTCGATCACGTTCGCCCGCGCGGTTCTGGCTGATCAAGATGAAGGTAGACAAGAAAATTGCTTCAAGTGAGACAATCATCGTGAGGAGCCCAAACGGGTAGGGCTCGACGTGCAGATAGATCCACACAAAGAACCAGATTGCATGAAGGATGAGAAATATCCATGAGCCGGTAAATGCGGCGACTCCGTCAGCAAATCGCTGTGCAAGTGTTCGTGCGCTCCGGTATCGATCGTGCCAGGTGCCATTGAGCGGGTTTTGCATATACTCTATATAGTACTGCTATACTGTGCGGATGAAAAGTATTGTATTGTATACCGACGGAGCATCACGCGGCAATCCTGGACCAGGGGGCTGGGCAGCGATCATTATAACTGATGGGGAAGTGGTGGAACTTGCAGGTGCCAAAAAACCTGCGACCAACAATCAGATGGAGCTTGAAGCTGTGATTCAGGGTCTCGCATATATTGAGAAAAACTTTGGGGAAGTAGCAGTGGAACTCCACGCAGATTCGCGGTATGTCCTAAATGGTATCGAATCATGGATTGATGGATGGGTGAGGAAAGGTTGGGTGACGATGGCCAAGAAGCCGGTGGAAAACAAAGCACAATGGATGAAGCTTATGAAGCTCCGCGATGCATTTGGTCGCAAACTATCGCTGACTAAAGTCGATGGACACTCAGGACATATCTACAACGATAGGTGTGACGAACTTGCCGTTGCAGCTGCGCTTGGCAAAAAGCCGAAACTTTTCAAAGGCTCAATGAAAGAATACGAACAACTGCTTACCGACAACAAACCAAAGTCGCCGGCCAAAAAATCTTCCTCATCGGGAAATAAAGGCGCCGCATATTCGTATGTCTCACTTGTCGATGGCGTCGTGCATGCTGACAAAGATTGGGCAACCTGCGAAAGACGTGTGAAGGGTGCCAAAGGTGCGAAGTACAAAAAGGTGTTTTCAAAAGTTGAAGAAACAGCACTTATTCAGGACTATACTCTTGCGTCACTACTTTAGATATTGATTAAAATAAATTTTCTACCATGAGCTCATGCTCGAACTCATGGCGGTACTACTCACGATCGGTGCGATGCTCTATCGCATTTTTGATATGGAGCTTTTGATGATCGGATGGATCGGACTCGGAGTGTTTGTGATATGCGTGCTGATCTTTCGTTCAAGGCAAGGAATTGTTGCGGGGCTTATCGCAGGTGGGGTACTGGTGCTCGGGGCACTTACGCTTTGGCGAGTGGATATACCGGTGCCGAGTGAAGTATTTGGCAATCGAGCATTTGATGCGACTGTTGTGTCGACTGACCGTAGGCTTGATCGGACGATGATTGTCGTGCGGGATACAGATTTGGACGTGAAGCTTCAGGCAAGCATGCATCGTGATGAAGGTTTACTTCCGGGAGATCGGGTAACGGTGCGCGGAAGTGTTGTCGCGCCGCAGGACTTTGTCACAGATAGCGGCCGCATCTTTGGGTACCAAGCGTACCTGTCGAGCAAGGGTGTGGTCGGTATCGTAAATAGTCCGGCCGTAGTCATCGTAGAAGAAGGGAAGTTTTCTTTATCCCGTCTTGCGACGATTGTGCGGTATAGAGTTGCTGATATTCTTTCGAAGTACGTTTCATTTCCATTTGATGGCGTAATTGCAGGGATGGTGGTCGGCTACCAAGGTGGACTGCCGGATGAGATACAGGATTTATTTCGTGACACTGGTGTGCTCCACGTGCTCGTGCTCTCTGGCTACAACATCACACTCCTTGCAGGATTTTTGTTCATCATTTTACAAAGACTTTCATTCAAAGCGCGAAGCATCGTGACCGTGATCGCCATCATTATGCTCGTGCTTGTCAGTGGTGCGGGAGTTGCGGCGGTGCGAGCAGGGATCATGGGAAGTATCGCAGTGGTTGCAGGACTTTCGATCCGGACGTATCAACCTATACGCGCGCTGGTAGTCGCATATCTCGCATTTTTCTTCATTTCACCGACATCAATATTCGTCGATCCGGGATTTCACTTATCGTTTCTTGCCACACTCTTTATGATCGCTGTACTTCCCAAAGTTGAAGGTATATTTGCATTCATTCCCGACACCAAACGCATAAGTCTCCGCGAGCTCCTTATGCTTGCATTCACGGTCCCAATATTTATGCTCCCCTACATGATGTATTTCTCCGGCAATGTGCCGCTGTCGTCTCCGATCGCAAATATCCTGCTCGCATTAGTTACGCCAGTCATCATGATCGCAGGGATACTCGTCGTTCTATTTTCATGGATTCCTGCAATTGCAAGTGTGCTCGGTGTGATCGTGTCAGTCGGAGGAAAGGCGTTGCTTTGGATACTCGAGCAGTGCGCAAAGCTTCCTGTGTGGAATACGTTTGAACTACCGTGGTGGATGATGAGTGGTATCTATGTGATTGTTCTCGCAGTTTTATTTCGTCGAGAACTTAGCGAGTATCTGCTGCAGCTGCAAAAAGCGCTTCGGCAACGGACCAATTCATGTTCTTGAAAAAGTCTGCAATGTATTCTTTTTTGCCGGAAGGCTGATAGTGGGCAGCATATGCATGCTCCCACATGTCGAGCGCGAGGACGATAGAACAGTCTGCGAGTTGTCCGAGATGTTGCTCGTCCACCCAACCAGGGAGAAGCATATCGGTCTTCTTGTCATAGTAGAGCATCGCCCAGCCGATACCACGGGTGAGCGCAGTCATCGTCATGCGCTGTACGAAAATTTCAACACTGTCCCATTGCGCAATGATTTTCTTGTAGAGTGCAGACTCAGGATTTGGCGCAATTGCTCCATTTTCAAGCAAAGCAAAGTACACTTCGTGATTGCGAATGCCGCCCCATTCAAATGAAAATCGTCGCTGAAGCTCGCCAAGTTCGTACATGTATTTTTCCGGATCTTTCGAGAATTCAAGTCCGTGTTCGATTATGAGGTTGGCATGCTTTACATACCCCGCGTAGAGCTTCTTGTGCTCGTCATGGGTCATCTGCGATATCTTGCCAAAAGGCTGTGGGGAAAGGGGTTGTTCGGTAAACATATAGGGAGTATACAGAACTTTAGATTATTGTTAATTGTTTTGATCTACGATATGTTTGTGACTAAAAAGATCAATATGTATATCGACGGCAACAATCTCTATCGATCCGCGAAAGAGCTTGGGTTTGAGATTGATTACAAAAAGCTTCGCGGCTGGCTCAGACAAAAATTCACTCCAGCACATGTCTATTTGTTTATAGGGCTGATACCAGATCGGACGAAGTTCTATGAATACTTACAAGAATGCGGATTTATTCTTGTGTTCAAACAAGCTATTTCTGTTGGTGGTGTAGTGAAAGGTAACTGTGATGCGGAGCTCGTACTCAAGGCTGTATCAGATTTTTATACCAAGTCATATGACACATGCATTCTTGTTACAGGAGATGGAGACTTCGGATGTCTGGTTGCATTTCTGAAAGATCGAAACGCTATAGACAAGGTAATCGCGCCAGATAAACATAAGTGCTCGATTCTTTTGAGAAACAAAAATACTGAACTTATATTTCTTAATGATCAGTATCACAAGTTTGTACGCAGTATCCAAAAAGAAAAAGCCCCCGGTACAGACGTATCTGCACAAGGGTCTCTTTCATAGTGACTCTGGTATTTTAGTATGGTTGCAGTGTAAAGTCAAGAAAGTACAATACCTCCATGAATCGCCGCACAATCAATCTTCTCGTTCTCATTTTGTTGATCACTGTATTCGGCATCGCAGCCATTGCGCTCCAACCTCGAGCAAGCGATGGCAAGGGAAGTGTTGCGATGCTGAACGTCGGGCAAGGCGATAGCTTTTTGATCACGGCGCCAAGTGGTGCGCAGATGCTGATTGATGGCGGCAAAGACAGCAAGGTTTTGGTCGAGCTTGCGAAAGTCATGCCAGCGGGCGATCGCTCTATCGATGTCGTGATCGCGACGCATCCTGATGCAGATCACATTGGCGGGCTTGGAGCAGTGCTCGATCGATACAAAGTGGGGCTATTCCTTACATCCGAAGTTGCAGGTGATACCGATATGTACAAAAACTTGCTGCAAGAAGTCACAAATAAAAAAATCCCCGCATACTTTGTACGAAAGGGGATGAACGTGTCGCTTGATGGTACTACGAAATTCACGACACTTTTCCCAGATCGCGATGTGCGCACATGGGAGACCAATACTGCGTCAGTGGTCGGAAGACTGCAAATAGGCAGTCGAAGTGTGCTCTTCACCGGTGACTCTCCAAGCTCGATCGAAAGCTATCTCGCAAAGACTGCACCAAAGCTGATCGACGTCGACATTCTCAAGCTCGGCCATCACGGCTCCAAAACTTCAAGTAGTGATGTATTTCTCAAAGCCACGTCTCCGATACTTGCCCTCATCTCGGCCGGTGTGAACAATAGATATGGCCATCCTGCACCTGAAGTTGTCGATCGACTGAAACTCCGCAAGATTCCATCTGTCTCTACGCAAGAGAAAGGTGCGATAACACTGACGACTGATGGTACAAAGTGGTTTATGAAAAAATAAAAAACACTATCGATAAAATAACGACAGTGTTAACCAATACGTATCATCGGAATACCATTTTGTTTTTCAAATTTTTTGCGTCGTGCTTCTCGTTCTTCTGGTGGCAGTGAGTTTACTATTTTTTGCTGTTCAATCAATTTGCTTATATGCATAGATTGTACATACCCTGACCATGCCATATTTTTTTCACCGTCCTTTCTATATGCTTCAAGTCGTGATTCAACGTCGATTGTATGTTCAGAAACATCAAAGGGCTTATCTTCTTGTTTGTTGTATAAGCGACATAAGTATCCAAATGTGTAGATTTTTTCAACCTCTACACGATCTGGATTATCGGTAGTTCCGACAACCAAAGAAACAAGTACTCTAACCCTCCTTCTTTTTTCAGGTAAAACCTTCCTCGTATGTAGTTCAAGTAAAAGACCGCAAAAATTACTGGAAAAATCTAGGTATCCGTCAGGGTCTATATCTCGTACAGCCCTGTGATGTGTCATATCGATAAT
>CAZRQQ010000029.1:0-5572 GCA_964602465.1 uncultured Candidatus Saccharibacteria bacterium
ACTTACATGGCGGATTCCTCGGAGCCCGAAGGCCTAGTACATACTAGTATACCAAATTAAGACTTCCTTTTCGCCTTTGCTCGTTCAGTGTCGCTCAGATATTGCTTGCGAAGTCGGACTGACTGAGGAGTGACTTCGAGGAATTCGTCGTCTTGCATGACCTCAAGTCCGCGTTCGATTGAGAGTGTCCATGCAGGGACAAGGGTCACTGCTTCATCACTTCCAGATGCGCGCATGTTGGTAAGCTGCTTGCCTTTGGTCGGGTTCACGGTCATTTCTTCACCCTTTGAGGTGTTGCCGATCACCATACCCTCATACACTTCAGTCGTTGGACCAATGTAGAGCACGCCGCGATCTTGGAGTCCCCAGAGTGCAAATGCAAGCGCCTTCCCGCTTTCCATAGAGATCATAGAGCCAACCTGGCGTCGGGTGATTTCACCTGCGTACGGTTTAAATCCAATAACGCGCGCACTCATAATACCCTCTCCGCGTGTGTCGACAAGGAACTGGTTGCGGTAGCCGAGAAGTCCGCGAGTAGGTCCGGTGAATACCATACGCACAGTATTATTTTTCAAATTCATATCATTCATGATAAAGCCGCGCATGCCGAGCTTTTCGATCACCACGCCTTGAAATTCTGCCGGTGCATCGATCGTCACTTCTTCAAACGGCTCACTCTTTACGCCGTCGATATCTTTGATGATCACCTGCGGCTGCGATACCTGCATTTCAAATCCTTCACGTCGCATTGTTTCGAGGAGCACTGCAATGTGCATTTCACCACGACCAAATACTTTGAAGCCTTCGACGGTACGGTTTTCGTCTGGAGAAAAATCAACTTTAAGTCCGACGTTTACTTCAAGCTCGCGCTCAAGTCGTTCACGGATTTGGCGGCTTGTGACGAACTTCCCTTCCTTGCCAGCAAACGGAGAGTTGTTGACCAAGAAATCAAGCACAATCGTTGGCTCATCGATCGTGATCGCGGGCAAAAGCTCTGCGTCTTTGTTTGTACTAATAGTCTCTCCGATGAAAATGTCTGGAATACCTGCGAGCATGACGATGTCACCTGCGACTGCTTCTGTCACCTCTTCGCGCTTCATACCCATGAACGTGAAAAGTTTGGTGATCTTGGCAGTGCGAGGCGTGCCGTCGTGAGATGTGACATATACGGTGTCGCCCATCTTTGCCACGCCTTCGTAGACACGTCCTGCCGCGAGACGGCCGAGGAAGTTGTCGTACGCGAGGTTAAACGCCTGCATGCGAAATGCCTTGGAGGTATCGTTGACTGCAACAGGAACCTTTTCGAGAATTGTTTCAAAAAGCGGTTCGAGATCTTTGCGCTCATCGCCTTCAGCGCGCATTGCAACACCTTCTCGGCCGATTGCGTAGACAGTCGTGAAGTCAAGTTGTGCATCAGTCGCACCGAGTTCCATAAAAAGTTCAAACACTGCATCGTGCGTGTGTGCACAGTCGGCACCCGGTTTGTCGATTTTGTTGATGACAACGATAGGCTTGAGACCGAGCTCAAGTGACTTCTTGAGCACAAATCTTGTCTGTGGCATCGGACCTTCTTGCGCGTCCACAATGAGAAGCACTGAGTCGATACTTCGAAGCACACGCTCAACTTCTGATCCAAAGTCCGCGTGACCTGGCGTATCCACGATATTGATCTTCGTACCTTTGTACATGACTGCCGTGTTTTTCGCATAGATAGTGATGCCACGCTCTTGTTCAAGCTGATTGGAGTCCATGGATGCACCTGCGAGTTCTACCCCACAAAATGCGAGCATTTTGTCAGTGAGAGTCGTCTTGCCGTGATCGACATGGGCTATTATTGCTATATTTCTAATCTCCATAAATGTGTATCTAAATTATATTTTGCAATGCTTGCCCCGTACCATTTCGAACTTGTGAGAAATTGGTTCGGGGTTTCTGATTTCCATAATTTTCTCTATATAAAAGGCCCGTCTCCGGGCACCAAATTGAGTGCTATTTATAGCATAAAAATAAGAAAGTGCAAAGACGGTCTTAAAGATAATGCGATGAATAATTACTCTTTTATTTCAAAACCTTCTGGCCTTTGATCATCTTCAATAAATCTTTTATTAATTTCTTTATATACTGTTTCGAGCAAATCATTTATCTTACGTTTTCCGCTAGATGTTAAATCCATGAGTTGTACCTGTTCCCATTGGTTGCTTGAATGCTCACGCATTTTTTCGACATCCTCATAAAATGTTTCAGAATTTGGATCGAGTGTAACGTTATCTTTCTTTATTTCCTCACCTCGATCTCTTGTCAATCTTTGTGCATAAAAGAGTTTTTCACCAATCTCAGATAAATATGAGATTGTTTCGTGCAACTGTCGATCTTTAAGTTGCTCGTTAATTCTTATCAGATAATCCAAATGCTCTTTGAGTCTTTCTTCGTTTATAGTCAACCCAATGTATGGCCGATCAAGAAGAATGTCTTTTAATAGTTTTTTATCTATTTGGCCTTCTTGTACGAAATCCTTCATTGGTCGTACCTCGTGATCTGGCTGTTTTGAAAACGCATCTCCACCCTCATAGTTCATAATGAAATTATACTATACCCATACATTACCTGGAGCCGTTGCGCAGGATCGAACTGCGGACCTCGCCCTTACCATGGGCGTGCTCTACCAACTGAGCTACAACGGCGAACGAGGAGCAATTGCAAATGTATTTGCATATTGTCCGAGTGAAGCCGTTGCAGTGATAGCTACAACGGCAAAAAAGTAGCGGCATGAGTTCTCTGGATTACAGATAGCTCTGCCGCACTTTAATTAAAAAATGAAAAAAGAACATTTCCACCAGTGAGCTGTTACGCACTCTTTAAATGAATGGCTGCTTCCAAGCCAACATGCTGGCTAATCGGAAAAATTCACCAAAGTGGTACACCTAAGATACCACAATTTTATTTATTTTCAATTACCGTACGAACGTCAATGCCACGCCTTTCTTATTGCCACGACCGGTACGACCGATACGGTGAATATATGTGTCGTAGGTTGATGGTGTGTCGTAGTTGATGACGTGTGAGACGTCCGCGATGTCGATACCGCGCGCTGCAACGTCGGTTGCGATCACTGCCTGGATCATCCCCTTTTTGAGACTATCGACTGCACGATTGCGTTCGCGCACGCGCATGTCGCCATGAAGCGCTGAAACTTTGAATCCGCGATTGCGAAGTTCTCGTGCGAGCTGGTCCGTGTGACGTTTGGTCTCTCGAAAGATAATCGCCTTGGTGACTTCAGGACGCGCAAGGATTTCGTGGAGCTTTTCAATCTTGTCAGCATTTCCCACACGAACAACGTCTTGGTCCACACTTGCAGATGTGTCACGCGTCTTGAGCGACACCGTTACCGGATCTTTCAAAAAGTCACCGCAGAGTTTTTTGATATCAGGAGAAAACGTCGCAGAGAAGAACATGCCGTGCTTTTCCTTCGGCATTTTTCCAAGAATTTCTCGCATGTCGTCGATAAATCCCATGTCGAGCATACGATCTGCTTCGTCAAGCACAACGGTATTGAAGTTTGTGATGTCGAGCTTGCCGCGTTCGATCAGATCTTTCACTCGTCCAGGAGTACCGATCACAATGTGTACACCCATGTCGATTTCTTTGATCTGGCGATTAATCGGAAGGCCGCCCACTGCTGCAACTGAGAACAGTCGCATGCCGAATGTGAACGCACGAAACTCATCTTCGATCTGCTGCGCAAGTTCACGCGTTGGTGCAAGCACGAGTGCTTGATGCATGCGATCGTCAACAAATTTATTGATGATTGGGATAAGAAACGCTGCAGTCTTGCCAGTACCCGTCGCTGCAATACCGATCACATCCTTGCCATCGAGCGCCACAGGGATCGCCTGGTCTTGGATCGGAGATGGGGTCACGAATTTTTTGCGAGCCAAGTTCTTGGCGAGATTGTCATGAATTTTGAAATCAGAAAAGGTATTTTGCGGCACGTATGCTGCTTCTTCGGTGATTTCCGGAGCTTTGTTGATAAACTTTGATTCATCGATAAAGTCAGCCTTGGGACCGCGCTTGCCGCCACGACTTCCAAATGATCGGCCTCGGTTTCCGAAACCTCCTCGGCTTGCCCCACTGAACGAACTGCGATTACTGCTGCCAAAACTTGGTGTTTTGCCTTCGTACCGATATGAGCCGACTGAGGTAATAGGTCGACGCGCTGAAAATCCACCAGATCGAAGTCCGGGTTTACGTGAAAATGAGCGGGTGCTAGACCGCGTTGAGCGTGTATGTGTTTCCATAGATATTGTGTTTGTATTACTTCGTCTGTGTCATCCAGACTAGAGCGAAGTCCTATAACACAATTGAATAATGAGCTATGATAACACCCTTTGGTTTAAATGTCAATCACGTACAAAACCACTGCTTTGTACGTGATCAATTACCCGCCAATCTGCTGTGTGGTTTGATCGAGCCAGTCGAGGATTTTTTTGGAGTCAGTATTGCGATTTTTGGAACCAAGGAAGACGACGGTGTAGTACAAATATTCGTCAGTTGTACTTGGTGTGACAAAGGCAAGGTTTTGTCCGGCAAGGTTTGTAAGTCCGGTCTTGGACATGAGGACTTTGTCTTTGTAGTTGTCATCGCGATAAAGCGCATTGGTTTGTTTGAGGACGACAGGAGTATTGGTGGACAAGTCAGTGATCTCGGCACTATCTTCTGCCATGATACTGCGCAAAAGTGAATCGTTTTTATAAATATCATTGAGAAGCATGGTCACTTTGAACGGGGTCATGCGGTTGGGTTTGACCGCGAGCTTTTTGGCAGGATCGAGACCTGATGGGTTCGTAAAGACCGTCGTCGTATAGTTGCCTGTGCGCAAGATAGTGTTCATCTTGTCGAGAAAGGTCTGCTTGCCAGTCGGCTCCATAAACGCAACCGCTGCGTCGTTGCTTGAGCTCACGAGAAGTGCCTTGAGCAAATCATCACGGACAAACTGTGCACCAGCAACGATCCCGGGGAGCGTGCCTTCAGTCGAAGCGGCGAGTTTGGAAATGGTAAATATCTCGTCAGGTTTGTAGAGCTCTTCAACCGCCTTTGCCGTGACGAGCTTGGTGAGCGATGCGATCGGATACACATAATGCTCGTTTTTGACGTAAATCGGAAACATCGCTCCATCCTTTTTCCAGCCATAAATAGCGATCCCCTTTGCAGTAACTGCAGGAAATATTGGCTTTGGAGCTACGACCTGCGCAACTGCCGTCTGAAGCGGAAACATAAGCAGTGCACCTATAAGAATTGGAACATATCTTTTCATAAAAGATAGTATACCAGATTGTGTTGCGTGAACGGCGGGACTTGCCCGCGAGTTCCTTTGACAAGGACTCTGGGCACCACCTCAGTTGTCCTTCGGACATACTTCCGGTGTACAAGCCCCGACGCAAACCAAAGCAGTTTGGTTTGCTCCTTATCGCCTACATATGAAAATAGCCTGGAAAAATCCAAGCTATTTTCATATTGCGCGAACGGCGGGACTTGCCCGCGAGTTCCTTTGACAAGGACTCTGGGCACCACCTCA
>CAZRQQ010000030.1:0-4445 GCA_964602465.1 uncultured Candidatus Saccharibacteria bacterium
GTTGTCTTCAAACGAACACTCCGACGATGTCGGAGGTTTTTGGATAAAATAAAAAGCTGTTCATTTGAACAGCTTTGCAGTAAGTTTTATTGATCACTTCCGACTTCCTGGATAATTTTTACACATGAGCACCGAGTGTTTCCGTATGCATGACCTAACAATAGATTCCTAACACCACGATACGTTTCCTGTCCAAAGTTGAAAGACACTCTGTTATACCACCAATAGTAATGGAAACCTTCATATTTAATAAGCTCTCTCCATTGGGAGGTGTCGAACTGCACAAGCCGGCAATCCATATTTCGTGTAGCAGAAACAATGCAGACTTGCTGTGGACGCATATCAATCTTTGTTTCCAAAACCCAAGGCGCAGTAAAATGATGGCCACTGCGTAGATCTGGTTTTACTTCACCTGTAAAGAGATCGTAGGTGATACCGAATTCATAACTATCAGTGTAGTGATAGAACACTAGATAACAAAAGCAGAAAAGATTAAATATCCCAACAGCTACTTTTGATGATCTTGATAATTTAATTTTCAATTTCATTGCATAGGATTATTAGGTGACAAAATTGTATCAGTTAACTTATCAGAAGTTGTGCTTTTGATTTCTAAAAACTGATATTTTTCCTGCAACTTTTCTTTGCTATAGCCATCAGTGGCACAACCCTCATAGGCATAACATTTCAATATTTCTGATAACGTTTTCTGATCATAATCCCGCCGGCCATGATACGAAAGAAATTGATGTAAACCTTTTGCTCTGAATTGTACAAGCATTGCATTGAGTACCCTAGTATTTACATTGTTATCACCTACGGTGCCGCCGGGAATATTCGCTTCGATACGAATTTGCATTGGGCGCATATCTACCGTGTGTACTTCTGTCATAAACGGCGTGATACGGTACCACCCAGTTCTTGGTAAAACAGTTGTTATACCGGTTGTTTTGTCGTATCTGTAAGCTAATTCATAGCTATCCACAAATGTCCACCAGTTATAGCGATAAATTATCAATCCTATGAAAAGGATGACGGTGAGAATACAAATAGATGCCCAACGAGGGAGCTTTGTTCCAAAAATAGTCATAAGTTTTCTTTTTTAAAGATGATTTAATATTTTATCTCTTATAACATATTATGGTAATAAGTCAATATAAAGGAACCTTACCTAATAAGGCTGGCTTTTCCTGAACTTCTACTTACCGCTTCACCAAAATAGATCTCTTGTATTCGTCCATATGGTCAAGGAGAATGCCGGCGCCGCGGGCGACTGCGTAGAGTGCGTCGTCTGCAATGCGGACTTTGATACCGGTTTGCTGTTCGATGAGACCAGAGAGATGTGCAAGTCCTGCAGTGCCGCCCGTCATGACAATGCCGTTGTCGATGATGTCACTTGCAAGTTCAGGTGGCGTTTGTTCGAGGACATTTTTGATCGCTTTAATGATGAGCTTGAGTTCGTAGTCGATCGCTTTGACGAGTTCGTTGGTCGTGATCGTGATCGTACTTGGAAGTCCGGTTACACTGTCGCGCCCTTTCACTTCCCCGGTCACATCTGGGGTGATAGGTAGTGCAGCAGCAAGCGATTTTTTCAATTCTTCTGCCGTTTGATCGCCAATGAGTACGTTGTACGTGCGTTTGACGTAGTCGATGATGGCTTGGTCAAGTTTGTTGCCACCACATTTGACTGACGTAGAAGCTACAATTCCTCCCAGTGAAATAACTGCGATATCAGTCGTGCCACCACCAGAATCAATGATCATGCAGCCCTTTGCGTCATTGATGGATACGTTTGCACCGAGCGCCGCAAGCACTGCTTCTTTGACAATAGTCGCACTCTTGGCGCCAGCCTTCATTGTCGCCTCAATCACTGCACGGCGTTCGGTAGAAGTAATCCCTGCAGGCACTGACACGAGCACGTCTGGTTTGAAGAGTGACCCGCGACCGAGCGCTTTGGTGATGAAATACCGAAGCATGGCGTACGTGATGTTGTAGTCGGCGATCGCACCGTCCTGCATCGGACGATACACCGCGATCGAGTCAGGGGTTTTGCCGATCATGTCTTTGGCTTCTGCACCCAGTGCGACAATTTGCTTGGTCGTGCGATCGACTGCCACCACACTTGGCTCGTTGAGCACGATGCCGCGACCAGCCATGTAGACGAGGGTGTTGGTCGTACCGAGATCAATACCTATTTTTTTGCTGGGGCGGAAGTTCCACATCTGTAGTACAAATAGTATAGTGCATCTATGCAAGTAGCAACCATCATTCCGATCGCACGCGGGATTCCGTTTGATACGCTGACCTACTACAGCGCCGACCTCCTCGCGCCGGGCACCCTCGTCTCCATCCCCTTTGGCAAACAGCTCATCATCGGCGTCGTCATGCAGTCTACGCCACTCACCGAAGCCAAATCTGTCATCAAGCAAGCTGCGTTTTCACTCAAGAAAATCAAGCAAGTCCTCGGGCATCTGCCGTATTTTGAGCAGGCAATCTCCGCGCTTCATGCGACCTCCACGCAGACACTCGCTCCCATCGGTGCGATAGCCGGGAGTACGATGCCGCAATTTCTCTTTGAATACATGCAGGGCGAGAAGCTTTCTGAAATCCTCTCGAGCTACACGCCGAGCACGTCGGGGTTTGAAGAACATGTCTCCACTGCACCAACTGCTGAACGTGCCGATCAGTACAAACGCCTCATCCGGAGCGCATTTGCCGCCAAAAAAAGTGTGTTCTTTGTCGCACCTACAATTCGTGCGCTTGAGTATTGGTATGACCAGCTTTCAAAAGGTATCCAAAAACACGCGGTCATACTGCATAGCAAAACAACGAAGAAAAATATTCGCTCTGCGTTTTCTCTTATCAAAACTTCAGACCGTCCACTCATCGTCTTTGTTACGCCCGGATATTTCTTGATCCCGCGCAGCGATCTTGGTGTCGTGATTGCAGAATCAGAAAGCAGTAGCTGGTACAAGACAAGTGATCGCTACGGGATCGACCTGCGCATCTTGATCCGATATTTTTGCGAATGTGCACAGCTCGCACTCCATTGGGGGGACGCCATGCCGCGATTTGAAACACTCGAACGACTTGGTGCAACCCATCTGCCGCGCACGTACATTCCCGACAAACTTCATATCGTACATGTCGACCATTATCGCACGGTGCTCCCGAGCGAAGTCATGGATCTCGTGCGTCATGCCGAAAAGAAAAAATATCGACTCTTTATATATACAAATAGAAAGGGTGTCGCGCCACTTTCCCGCTGTGCAGACTGTTCAACGATCGTCACGTGTCTCACATGCAGTCTGCCAGTTGTATTGCGTAATCGCACGCTTCCTGATGGACAGAGCGAGCGATACTTCGTGTGCACACACTGTGGTGACACACTTCCTGCAACACATACGTGTGTGCATTGTGGTAGCTGGAATATCACGCCGACATCGATCGGCACAGAAAGTTTGCGCGATGAACTCGTATCTCTCGTCGGACCCGAATCGGTATTTACTGTGGACGACGACATCACACCCGATGGCCCGACTATTGAAAAGCTGATCGCGGACGTCCAACAAAAAAAGTTTGCAGTAGTCGTCGGCACGATCAAAGCACTGCCGTATCTCAAAGGCATTCATTACACCCTCATCCCCTTTGCAGATCGACTTCTTTCGATACCCGCACTTTCGACGACAGAAACAATGCTCAGACTTGTCATGGAATGCAATGAACAATCTGGCAATGGTGTGATCCTATGCACTCGCAATCCTGACTTCCCTATTATCAAACAACTCCAAACACAAAAAATAAATTCCATCATTTCCGAAGAACTTACACTTCGCAAAGAACTCGGCTATCCACCATTTGGCACACTGGTGAAAATCTCGCTCACCATCCCGATGAGCCACCGTCAGAAAATCAAAGAAGCCGTCGATGCATTCTTTGCAAGCACCGATCTCAGCAGTCTCCCCCCACGCCGTATCAGTCCCGATAGTATGAAGATACTCATGGTCTGGATCATCAAAGCGCCACTCTCCTATATAGAAGAGGAAGGTTCCGACATCGTCAGATTTCTCGAATCCCTCCATTTCCCATATAAGGTTGAGCAGAATCCCGAGAGGTTTTAAATAAGTTAATCTATTGTTAGCCGATAAATTGCTGAGGTATCATTGATAGTTTTTACATAATATAAAAACTTTGAATCAGGAGACCACGAAAATTTCGAGACTTTGGAAATATCCTTTTTACCATAACTAGTCTCTTTATTTGATACGAGATTCAAAATATGAATACTTGGTGTACCAGCCCAACCAGAACAATTGGATTGTTCTGAAAATGCTAGTTTGGTTTCGTCTGGCGATACTTGTAACTGGTCAGGACAACTATTTCTTGGAGATTGGTATAGCTGTGTGAACGAAGAATCTTGTGGATCAAATACGGAAATAGTCCCT
>CAZRQQ010000031.1:0-4353 GCA_964602465.1 uncultured Candidatus Saccharibacteria bacterium
AGATCGCCAGCGTTTCTGCTTAGTCGATCTGGTGCCCATGTGAGGATCCCGTTATAGACCCCTTTTTCTATTTCTTCTAACAATTCCTTAAATATTGGTCGCTGTCCTGATTGCTTTGCCGAGTGCGATTCTTTTTTAATGGCGACTATATTTAGATTTAGCCGTTGCGCTATAGCGGTCATTTCTTTGGCTTGGGATTCAATGGACAGCGCTTGGAGCTCATCCGATTCACTCGACTTTCTACAATATAGGCAATACCTGATCCGTACCTCGCTCATAGAGATCGAGCTCTGTATTTTGCCGATACTGGCGGTTTCCATAGATATATTAATGCCAGACCAGTGGGTGGTGCATAGCTATGCAGACTAAGGAATTCGTAGTGTGGTCGTGTTTGACTAATTCGATTTTATATTGTAATGTTTCAAAAAACCAAAAGTACAATGAAAAAGAAACCTTACATCGGCGTAACAGGATTTATGTTTCCTGATCAAGTGATCGCCGCACTTGAAAGCACAGACTTTAAAAAAGCAGATCGTTTACTTATGGTTGGTGTTCTGGCAAGTTCAAAAACAATACAGGGGCTGACCAATAAATGGCCGCACCGGTACCCTGAATTTGAACGGATCAAAGATATTTTCCAAGACCATGAAAGTTGTTTGAATCTTATTCACTACAACACTAAAGAACCGGAAACACTGACCGAACAACTGCTCAAAGTTACCGACGCTGCCGGCCCGAACCTGCACGGCTTTCAACTCAACATTGCCTGGCCCAATCCGCTTAGTATTCAAAAATACAAGGATGAGCATCCTGACAAAGTGATCGTGCTACAGGTTGGCGGTGGTGCATTTTCAATGATCAACCACGAGCCTGAAATGTTGGAAGACATGGTACAAAGCTATCTTGGGATAGCAGATTATGTATTACTTGATCCAAGTGGTGGATTAGGACAGGAGTTAAACCCGTCTGCAATGCGTGACTATCTGTTGGCGATTGCAAAACATGAAAAACAACTCGGTCTTGGGGTAGCTGGCGGATTAAGCTCAACCACACTCAATTTGATTGAGCCACTGGTGAAGGATTTTCCAAACTTAAGTATCGATGCAGAAGGCAGACTACGCACAACAGAAGATAATCTTGATAAATTGAAAGTGAAAGATTACCTGCAAAAATCGCTGGACATGTTTTCTGTGGCTGTGTAAGAAATTTAAAATACATTAATGCCCCGCAATATTACGGGGCATTTTTTAGTTATCTCTTTTATTATAATCCACGAAATAATCCGGTATCCCTCGCTCTTTCAATCCCTCAAGTAAATGAATGAGTATGGTTTTATTCTTATCACCATCTTCTTGCTGAGCAATCGAATCTTCAAGTGTTGCGATGTCATGCTCAAAGTACGCCAGCGTTCCACGTTTATGCGCGATGTTTTTCAAAAACGCCTGACCCTTATAATCATGTTCAAGTGATTGCTTGAGTAATTCAATACCAGACTCGACATCACCAGTGAAGATTTTTTGTTGCCCGATGTGCCATTCCGTAAAACTTAAAAATTGATTGTATGCCCGTTGAATATCTTCCGATTGAGTAGCCATGAACTGTACAATTTCTGGATCTGTCAAAAATCCCAAATTGTCTGGCGCGGCGTCATGTGTAGGGGTTTCTTGATCGACATCTTTGAGTATGTCTTTAATTTCTCCAAGATCCCGTGCTCCTGACAGGAGCTCTGACTTTAGACTCCCATAGTCCAGTGATGACTGTGTTTCGGGTCTTTCAAATGAGTTTTCCATTGGGTGATTATAACAGATTAACCTCCTCTGTGATCCAGTGATAGTGCGATAGAATGGCCTTGGGGTAATAGCCCTAAAAGTGCTATTATTTCATTGTTAATTTAATAGAAATTGTAAGACCTAACCCCTTGAGGTTTCTCAAGGATATGGTCATAAATCCGTCCAAAGTAAAGAACTCCTAGTCAGAGTTCACTTTGGACGGTCATACTGGGAAACTGGTATGGACATATTCTACGGGGTATGTCGGCCTGGCTAGGAGCTTTTTGCTACCTGGCCGACCACTTAAAAACCGTCCAAAACATATGAACTTCAATACATCCCCGAGCGCAAACAGCGCTCAGAAAAATAAAGCGTGGATGAAGAAACATCCGATACTCACTGGTATCCTCATTATCTTCGGCATCGTAGTTATTGCAAATATCTTCGGTGGATCATCTGATACAAAAGTTGAAACACCACAAGTTGCAACAGCGCAACCCCAAACATTTGAAGATCGGATCAAGGCACTTGCAGTACGAACAGGGACAACTGATATTTCATACAACGGTATCGACGATGAAAAAGCTGACCCTGATCGACCTGCTGGTTCGCGAATGATCACCGTAAAACTCAATGTCACCAGTTACTACAGCGCCGACGCCTTCTACAAAAACACAGGGACACTCACTGGAAAAATATTCCAAGAGACATTCGCTTCAAATCCAAACGTCACCGACGTGATTGTCTGGTACCTTGGTGATGTTACTGATAAGTACGGCAACAAATCACACGATGTCATACTCTCCCAAGCGATTGATCGGAAGACGTATGAGAAAATCAACTGGGCAAACTTTGACAATACCAAGATGTGCGATTTCCTGAAATCAGAAGGCACAACAAACGGCGGCGAAACCACCTGTGCAACATTGGTTGGGATCAAGTAAGCGGCCAACGAAACGGTTGCCAGTTTCCCTCCATACCATATTCGTCTCGGCGAGGTCTCAGATCAATGTACGTAATTCTCGGCCCTTGCTTTGTTGGATGGTCAATGTAATCAAGCATGAGGGTGCTGAATGCATCGCTTAAGTCATCATGCTTTTCAACGCCAAAGTGAATAAGCTGATTAAGGAGGAGCTCACTGTTCGTATGAGAAAACAGCACGTCTCCGTTCTTGATACGATGACTTGAAAACATGAGGCGACTGCGTTTGTCTTGCGATCCCACTTTCACCGCGCGCACCGACAATCCTTCTCTCTGTAGTGTCTGCGGCAGTGACCGTTGATACCCAACATCTTCAATAGCAAAGTCTGGCCGCCTGATACTTGTATATTGCCGATGCAATTCCTTGCACTTCTCAACGGTTGTCGGGAAGTCCATGCGCTTATTCACCAAGGCTCCGTCAATGTATATCTTTGGTCGCTTGGTGACAGGATCGATGAATTCAAATCCAATCACCATGGCGGTATAGTCAGCGGTATCTTTCTCCGATATGGCAAGATCAACCCCAATGCGAATACTGCGCGCAGTATGAAGCGGTGGCATATTGTCATAGTATTGGATCCACTCACGCAAGATCACTGCATCATCTGCAGGAATGATCTTCAAGAGATACTCTCGCTGCCATGCATTGTCATTTCCAAGCGACTGGCGCTCTGCTTCAACAGACGCCATCGTCGGATATTTCCCTGGCCAGAGTATCTCATTATCTTCTCCGAGAAGGGGGTACATACTGAATATGCCTTTCATCTTTTTGTCCGCCACTCTCTGTTTCAGTCGCATGAGCAAAGAATCCTCATGGAGGAGATTTCCAATGACGATGAGTCTCGTGTTTCTATCTCCTACAGGAATCACTTCACCGGTGAGCCACTGATAGGTTTTGTCTCGTCCCTCCTTTGTCTTGGTTGAGGCAATATCTTCTGCGTCATCAATGATGATTGCGTCAGGGCGATGCTCCTTGTGACGGATACCACGGATACTTTGATCAGATGAGGCAATCGTGATACGTGCACCGTGTTTTCGGAAGACAAGGGATTGTGAACCCCACTCATCGTTTTCTTCTTGAAACGGACCGAGGTCTTTTTTCAAAAGGGTATTATTCTCAAGCTCATGTCTGATATTCATCATGTATTGCTTTGCTTGAGCTTTGGTCTGCCCGAAGATAACGACAAACTTCTTTTGCTGTTTGCCGAGAATCGCCCACAGTGGATATGCAGTGCTGATAATGGTCGATTTTCCTGATCCACGGCACGCACAGACATAGAGATTTTCGGTACTACTTTTTTGAAGGTTCCGCATAATCTCTTTCTGAAAGTCTGCAGTCTCGTATTTCACATAGTGTGCGAAATAGAAGTGAAAGAAGTATTGTAGGTCATCTTTCGTGATTGCAATACGGATGAGGCGATCCTTGATCATTTTGTTGAGCAGGTATCTTGGAATGAATGATTTCATACTTATTTTTTATGATGAGGGTTTGTAAAGCGAGCGAGTTTGAGAGCCTGGCGCACCACCTTTGCCTGACTCGGAGTCAGCTCTTCGTCATCGTCTTTGGTTGTGATCTCGAGCTTGTTTTTGTAGTTGTCATTTC
>CAZRQQ010000032.1:0-4260 GCA_964602465.1 uncultured Candidatus Saccharibacteria bacterium
AAATCTTCTTCAGCTTCAGGCTTCTCAAATTGAGATTGAAAATTTTCCATCATTTCCCTTGAAATATAATGATCTTTAAACTCTTGTTTTTCATTACGAATATTGATTCTTTCTAATAGAAATTCGGTTGGTACTTCAAAATAAATTAGTTTACACTCAGCTCCAATTTGTTTACAAAGTTTTCGATATTCATCTCGCTCTTCTCTTTTCCAAAAACCATAATCCAATATTACTGAATTACCCTGCTCGACAAAATCTTTTATTTTAGAAATCAGTTCTTGTTTTGTGTTTCGTTCATATTCGGAATATAATTTTCCGTCGAAATCTTTACCAAACTTATTAAATACTTCTTCATCAAGGCTTAAACAAATAGCTTTTTGATTTCTTGCCCATGTGGTTTTTCCAGATCCAGGCAATCCGCATAACAAGTAAACAATCGGTTTTGTAAACGTTTTTTCCATAAATTAATTTTATTTTCTATATTTATCGAAAACTTTTTGCAATGCTTTTATAGCTCTATCCACATCCCCCTTCGTCGTCGTTCTCCCAAACGAAAACCGCACAGCGCCATAATTTTTTCCATATATCTGTTCAATAATTCCTGATTCAGTATCGTTGTCGTTTTTGCACGCACTCTTTGCCGACACCGCAATGCCTTTTGCATCGAGCTCAATAACGAGCAGTTCGCTATCGAAGTTTTTTATTGCGGTATGTGTGATATGCGGAGTTCGATCCTGATCTTGTGAAGTAATTACGACTTCAGGTAATACTTCTTTTAGTTTATTTTCAAAATAGTTTTGTAATTCTTTTATTCGATCAATTTCTTTCTCTTTTATGTCTTGTGCATACTTGAGTGCATGTGCAAATGCATGAATAAGCTCGATCGGTTCAGTACCAGGTCGCAATCCTTTTTCTTGTCCCCCGCCTCGCATTAGTGGAGCGAGTGTTATATTTCTCTTTTTGTAGAGCATTCCTACACCTTTGTGTGTATAGAGCTTCGTCGCACCAAGTGTCATCATGTCGACGCCGAGCTGATCAACGCGTAGATTAAAGTACAGCGGCGCTTGTGTTGCGTCGGTATGAAAAAGTATTTGTACTTCTGGATTGTCTTTCCTAAGTTTTCTGATGCGCTTTGCGATCTCTTTGATGGGCTGCACGGTACCAATCTCATTGTTCACATACATCACTGACACGAGCACTGCCTTTGCAGTTTCTGGAATAATGATATGTTTTGGATCGATCACACCATCCTTCGCAGGAAGTGTCACCGTGAACAATCCTTTTTCTTTGTACGGTGCCAGTACCTCAGTGATCGCTGCATGTTCGAGCGCGCTCGTGATCACTGCAATTTCAGAATATTCGATTCCTTGCACAAGAAATTGTTCGATTGATCCAACAATCGCAAGATTGTCAGATTCTGTGGCACCACTTGTGAATATAATTTCGTCACTATGTGCATTTAGTGTCTTTGCAACAAGTGCTCGTGCATCGTTTATTGCTTTGCGCGCTCGTACTCCTTCTTGGTGAAGCGCGCTTGGATTTGCAGCAATCACACTCTTGGGAAGTTTGGGAAACGTTCGGTGCATCCGCGCATCCACAGGCGTACTTGATGCATAATCAAGATATACTCGTGAGTTTTTGAAAAGCTTGAAAAACATTGAAAATTCAGTATAATAGCGTTCTATGTTGGGCAGTATACCATCCCCTATTCTCATCACTCTCGTCCTTTTTGCAATCGCCATCATTGCGCTCTTGATTGCAGTATTTCGCTTGCGCACCAAACTCCGCACCTTTATGAATGGCAAAGATGGCGCATCGCTTGAAGCAACCCTTGCTTGGCTTACTCAAAAGATCGCGGGCATCGACGACACACTCCATGCACACAAAGAAGGTTTGGAAATGATCGACACACGTGTGAAGCGTTCACTTCGCGGCTATTCACTCATCCGCTACGATGCATACGAAAGCAGCGGCGGCGCACAGAGTTTTGCATCTGGTCTCATCGACGAACACGGCGATGGGTACATCCTCTCCGTTATCACCAACCGCAGTCACACCGGTGTCTACGCAAAGAAAATCAATCGCGGCATTCCTGAAGTGAGTCTCACCAGCGAAGAAACCGATGCATTGAACGCTGCGAAGAAATCGCTTGCATAACACTCATATGAATACTTCCAACCTTCCATCCCCAATAGTTGCCGTGATGGGTCACATCGACCATGGCAAGTCAACACTCCTCGACTACATTCGCAAATCAAACGTGGTCGATGGCGAAGCAGGTGGCATCACGCAGCACCTTTCTGCGTACGAAATCACGATTCCCTATCAAGAAACTTCCCGCGCGATCACCTTCATTGATACTCCAGGTCACGCGGCATTTAGTGGGATGCGTGAACGTGGTGCAAGTGCAGCGGACATCGCCATCCTTGTTGTCTCAGCAGAAGACGGCGTCAAAGCACAGACTGTGGAAGCAATCAAAACAATCGTGGCAGCAAAGATCCCCTTCATTGTCGCGATCAACAAGATCGACCGCCCTGAAGCAAACATTGAACGCACCAAACAAATGCTTGCCGAACACGAAGTGCTTGTCGAAGGCTATGGGGGCACGATCCCGTGGGTTGCGATATCTGCAAAAGTCGGCACAGGTATCCCCGACCTTCTCGATACCATCATTCTCGTTGCAGACCTTGAGGGTATGACGAGCGATCCAAAGGCTGATGTCTCAGGTGTCGTCATCGAATCTCGCCTTGATGCCAAGCGCGGGATCGCCGCAACGATCGTCATCAAAAGCGGCACACTCAAAAGCGGACAGTTCGTAATCGCAGGCACCGCACTTACCACGACGCGCATCATGGAAAACTTTCTCGGAAAACCGATCAAGGAAGCAGCGCCCGGTACACCAGTGCATCTGATTGGTTTTGATATATCTCCGGAAGTTGGGGCAACGATCAAAGTGTGTGACAAAAAGCGCGACGCCGAAGACTACATCGAAGAACTCGAAACAAGTGGCAAAACAGAAAGTGTCGCGTTTAATCCCGATCTTAAGGTCGTACCGCTCATCATAAAGACTGACGTATACGGTACCGCAGAAGCAATCGAACGTGAGATCCAGAAAATGAAGGTCGAGGGATTGCAGATAAAAATCATCCAGAAAGGTGTCGGTGCGATCAGTGAAAACGATATCCGTATGGCACAATCTGACAAAGACGTGATTATTCTCGGATTTAACGTTGGCCTCGAATCACGCGCACGGATTGCAAATGAAACAGCAGGCGCGCATGTTGAAACTTTTGACATTATCTACAAACTCACCGAATGGCTCGCAGAAGAACTCGAACGCCGCCGCCCTCGCGTGGAGACTCGTGAAGTGATCGGCACCGCAAAGGTACTCAAGGTATTTTCCAAATCCAAAGACCGCCAGGTAGTGGGTTGTAAAGTGACGAGTGGTACACTCGCAGCTGGCGCAAAAGTAAGCGTCATTCGTCGTGACTTCGCACTCACGACGGGCACGATCATCGAGATCCAACAGGCCAAGCAAAAGGTCAAAGAAATCACGGACGGTGAGTGCGGCATGCTCGTCGAGTGCAAAAACGACATCGCTCCGGGTGATGTATTTGAAGCATTTATCATGAAGACAGTGTAATTGAGCAGATGCATACTGATCGCACCCACAAAATAGAAGAATACATCAAAGAAATCGCCTCTGTGTTCATCGAGCGCGAGAGCAACAAAAGCGCGCTCATCACGGTCACTCGTGTCGAAGTATACGACCGCGGCCGAAGCGCGATGATCTATATCTCCGTCATGCCCGAAAATGGTGAAGACTCTGCGATCAACTTCCTCAAGCGCAAACGTGCCGAACTCCGTGATGCACTCAAAAAGCAACTCAACATCCGCACGATACCCTTTATCGACGTGCAGATTGACACCGGACAAAAAGCCCTCCACACTATAGAAGCTCTTTTGAAAGAATAATCCCACGTCGCTCCTTAGGGAGCTTTGCGGGACAAGATAAGACCCGATGGCCAAGTGGTAAGGCGGTTCTCTGCAAAAGAACTATACGCGAGTTCGATTCTCGCTCGGGTCTCCCCCACCAATTGGTGGGGAGACGGGTCTCCCCCTCATCTGTGGGAGATATCCCTCCGTCTCTCTCATGCAATGGAATATGTATATGTTTTGAAAAGTAAAAAAGATGGGAAGCTATACATTGGCTACACCAAAGATCTGAAACGTCGATTTCGCGAACACCAAACTGGTCAA
>CAZRQQ010000033.1:0-4124 GCA_964602465.1 uncultured Candidatus Saccharibacteria bacterium
GCGGGATACGCGTCAATGAAAAAGGTGCCTGCAGCACGTGCAGCGGTTATCATTACAGGTCTCATGCTTGCACTTGGCGGACTTGCGATTGTGGTAAACCGTTTTGCAATCCTCGGCATGTGTCTTGTAATTCTTTTCCTTATCCCGACGACACTCATGATGCATGCGTTTTGGAAGGAAACTGATCCAAATGCAAAAATGATGGAGCGAATCCAGTTTTTCAAAAATCTCGGCCTCATTGGCGCACTTCTTCTCTTGGTATCGATTGGATAAATTCAAAAACCCTCTCCCAAGAGGGTTTTTCTGTTTTTTCTTGGGTTTAGAAGAACGTTAGATATTTGTAGTAAACTAGACCCTACATGACGCAAGCCCAAGCGCTCGACATTCTAAAGACTGGCGCAAATGTATTTCTCACAGGGGAGCCGGGAAGTGGCAAGACTCATACGGTAAATGCGTATGTTGCGTATCTGCGTGCGCATGGCATCGAACCTGCGATCACTGCGTCGACTGGTATTGCTGCGACACACATCCAGGGCCAGACGATTCATTCGTGGAGCGGCATCGGTATCAGAGGTTCACTTTCGCAATATGACCTCGATCACTTGTCAACAACTGAATACTTGGTGCGTCGAATCCAAAAAACGCATGTGCTCATCATTGATGAGATTTCCATGATCGATGCTCGCACGCTCGATATGGTGGACATGGTGTGCCGCGAACTTCGCAATAAGCCAGAAGAAGCCTTTGGTGGTATCCAAGTTGTGCTCGTCGGAGACTTTTTTCAGCTTCCGCCAGTGGGGCGATCAGGAGATAGTGCGCAGTTTGCATTTCAGTCAAATGTCTGGAATCATATGCGGCCGGTCGTGTGTTATCTCACCGAGCAGCACCGCCAGAGCGACGATCGCTTTCTCTCGATCCTTTCTGCAATCCGCAAAAACAGACACGATCACGAACAGTATGCCCACCTCGAACGCTGCCTTGTGGATGCCGATGATGCATACGAAGATTCGATCACACGACTTTTCTCACACAATGCGGATGTTGATGCAATCAATGCTGCCGAACTCGCTAAGCTCCCCACAATGCCCACCGTATATACGATGACGACGAAGGGCAAGGATTCGCTTGTTGCAAGCTTGCAAAAGGGATGTTTGTCGCCTGAACGACTTGAACTCAAAGTCGGCGCAGTCGTCATGTGCACCAAGAACAACAATCAAAAAGGCTATGTGAATGGGACACTCGGCATCGTGACCGGATTTGAACAGGGGACAAAGTATCCAATCATCGAGACACGCAACGGGGAGCGTATTGTGATTGAGACGAGTGACTGGATTATCGAAGAAAACGGCAAGCAAAAGGCATCGATCACGCAGATTCCGCTCCGGCTTGCATGGGCAATTACGATTCACAAGAGTCAGGGGATGAGCTTGGATGCGGCTGTCATGGATCTGCGCGAAGTATTTGAATACGGACAGGGATATGTCGCGCTTTCCCGTGTGCGTACACTGGATGGACTAAAACTCCTCGGATGGAATGAGCGAGTGTTTCAAGTGCATCCGGTGATCTTGCAAAAAGATGCCGCGTTTGTGCGAGAGTCTGAATCCGCAGCACTCACCTTTGGCGATATGCGCAAAGACGATCTAGAAATGATGCACCGCAATTTCATTCTTGCCTCTGGCGGTACGGTTGCAGTACAGAAATCAAAAGGCAAGAAAGAGAAAGTCGACACGCTCGAGCAAACGCTCATGCTCGTGCTGCAGGGTAAATCAGTACGAGAAATTGCAAAGGCGCGCAAACTTGTACCGGTGACGATCTTCAATCACGTCGAAAAGCTTGCTCAAGCGGGCAAACTTGCATACGAAGACATTGAGTATTTGATAGATGAAAAAATCCGAAATAGCTACGGTGATATCAAGCGCACGTTTCGCAACTATGATACTTCCAAACTCTCGCCGGTGCACGAACATTACAAAGGCCGGTTTAGTTTTGACGAACTTCGCATTGCGCGCATGCTCATGACACTTGAGGAAAAGGAATAGCAGTCTTATACTAGAGACATATAAGCATAATCAACATCACATATGGGAAAAGGTGATAACCGACAGCGCAAAGAAAAAAAGAAACCAAAGAAGGGAGCAAAATAACGAACAGATCGACTGCCGCAAGGCGGTCTTTCTTTTTGCAAGATGTATGGTATGGTGAAAGTAAGAAACGTTATTTAAAAACAATTAAAAAGGGAGGAATTATGCCAAAGAAAGGAGAATTTTCAGAGGAGCTCATTAGATCTTATTTTGCACGACTCTACCATCAATGCGGATTTCGCAGACTTTCAAAAGAGGAAACAATCAAATTTGTGCTTCAGTATCAAGCAAAGCTTGCGGTTACAACTTCTACAAAGGGAAAGAAAAAATCGATCCCCAAAGGCAAGGAGGGACTACAAATAGTGTTGAGAGCAGAAACACAACTATTTTTTGTGTACATTCTTACAACAGTTGATTGGAATACTGGTTTGATCAAGGATGTAGATGAAGGATGGGTGTTTATTGTCGATAAGCGTAGGCCTCAAACCGTTTGCTTCCATCTCAAACCACTGCGCCGCACTCAAAATTATTTCGATAAAATTTCAAGTGTTGCAGAAGCTGAATTCAATAGGATTCATACAATGCCATCATGTGCAGAGTGTCACCATACCTATACTATTAAATTGGTGAAATTGGCAGAAGGAAAGTATGGGTACAAAATCGATTGTCCAAACACAACCTTTAAACACAAACATACAACTGCAAAAAACTTCTACGCACATATGGGTGACACACACAGAAGGGTGTTGGAAAAAAGTTTTGAAGAGTATGCCGCATATCAGCAACGAAATGAAGAAAATGGTACGCCTAGAAAATCGAGCAGAGATATTCGTGCAAAAAAGACAAAGGGTTCCAATCAGTCAGGAGTTCATTATGAGCAAGTTTACAGTGATGGAGTTCATACAGACTGAAATTACTTTTAAAAAACAAAGCCGCTATCTAAGCGGCTTTTTTTAATTTCTTTAGTCCAGAATGATGTGTCGTAGCTCTTGTGCTGATCGAGCAAGGTTGGTGCTGTTTTTCAAGATGAAATCAGGGTCAAGACTGAGCTCTATGTGTAATTTGAAACTTTCTTCACCAGTAAGATCGGTTACCCTTCCTTCGGCTCTCAAAGAATCTATTACTTTTTCGTATTCAGATTTAAGTGTGTTCATGGTGTTGTTTTTATGAATGTACTACAGTTCTTAAGTCATTTCAAGTTTGCTATACTATCTCTATCTATGGTCCCATACGATCCCGAGCACATTACGTATTTCGCAGAGACGGATTCGCGCAACCAACGGTTGAAGTTTGGGATCAAAAGCCGCGACCGCACGCGTCACATGTACGTGATTGGTAAATCTGGTGTTGGTAAGTCGACGCTTCTTGAAAACATGGCGATCCAGGACATCCAGCATGGCGAAGGTGTGGCAGTGCTTGATCCGCACGGCTCATTTGCCGAAAAGATGCTTGAGTACATTCCTGAGCACCGTCTCAAAGATGTCGTCTATTTTGCGCCGTTTGATACTGAAAATCCTATCTCATTCAACGTCCTCGAAGATGTTGGTCCTGACCGTCGGCACCTTGTCGTGTCTGGTCTTATGTCGACCTTCAAAAAGATTTGGGTGGATGCGTGGAGTGCGCGTATGGAGTATATTCTGACGAATACCCTGCTCGCGCTGCTCGAGTATCCGGGTGCGACACTCCTTGGGGTGAACCGCATGCTTTCTGAAAAGGGCTTTCGCAAAAAGGTGGTGGACAATATCACGGATGCATCGGTCAAAGCATTTTGGACTGAAGAATTTGCAAACTATACGGAACGTATGGCTGCAGAAGCCGTGCCTGCGATTCAAAACAAAATCGGACAGTTTACTGCAAATCCGCTCGTGCGCAACATTATTGGTCAGCCAAAGTCTACGTTCGATATCCGCAAGATCATGGACGAACAAAAGATTCTCATTATCAACCTTTCCAAGGGGCGTATCGGGGATACAAATACATCACTCCTTGGTTCGATGATTATCACCAAGATTTACCTCGGTGCGATGAGTCGCGCAGAGCTCT
>CAZRQQ010000034.1:0-4106 GCA_964602465.1 uncultured Candidatus Saccharibacteria bacterium
AAGATTTTTTTCATTTTTATAAAGGAATTTGATGTTTGAATATTCCTCTATATTGTACCTTAATTTTGTGTAGTGTCAACTGTTTGTTCTGTCGGCTCTATAGGAGTCTCAGCTTCTGGTGCGGGTTCTGGGGATGCTTCAGGTGTTGGACGTACTTCTTCGGGCGCAGGTTCTTCTTCGGATGGAGCAGGTTGTTCTTCATTTGGAGGAGTTTCCTGTGTTGGTTCTGGCACGATCACGGTTGTAGTTTGCCCTCCGACGATACCTTGGAGCTGGTCGCCACTGAGACACACTTCCCCACCATCTGACTTTTTCACACAAAGCATATCGGTATGCACTTCACCCGCAAAGAATTTCGCAATGCCGTTTGTTCTATCCGCAAACCATGCGAGAAGGCTGGTGCGCCACGTGTTGTCTTTGGTGAGGTCGCTGATACTTGTAATTTTGCCATCAAGTTCACGAATCGCCTCTGCAAGGATCGGCGTCATTTGTGCATAGTTCACTGAGAGCATGCCGTCGATGTTTTGCGTCACAAGTTCTGGAAAGAATGGTTGCAAGTTTTGTGCAATAAAACCAACCATTCTGTTTCCGTTTGGATCTGAATTCCAGTTATATGAGACAGTACGAAGTTGAAGCACTTTATCGAGCGTATCAGTATCTAAATCTTCGATATTTGTTTTCAAACGTTCATCAGACGAACACGTGATGCCGGTACCTGCATTGATACTACACGTGTTGCCAGTGCCGCCGTTGAAGACGAGATCTTCGATGCGGCGATTCGTTGAGCCAACCATGAGCTGGTTGGAGGCGGTATTTTGCGCGTATGCACCGAGGGCGATGGAGTTGGAGAAGCCGTTAGTGGCTGTTTTATGCCCAATGAGAATTGAAGTATTTGCAAATGTAGAAGTATTATCAAATGGTGCGGTATTGTCAACGTCATCACTGTCTCCAGCAAACGTGCCTATGAATATTGAATTTGCTGCATTGGTTGCATCACTCCCACCTCGATACCCAATGAAAACACTATTTGCTGCATTTGTCGCAGATTGTCCGGTACTTGTTCCGATGAACACAGATCGTCCAGCATTTGCTGCAGTATACCCAGATGAGCTACCGATAAATGTTGCGTACTGAGCATCAGTTGCTTGATAGCCCGCATACGAACCAATGAAATTTGCATTAAAGCCCGGGTATGAAAAAATTGTTGCCACTTGATAGCCCGCATTATCACCAATAAAAGTTGAATTGTTTGCGTATGCAGCACTATGACCTGCATTATCACCAATAAAAGTCGAGCTATATGCATCTGTTGCCTGATATCCTGCATTCCGACCAAGAAAATTGGAATATGCGGCGTTTGTTGTACCATACCCCGAATCTCTACCGAAGAAATTTGAATATTCTGCGTTTACCGCAGTGAGACCTGCATTTGCCCCAATAAAGTTTGAATAGTATGCCTGATCTGCGCCAGACCCTGCATTATTTCCAAAGAAATTTGCATGCACCGCATCGGTCGCATTAAGGCCAGCATTGTATCCGATGAAGTTTGAACGTGATGCATCAGTTGCACCTGACCCAGCATTTGTTCCCAAAAAGATAGCATCTGTAGCGGTGGAGCCAGCTCCCGCCCCACTCAGTCCAGTAGAGAAAAGAGAGTTTGAGTTTTGAACCGTAATCGGCAATGCTGCAACAGTACCGTCTCCCCTGATATATTGACTTGTTGTTCCTGCTGGATCGTCAAACTTCGCATCAAGCGCAGTCTGGAGATCAGTTTGACTAGAGAGTGTACCGGTAATACTTCCCCATGTAGTACTAGATGAGATACTTACCGAACAATTACTGCTCCCTGGTACACAGTTCGGGTCCAACGTATCACCTGGACTGTATTTTGTACCAGGTGGTATGGCGTATGCAGTGAGTACGGAGAATGCGAGACCGAAGACGAGGCCGGCGAGTGTGCGTTTATGGATACGGAAAAAACTGCTTGGGTGAAGCATGTAGATATTTTATCACTCGTAAAACAAAATCCCTATCGAAATGATAGGGATTTTGTGAATAGTGTTTTGGTTACCAAGCAAAGTGTGCGAACGCCTTATTACTTTCTGCCATCTTGTGAGTGTCTTTCTTTTTCTTGACGGCATTTCCTTCACCCTTTGCAGCGAGCATGAGCTCTTCGGCAAGCGCAGTTTCAGTCTTCATACCCTTGCGGCCACGTGCAGCTTCGATGATCCAGCGGATGGCGAGCGCAGTGCGGCGTTCGGTGCGAACTTCGCGAGGCACCTGATAGTTGGCTCCCCCAATACGTCGTGAGCGGACTTCGACAAGCGGACCTGCTTGTTTGAGCGCTTCATCAAAGATCTCGAGTGGATTTTCAACCCCCTGCTTTTCTTTGACGATATCAAGTGCACCGTACACGATAGCGCGTGCAGTGTTTTTCTTGCCGCTCCACATGATGGAGTTGATGAACTTCTCAAGTACGAGTGAATCAAACTTGATGTCCGGGCTTACCATATTTCGATTTTTTACTGGTCTACGCATACTTTATAAACTTTATAACTTTACAAACTTTCTACTTCTTCGCTGCCTTCGGGCGCTTAGTACCGTACATAGATCGGCTCTTTCGACGCTTTTCAATACCTTGGGTATCGAGACGTCCGCGCACGATGTGGTATCGGACTCCGATCAAGTCCTTCACACGACCACCGCGAAGCATGACCACTGAGTGTTCCTGAAGGTTGTGTCCCTCACCTGGGATGTATGCAGTCACCACGTCACCGTTGGTAAGACGTACACGAGCGATTTTGCGGATCGCTGAGTTTGGCTTCTTGGGAGTGGTAGTAGATACCTTTACACAAACGCCGCGCTTGAAGGGAGATGCGTAGAAAACAGGACGATTGTGAATCGTGTTAAATCCTCGAGAGAGCGTCACTGCCTTTGACTTGCGGCGTGCCGTCTTGCGGGGTCGTTTGATAAGTTGACTGATCGTAGCCATTTGTCCGAGTATCCTACTATACCTTCCCTTAAAGTGCAATACCGGTCAGGAGCTCAAATACCACATAGGTCAGCGGTGCCACAAACTTCCACCCTAGTACTATAAATATGAGCAAAAGCGGGAGGCTAAAGCGCTCGAGAAATGCCATAACGGGGGCAAATCGTCTCGGAAGGATGGCGCCAAAGAAGTTGAAACCATCGAGTGGTGCAAACGGCATGATATTGAAGAGTGCAAGTACAATATTGAGAAATACGATAATACTTGCGATATCGAGGAATGCCATTGATGTAAATCCAAAGCTAAGCGACGCTCGGATGAGAAGCCCAAAGACGATCGCAATACCGAGATTTACAAGGATACCCGCAATAGATACTTTGGCTACACTTTTATTCCCATGTCGAAGATTGTCTGGATTGTACGGCACCGGCTTGGCCCAACCGACGACAAATCCTGCACTCGTGAGGATGAGGATAGCAGGCAAGATAATCGAGCCAAAGAGGTCGATGTGCTTCAGAGGATTGAGCGTAATGCGCCCGAGCATGCGTGCCGTCGGGTCTCCTTCCCGCTCAGCAGCAACACCATGCGCCACTTCGTGCACGATGATCGAGAAGATAAGGATAACGAAATAGAATATAGAGAGGGTGCCTTGCACAAAAGCTAGTATATAGTAGTTAGTCTATGGTGGATAGATTCAGCACACTTGCAAACTTACTGAGAAATGTGGTAGTATCTGCGGACGTTACTATCGACTAAAGACTAGTATCTAAAGACTATATTTATGGCAAAAGCATGTGCTATCACAAATAAGACCTCACAAATGGCGGGTGGCTACTCGACCAAGGTTCGTGCGACCAAATTTAACCCTATTACCCCATCACGGAAGTACGCAAACCTCCAAAAGAAGCGCCTCTACGTCCCTGAAATCGGCAAGACCGTCACGATCACTGTCTCTACCAAAGGCCTCCGCACCATCACCAAAAACGGTGCCTTCTCTGCGCTGAAAAAAGCTGGTGTGATTAAATAACAACCTGCCCAAACGGGCGGTTTTTGTTTTGTGGACAATTCTTTATAAATAAGTAGTATGGTCAAAAATAGTTTGTTTTGAAGAAAAAAA
>CAZRQQ010000035.1:0-4052 GCA_964602465.1 uncultured Candidatus Saccharibacteria bacterium
TACTAATCTATGATGCCACCACTCAACCAATTTACGACCAAGGCGAAGGAGGTGATTAAGCGTGCGCACGAACTCGCCATTGAACGCGGACAGAACTCTGTCTCGACGCTGCATCTACTCACCGCACTCCTTGTTCAAGAAGAATCAAATATCATTACGCTGCTTGAGCGACTCGATGTGGACGCAATACTCCTCACTGACTCCGTACTTGAGCAAATAGAATCTGCTGAAGGGGCAACGACTGTTGCGCCATCGTACCAGATGTTCCTCACGGCAGATCTCGCCCAGACGATCGAGCAATCACTCAAGGTTGCCGCAGAACTCAAAGACAACTTCGTTTCGACGGAGCATTTGTTCATTGCGCTCTTTGATACGACGAACCAGGCGACTGACTTGCTCGCTCGATTTAAGATCGATCGACACGCACTCGTGAACGCCGTGCTTGAATATCGCACCAACAAAACTGGAGATGCGCCGACCAACAAAAAGCTTCGCATGCTCTCCAAATTTACGCGCAACCTTACGGCCCTTGCTCGTGAAGACAAACTCGACCCGGTTATCGGACGCGACACGGAGATTATGCGCATCATGCAGATCCTCAGTCGACGTACCAAGAACAATCCAATACTTCTCGGAGAACCAGGCACTGGAAAGACTGCGGTTGTCGAAGGACTTGCAAATCGCATCGCGAAAGGTGATGTGTCAGAGAGTCTCAAAGATAAGGAAATCGTATCACTTGATATCGGGTCACTTCTTGCAGGTACAAAGTACCGTGGTGAATTTGAAGAGCGTGTAAAAAATATTTTGAAGGAAGTGGAGCGTGCTGAAGGCAAAATCATTCTCTTTATTGATGAGATACACAACATCGTAGGTGCTGGTTCGATTGAAGGCATGGGTGATATGGCGCAGCTGCTCAAGCCTGCACTTGCACGAGGTGAGCTCAGAGCCATTGGTGCGACGACGCTTAAGGAATACCAGAAGTATATCGAGAAGGATCCGGCGCTTGCACGACGATTTCAACCTGTCTATGTCGAAGAGCCGACCCCAGAAGACGCGATTGCAATACTTCGCGGACTCAAAGAAAAGTATGAGCTCTACCACGGCGTACACATCACAGATGATGCGATCGTCTCCGCTGTGTCGCTTTCGACGCGATATATTACAAATCGTTTTCTCCCCGACAAGGCGATTGACCTTCTTGATGAAGCATCATCTGCACTGCGCATGACGCTTGAGAACAAACCCGCAGTACTTGAAGAAGCGCACCGCAAAATCATGCGACTTGAAATCGAACGTGAAGCGCTTCGTAAAGACGTGGAAGCAGAGAGCGATGCTAAGGTTGCAAAGGATCGCATCAAGGATATCGAAGCGGAAATCGCAAATGTCAACGAACGCACCAAGGAGCTCGAAATGAAGTGGAAGCACGAAAAGACGACCCTTCAAGAAATCGCAAAGATCAAGAAAGACCTCGAAACGCTTCGCCTCGAAGCAGAAGGTGCTGAAAATCGTGCAGACCTTGGACGCGCCGCAGAGATTCGCTACGGCCACATCCCAATGCTGCAGAAAGACCTCGAAGCAAAGACTGCGAAGCTCAAGAAGTTGCAAAAAACTCGTCGTGTGCTCAAAGAAGAGATCACGAGCGAAGACATCGCAGAAGTGGTTGCGCGATGGACTGGTGTGCCACTCACCAAGATGATGGAAGAAGAACGCGAGAAGCTTGTGCACATGGAAGCTGAGCTCAACAAGCGTGTCGTCGGTCAGGGTGAAGCGATTGAAAAGGTAGCAAACGTCATCCGCCGCAATCGTGCAGGTATCGGGGATCCCAACCGTCCGATCGGGTCATTCCTCTTCCTTGGCCCGACTGGTGTTGGAAAGACCGAGCTTACCAAGGCTCTTGCCGAAGCGCTCTTTAATGACGAGAAAGCACTGATCCGAGTGGATATGAGTGAGTATATGGAGCGTCACAGTGTGTCCAAACTCATTGGCTCCCCTCCAGGCTATGTCGGTCACGAAGAATCCGGACAGCTTACCGAGAGTGTGCGCCATCGTCCGTACTCAGTCGTGCTCTTTGACGAAGTCGAGAAGGCACATCCTGAGGTATTCAACGTCTTGCTCCAGGTGCTTGATGAAGGACATCTTCGTGATGCGAAAGGGCGACTCGTGAACTTCAAGAACACCGTCATCATCATGACAAGCAATATCGGTAGTCAGTTCATCGAAAAGATGGAAACGATCGGCTTCCACACACATACCGCAGAAGGTGAATACGGACAGATGAAGGAAAAAGTGGAAGGCGCGCTCAAGGACTATTTCCGTCCAGAATTCCTCAACCGCATTGACGAAATCGTCGTCTTTGATATCCTGTCCGAGGCCGTTATCAAAGATATTGTCAAACTTCGCACCAATATCGTCCTTGCACGCTTGCGTGATAAGGGGATCGAGGTGTCCATCAATGACGATACGCTTTCATACCTGGCACGTGTCGGGTATAATCCACACTACGGGGCACGGCCCCTCAATCGATTGATTCAGACAAAGATCTTGAATCCGATTGCGACACGGATCATCGCTCGCTCAGTCGAGGAAGGTGACCGGGTCAGCGTTTCGATGAACGGAGAAGACGTTGTCATCTCAGTTCAACACAATAAAAAGAAACGCAGCAGTTCTTTTGCGGGTCAGAAAAAAGAAGCACAGACTTCATAATTCTTGACCCCCATCCCTCCTATACAGGAGGTATGCGTCGGTGGTAGAGTGGTCAATTACATCAGACTGTAAATCTGACGCCTTCGGGCTACGCAGGTTCAAATCCTGCCCGGCGCACAAGACGAAAAAATCCCAACTGCTTGGGATTTTTTCGTACTTGGGCGAGCCACAGCTCATGCCTTTAGGCAGAGCGAGGCGGGGTCGAGAGTACTTAGTCCGCACAATCTCCGAAGGAGATGAGCAGACTTAGTAACTCGTGACCACAACAATAGGCAAATCCTGCCCGAATTTACTTAAATCATATATTCTTGTACTATCACCCTTATGAAAGAAGAAAAAATATATCTCTATGGACGACATGCACTTGCGGAGGCACTTGCCACCAAACCAAAGGCAGTGAAAAAGGTGTTTTTGAGCGCAGCTGCAGCTGATACTTCAGATATCAAAAAACTTCTCGCTACACACAATATTACGCCAAGTGCGATGAAAGGCGATGGCAAGGCAGGGGACGATGCAGTGCACCAAGGAGTGATTGCGGAGATCTCACAAGAAGCACTGTACGCACCACTTGATGAAACACTTGAAGTGCTTGCGGGCAAAGACAATCCACTTGTCGTGATTCTCGACGAGCTCCACGATCCACACAATGTCGGCGCAATCATTCGAAGCGCTGCTGCATTTGGCGCGTCAGCCGTTATTATTCCTGAGCACAACCAATCACCAATCACGGGCACGGTGATCAAAACGTCTGCGGGGATGGTATTTCGCATTCCAATTGTCCGTGTAGGGAATACCAACCAAACGATCCGCACACTCAAAGATCAGAAGTTCTGGGTGTATGGCCTTGTCATGGAAGGCACGACTGCGCTTCATATTGCACAGTTTGATACGCCAACAGCGATTGTTGTCGGCAATGAATCTGCTGGCATCAGAGAAAAGACACTCGAACTGTGTGACGTCACTCTTTCAATCCCGATGCAGCCCGGATGCGAATCATTGAATGCGTCTGTTGCGGCATCAGTCGTACTGTACGAGTGGAGTCGGGGGAAATAAAAATCTGATTTGCAGTATTACAAATCAGATTTTGGTGGATTGTGCGGCATGTATTTACTTATAGTAAAGCAAAAAATGTATACACCGAGTTGGTAGAGAATATAGGATTGTTTGAGTTCCCAAAGAAATACTACGACAAGTGATATACCAAGCGTGTATATGATGGCTGTCAAATACCTTTTTATTTTTCCAACATCAAGTGCATGAGATACTTTTTTTGCAAAAACATCACCAAGCTCAATACTTGCCACACTCCCAATGATACCGAGCGCTAAACAGAGTAGTTGCATATCTAT
>CAZRQQ010000036.1:0-4045 GCA_964602465.1 uncultured Candidatus Saccharibacteria bacterium
GTACTTGTCGGCGGCGGGATCATCGATGTGACTTACTAACAACTAATGTCTATAGACTAAAGACTTTTTTTGCTATACTTCGCTCATATGCAATACATCATCAACGACCCTATGATCCTCAGTCTTTTGACGGCAATGCTTCTCGGTATGGTGCTTGGTATCGAACGCTTCATCGCACACAAAACTGCCGGCATGCGCACCTACACACTTATCTCAATGGGTGCTGCACTCTTTGTGATCATTTCGCAAATGGTTACTGCACAATTCCAATTTCAAACCTTTGATCCGCTTCGTATTGCAGCGCAAGTCGTCGCTGCGGCAGGCTTTCTCGGCGTCGGTGCCATCTTTCACAAAGATCAACACGTCTCAGGTATTACAACTGCATCAGGACTTTGGGTTGCAGCCGGTATCGGTATGGCATGTGGCTTTGGACTCTACAAACTCGCGATCGTTGTGACTATCCTTTGCCTCTTTACGTTCGTGGTCATGTGGTTCCTCGAACAGCAAATCCGCAAACTCCCCATCAACAAAGAAGACGAAAGTCATTCGCTCTAAAACACCCAATAGCCTCATAGGGGCTTTTTTGTTATGATGGCGGGTATGAAAACCTGGAAATCAGCAAAGGAACTACTAGAGTATTTGAATACAAGATATCTCAAAGTACACCGAGATTTTGAATATCTATTTTGGAAGGTGTACATGGGCGATAAGACGCTCAGTGCAAAGAAAGATACTGCGGAAGTCGCTCGCGAGAATTTTCGAACAAACAGTAACCTTGCGCAGGCAGTTGATCATTTTTTGCTAAAAGCAAAAGGCGAAATGAGAACAAGACTAGAATATTGGAAAGATTTTTTTGGCAGATACCAGGTACCACCAGAGCTTGTTGCGCTTAAAAAAGAAATAACAGAACTTCAGACTCGGATTGAGACAAAGCAATCTACTCGAAAGGAAGGCTATATAGATCCATATACCAAAAAATTTGTACCAATGTCTCGCAACGGTATGCACAGTCTCCGTACCACTAATGACGATGAGCAGATTCGTAAGGCATGTTTTGAAGCAACTGAAGCACTCTCGCTTATTTGTATTGATGAGTATATTGAACTCGTCCAGAAGAAAAATCAGTATGCGAAAGCACTCGGGTATGAAGATTTTTACGCATATAAACTGATGCTTGAAGAAAAGATGACTAAAAAAGAACTCTTTTCACTTTGGGATTCAATCTATGCAAAAACCAAATATGCGTTTGCAAACATTCGCACGCTCGAAAAGGAAAAGCCAGGTCTTCGAAAGCCATGGAACTTTGGGTATATGATGAGTGGCTCCTTTGTAAAAGAAGCAGACCCATATTTCCCATTTGAACAGGCGGTTCCGATTTGGATAGACACATTCTCTAGGCTCGGTGTTGA
This sequence comes from uncultured Candidatus Saccharibacteria bacterium, assembly GCA_964602465.1. Lineage (GTDB taxonomy): Bacteria > Patescibacteriota > Minisyncoccia > Phycocordibacterales > UBA9973 > UBA4124. The sequence continues at coordinate 1,410 of CAZRQQ010000036.1, forward strand.
TTTTCGAGGAGGCAAGATAGTACTTGATTTGCTTGATCGTGAAGGAAAGTACAATAACGGTTTTTGTCATTGGCCGAATCCTGTGTATTACGAAGGTTCTGTTCGAAAACCTGCAACAGCACAGTTTACTTGCACACTTGTCCCTGGTATTCCGGGGCAAGCAGCAAGCGGTCTGCATACGCTTTTTCATGAGGGTGGGCATGCTGCACATCTACTCAATGCTGACAACAAAGATGTGTGTATGAACGTTGAATATCCGCCTGCGTCCACTGCGTGGGATGAAACACAGAGTATGTTTTTGGATACGGTGAATTCAAGTATTGAATGGCGTACCTTGTATGCCAAAAATAGAAAAGGTGAACCATACCCATTTGATCTCTTCATGCGGCAATCAAAGGCGCTTCATCCACTCAGACCGCTTGATCTGATGGGTATCATGATGGTGTGTAATTTTGAAAAAGAAATTTATGAAGCAAAGAATCTTACAAAAGAAAAGGTGATTGCTATTGCAAAGAAAGCGTATAAAAAACACTATGATCGCAGTGTCGAATCTCATTATCCGCTCGATGTCCCACATATTTATAGCTGGGAAAGTTCTTGTTCGTATCATGGGTATGGCTTGGCAACACTTGCGCTGTCGCAGTGGCGCGAATATTTTTTCAAAAAATACGGCTATATTGTCGACAACCCACATATCGGTAAGGAAATGCAAAAAGTGTGGAAATATGGATCAATTAAATCTTTCCCTGAATGTGTGAAGCTTGCCACAGGTAAAAAGCTTTCTCCGAATGCATATATCAAAAATGTAACGATGACACTTGCACAGGTTCAGAAAAAAGCAAAGGCGCGTATTGCTCGACAAGTAAAGGTAAAACAGAAACCATTGAAGGGGAGTGAACTCAATGCTGATATTGAACTTGTGCACGGGAAGCAAAAGATTGCTGATAGTAAGAAGGGGTACAAGGCAATGACTGATAAGTACGCGAAGTGGCTTAAGACTCAATATAAGAAATAGTTGTATATTCTTAAATACATGGTATAGTATTTCGGAATATCTATTATTTAAACCTTAAATTAACTGCTATGTCTGTTGTTTTGGATCAGGACACTACTTCAGTGCAATACTCAGAACCAGTTTTTGGTTTCGGTATGAGATGTATAATCTTTTTTCTTGTTGCTTGGACTGTTTTTGTGTATAGCACAAGGTTTTGGTGATTGTTGTACACAGAATGTTTTAAGGCGCTCCGATATGGGGCGCTTTTTTTATTACCCATTTTTTGCTAAAGTACTCCCATGACGAGTTCAGAACTCCGGGATAGATTTCTCGCCTTTTTCAAATCCAAAGGGCATGTGGTCGTGCCAAGTGCAAGTGTTGCCCCGCAGGGTGATCGATCAGTGCTTTTTACGACTGCAGGTATGCAGCAGTTCAAGCCGTACTATACCGGCGCCAAAGACGCACAAGCTGACTTTGGGTCCCTCAATGTGACGAGTGTGCAGAAATGTGTGCGCACGGGCGATATCGAAGAAGTGGGAGATGATACGCATCTCACGTTTTTTGAAATGCTTGGCAACTTCTCGTTCGGTGGATATTGGAAAAAAGAAGCGATTGGGTACGCGCATGAATTTATTACCAAGGAGCTCGGCCTCTCGATCGACTACGTTTCAATATTTAAAGATGATGCAATTGGTATTCCAGCTGACGAAGAATCACGCGCGATTTGGCAAAGTATTGATGCAAATTTAACTATCCGTGAACACAACAGAGAAGACAACTTCTGGGGTCCGACTGGTGATGAAGGTCCTTGTGGTCCAACGACTGAGATTTATATCAATGGCGTGGAAGTGTGGAACATCGTCTTTAATGAATACTATAAAACTATAGATGGAAAGTTTGAGCCGCTTGCAACCAAGGGTATCGATACTGGAATGGGATTTGAGCGATTGCTTGTAACAGTACAACAAAAAAATAATGTATTTGAAACTGATGTGTTTGCACCAGCGCTTGCAAAGATATCTGAATCTTGTGAGCAATATGACGAACGTGCGGCACGAATCATTGCAGATCACACACGAAGCAGCATGTTCTTGATCGCAGATGGCGTACTTCCAAGTAACAAAGATCAGGGATATATTTTGCGCCGGCTTATCAGACGTGCAGTGATGCAGGCAAAGAAACTTGGACTTCCAGCACATTTCTTAGGAGAGCTCAGTGGACTGTTTGCTGAACTCTACAAAAATATCTATCCCGAAGTTGTCTCAGTTTCAATTGAACAAACTATCGATCAAGAAGAAGATAAGTTTAGCAAGACACTAGATGAAGGTCTTAAACGATTTGAAAAACTTTTTAATTACGAACTTTTTAGTATAGATGGACAAAAACCTGAAAAACTAGAATTTATTCAAGGAGAGGATGCGTTTGATCTTTTACAAACATACGGCTTTCCAATTGAACTAACTGTCGAACTTGCAAAAGAGAAAAATATGACAGTTGATATTCATACATTTAATTTACTCAAAGAACAACATGCTGATAAATCCCGTCTTGGCGCACAACAAAAGTTCAAAGGCGGTCTTGCAAATACTTCTGAGATCACGACAAAGCTTCACACCGCGCACCACTTGCTTTTGAAAGCATT
>CAZRQQ010000037.1:0-3666 GCA_964602465.1 uncultured Candidatus Saccharibacteria bacterium
GCTGGTCTGACGTAAGATTGATGCTAATGAGGTATTGTGTTGTTGTCGTAGCTGGGTTCATATCCTCCATAGTGGAATTATACACAAAGTTAGCCTTGTATATTTCCGTGCTTCATAGGGCGAGTAACTCTCGCAACCGAGCGAACTCGATTGCTACCCTCTCCTCCCTCCACACCAAGACGTTCCCCGCCTTGTTTGAGAATGACTTTTGCTGCGTTGACATCACGATCGTGTGTTGTATGACAACGCGGACATTCCCAACTGCGCACGTTAAGTGGAAGTGTTGATACTACAAAATCACATAAATGACACGTCTTTGAGCTTGGAAAGAAGCGACTAATTTTTATCAGGTCGCCACCAGCCCACTCTTGTTTATAGGTTATCTGCCGCAATAATTCGCCCCAGCCCGCATCACCTATAGACCGAGCAAGTTTCCTATTCTTCATCATGTTTTGCACAGCCAAATCTTCAACTACTATCGTTGCGTGGTTTTTGTCAACGATAGCTTTCGATATGTGATGTAAACTGTTCCTTCGCACATTACCGACCTTTTTATGCAACCGAGCAAGAACAAGCTTTGCTTTATCTCGATTATTACTTCCTTTCATTTTTCGTGAAAGAGCCTGAGAAGCCGACTTGATCCGCTTCTGAAGCCCTTTAGCGACACGTATATTTGGGTATTTTTCACCGTCACTAGACGTGACTAAATTAATGAGTCCAAGGTCAAGACCAATAGCTCCTGTTAGTGCGGGCAACTCACTTTCATCGTATCCCCATGTAGAAGCAAACCAATTTCCCGCAATATCACGAGACACAGTAAGCGCTCCATATCGCTTTTCAGGAAATGTGCCTCGAAACTTAACGTCGATGCCCTTCATGATGGTTATAGTATTCCCATCAATATGCCAGCCCGTGACCTTACGCATAGTGTTCTTTCCATATTTGGTCTTAAACCGTGGAAATTGTGCTTGTTTGCGGAAAAAGCGATTGTATGCGACATCGAGTTGACGCAATGATTGTTGGAGTGCTTGAGAATGAATATTGCTTAGCCACTCTGTGCCTTCTGCTGTCTTCAATTGAGTGAGTTGTTTCGACATTTGATTATAAGTGATATTTTTGCCTGTGGTGAGATATGTCTCTTTCTTGAGATTAAGGAAGTAGTTATATACAAAACGTGCTGACCCAACATGCTTGAGCAAGGTTTGCTCCTGTTCTTTCGTGGGGTAGAGTTTGACCTTGTAACCATGTCGTATACGCTTCATATATCATATGTTACAAAAAGCGAATTAATTTGTAAAGGTGAAGAGTAAGCGGATAAGGGTGATGTTGGTAAGTGCGGTTATCATGATATTTGTGCTTTAACATCTGACAGTTTCATAATGACTTCGATCTCAAGTTTGCGTATGCAAGCAGGGTGGTAGGGTTTTGGGTTCTCAAGATCGTCTGCTTTTGTCTGCATTGTTTACAACGTTTTGGGAGCAGTAAATTTTTACTTGCATAGTGTTCTGCTTCACCAGAAGAGATAAAAAACACTCTTTGACAATTTTTTTCTTTGCAGATGTTTTGAATTTCTTTCATGACGTGATTTTTTACAAAAATTTCTCAGCGAATTTATCCTCTTCCTTGTTGAGAGCTTCCAACCGCTTCCATGACTCATTGAGTGTTACTTTGATGCTGTCTTTAGTGTAGGTGCTGGATGGAATGGGTATAGCTTGCGGGTAGGTTTGTAACAATTGCGATAACGGTCTGTTCATTTCTTCCGGCTTCATGAGTATGGCTATTTCACGTGCGGCCGGTAATATCTTATGCTGTAATTTACGATCAATACCGCCATTCCTGATCTCATTCCAATCATCGCTGTCGAGTGTGTGGGTCGGGTTCCAGCCCATTGTTTCTTGCCATGCTGGTTGAATGCTTTGTATGTCCGATCCTCGCAACGCCACACCGTTTGCAAATATGCCGCGCTTTTCTGGATTGAGGAATAAATAATATGCTTTATGGGCTTCTTCCGCGTCAATGATCTGGTATTGATCTGCGCGGTAGCCGGTAATAACTTTTATTTTCATGTGAAGGCGATATTAGATTTTCTTTCAACAAACTCTTCTTGCCTGCGTTTGACGTGTGATTCCAGTTGCGCCCATTTTTCCCGCAACTGGAGGGGGGTGGTTATGGTTGGCATGTATCGCATTCGGTTTGTTTTTTCCAGCAGGTTAATAACGCGCTTTGTTTTTTCGAGTCCATAAGCTTCCAGAAGGTCGTCACAGGCTTCACGTTGGGTTATGTTGGCGTAAAAACGCTTGGCAGCGGGGTTAAGTGACTCAAAGGCTTTGATTAGCTCGGCACCTAGGGGGTTGTAGGTAGTGTTGGTACGTTTAGGATCGCTGCGTTTCTGTGAAGCGTGAGCTTCGCAAGTAATATCTGTTGTAGTCTCTGTTGTAGTCTCTGTTATAGAATGTCCCCTTTTGTTACTTTCTAATATCACCTTTTGTGACTTTCCAACATCACATTTTGTGATAATCACATTTTGTGATAATCGCAAAAGGAGTTCTTCAACTTTTTTTATGTTCACTCGGTAGTGGAGTGTGGGAGCGTTATTTGCTTTCTTTATCTTCAACTCCAGAACACCGAGCTTTACCAGCGATTCCCGGACTCGATCTTGCTGTCTTTTGGTGATCGTTGTCTCTTCTTCGATCTCCTTTTTAGATTTGTACACCCAGCCGTCTTTGTTTTTAGTTTTGTCCGACCAGTAATAGATTTGCTGCCAAAAGATTGCTTCATGAATGCCGCCAAACGCACGAGCGAGCGTGGGGTGAAAGGCGATTGGATTTTTAAGCAATTCTTTTAGCATGACTTACAATCCGATCTCTTTTAACTGGTCAACGGAACGAATGACATAGTATTCTCCTCCTGCACCCTTACAATTCTTCTCAAACTCCTTTTGTTCCTTGCTCTGATATTTCCCTTTATTCTTAATTTCGAGTCCGACAAACCAGCCGTCTTTGATAACAATGATGTCTGGCACTCCTTTGAGCGCATATTTTGGCATTGCACGATGCATTTTTTTGACCGGATCGTATACACCAACAGTGTTATTGCGCCAAAAAAAGTGTTTTTTCAGTATAAGGTACTCGCAGACGGCTCGTTGTGTTGCGGATTCGGCCATGCTAAAAAGGAATATCTTCTGGCCTGATACCCTCATCTTCCGCTTCTGGGTACTCGACCTTTTTCATTTGATCCTCCTTTTCTTTCTTCATCGGAAACGACTCTCCATACTTCTTATCGAAGTCATCAAGATCGCCAACAAGATCAGTAAGTTTATTTCCTGCATTCTCAAGGAGAGCCTGGGGCAATTTCTCGCCGCGCTCAAAGCCGATAGCGTAATATGTTTTGCGCTCCTTGCCGGTATCAAATTCCTCACTCGATACCGTCATGCGCGTGACATACTCAAACACATGTTCACCATCGTTAAATGACTGCAGATAGTTATACAGACGCATTGGTTTCTCTGGATCGTCCGTATAGAGTGATGAGCCAGAGACAGGGATTTTGACCACTTCACCATCAAGAAGCGCATAGATGATGATCTGCACCTTGATGCCCGGGAAGGTCTTTTTCAGTTCCTTTTCGGTGCCACGTTCTCCTGTTGAAAGCAGTATGCTTTGTGCT
>CAZRQQ010000038.1:0-3035 GCA_964602465.1 uncultured Candidatus Saccharibacteria bacterium
ATACTGGCGGCACCATTCCAAATCCTACGTACGAACAGGTGTGTTCGGGAAATACCGGCCATGTCGAAGTCGTACGTGTTGAGTACGATCCAGCACAGGTGAAGTATGAAGATCTACTCACGGTATTTTTTGGATCACACGATCCGACAACCCCCAATCAGCAGGGAGCAGATATCGGTACGCAATATCGGTCAGTGGTCTTTTATACGACTGACGATCAAAAAATTTCTGCGGAGAAATTTATAGAGGAAGCAAATGCTTCAAATGAACACGGTGCACCGATCGTGACGACTGTCGAACCGTTGACAACATTTTACGAAGCTGAGGATTATCACCACGACTACTTTGTTAATCACCAAAACCAAGGGTACTGCATCGCAGTGATCAATCCCAAACTTGAAAAAGTACAAAAGAAATACGCAGACTTATTACAAGATATTTATAAAAAGTAAAAGCTATGACCAACAAAATCATCAAAACCGAAGAGGAGTGGAAGAAGGAGCTCACGCCCGAGCAGTATGGGGTATTGCGCGGCAAGGGAACTGAGGCACGGATGAGTAGTGCGCTTGTGCACGAGAAAGCAAAGGGAACGTACATGTGTGCGGCATGCGGCAACCCGCTCTTTGCAAGTGATGCGAAGTTTGATAGTGGGACTGGGTGGCCGAGCTTTGATCAGGCGATCCCGGGATCTGTCGAGGAGCGACCGGATGATAGCCATGGTATGCACCGCACCGAAGTGGTGTGCGCTCGGTGTGGATCACACCTCGGGCACGTGTTTCCCGATGGTCCGACAGCGACCGGACAGCGATACTGTATGAACGGCATTTGTCTTGATCTGCAAAAAAGTAACGCAGCAGTGCGCGATGACGAAAAGGGAGAGCATAATTGGTAACCATTTGACAAAAAGAGGTGAGAGGCGTTAGATACAAGTAAATTCTTCACCAAAAACAAATGTTCTATGTCGATACAAATAGAAATTCCTTTTTGCCGAATGAGTCCAGATGTTGATATTTGGTTTAAAGATCACCCCGAAGCATCTGCAGTAGATAGTGCGCTAGAACGAGCTCATAGAGCGATAATGGATCAAGAAATCGCTCCAGGAAAGATCGGTATTATTATGCTTCCGATAAAGCATCAAGATACTCCGTACTATCTGGAACTTTCTCGTGGTAGATCAGGTGATCAGTACTGTATAGATGTTTTTGCATCTATCGCACCACATCCAACAGATACCATACAGATCATCACATAACCCCTGCGCATGCAGGGGTTTGTTTTTATAAAGACATTTTGATAAGCTGTCCTCCATGCAAGCGCAATATCAAATCCTCCTCTTCTATAAATACGTCCACATCGAAAACCCTGAAGCAACCCGGGAGTGGTTTCGCACGCTTTGTCAGAAGCTTGATCTCAAAGGTCGTCTCATCATCGCAAGCGAAGGTATCAATATCACACTTGAAGGTACGACCGAAAACACTGAAACCTTCATCAAGGAGATGGAGAAAGATCCGCGATTTCTGAACATCCACATGAAGCGTAGCGAGGGTACCGGGAATGCATTCCCCAGGCTGTCAGTAAAGACACGAAACGAAATCGTCACGCTTGGGCTCGGTACCTGTGATGTCGATCCCAACCAGACAACCGGTATACACCTCAAACCCGAAGAACTTCACGAGTGGATCAAAAGTGGCAAAGAGTTTTATATCGTCGACATGCGCAATGCGTATGAGCATGCGATCGGTCACTTTGCCGGATCGATCTGTCCTCCGATGGACAACTTCCGTGATCTTCCAAAGTTCATCAAATATCTTGCGCACCTCAAAGACAAGACCGTGCTCACAGTGTGTACGGGGGGTGTCAGGTGTGAGAAGGCAAGTGGATACCTCATCACCCAAGGGTTCAAAGACGTATACCAACTCGACGGCGGCATCGTCTCGTATATGGAAAAGTATCCCAACGAAGACTTCCACGGCAAGCTCTACGTCTTTGATGGACGTGTGGCGATGGGGTTCTATACCGATGATCCCAAGCATGTGATTGTCGGCAAATGTGAGAACTGTGGTGCGCAATCAGAAAACATCGTCGACTGCCGAGACGGTGGCTGCAATGGTCAGTTCATCATTTGTGAAGATTGCGAAAAAGCTCAAATCGCAAAGAAGGGGATCACGTATTGTCCGAAGGGGTGTCCAAGGAAAAAGATGGGGTTGTTTGGGAAGATATTGGATAAAGTAAGAAATATTTTTAAATAATATATACTTACAAATATGAAGTATCAAAAAGGTTTCATTTCAATTGTTTTACTTATTGTAGTTTTAGGAGCACTTGCAGGAGGGTATATATGGCATGCAAAGAAGCAGAAAGCAGCACCTACACATGAGGACACCACGCTTGCATTGCCGGTTGAAACAAATGTAGAGCAACAGACGCAAACATCAACTACAACTTCGGTAACCTCACTAGATACCTGCAGTTCTGACTGGAAATGTTTCATAGCAGCAGCAACAGAATGTAAACCTGTTTCGGGTACTTTATCATTTAAAAATATAGCATCACCTTTTGGCAACTCGCTTCTTGTTTCTGGTACAACAAAATACACAATTCAAAAAGGGGGAACTGCAAGTAGTTGCACGATCCAGTCGACACCGCAGAAACTCAACGCAGTTCTTTCTGCTTCAGCAAAGGCAGAGCTCCTGCAGCAGGGTGTATCAGACATGGAAATACAAACAGAAGTGCAAAATATGAATGCAGCCATGCAGTACACAATTGGAAAAGTCACAATTTGCTCTGGTTCTGGGGCCGCGCTATCGGCATTTATTTCGGATACCCAAAAAGGTAGCGCTACAAACATTAAAGCGTCCGGTACTCTTGAAGGTGCACAGTCTACGATCACTACATCAAACAATCTAAAGGTGACGTGTAAGACTTCTTAGTTGAAGACTGAAATTGTAAAAACCTCCCATTTTCTGTATAGTTTCCATACATGCAAATCCCTAAGGGCGCACTCCACCCGCTCACACTCGTTACCGAAGAAGCTG
>CAZRQQ010000039.1:0-2999 GCA_964602465.1 uncultured Candidatus Saccharibacteria bacterium
GAAGGTCGGGGGTTCGAATCCCTCAGGGCGCACCATATTTATTGGGAACTTGTCCCAACCCTTTTCTCAACCACACGCTCCACATCCCCAAGCGTCTGCTGCATAGAGATGATCTTGCTCGCATTGGTTTCGAGGTTTGCCGTCGGCGGTGCATCAAGTGTTCGGGTCGTGTCAACAAAATACCAACTAAAGTATACGAGAATGCCGATAAGGGCGAGGATGAAAACGATCAGTAGTCGAGTCCAGACGCGGTGCGGATTGAAACGGCGCTTTTTGAGGAGGTGTGCTGATGGTGTTTTGTGGATAGATAGCTTCATATCAAAAACTCATAATTTGGATGCTTGCAAGTACACTCCACTGCCCCGCGACAGTCGATCCTTCATCCGCAAAGAGTGAGAGCTTTGTGAACTTGAGTTGGTACGGCTGATGCAATAGTGCCTTGAGAAATGCATCAATGCTCTCTCGTGAACCTTTTCCGGAAACATCAATCAACAGTTTTTGTGATTGCCCAGTGCCTGGTGTCGTCACGGTCGTGATCGCAAAGTCCACTCCATGCATACCAGCCAAGTCTTCAAGCGACGACAAAAGCTCCGGGGTTGTGGCAGACGTGACTCGGTATTGCTCAAGTACACTTACACGCTCCGTGATCTGGGCAAGCGCCTTGGATTCTTCGGTAAAGATTTGTTTGCTTGCTTCATAGGCCGCAAGTTGTTCCTTGGCAGTGATCACAGCAGTCTTTTTGTCATCCATAAGATCGGTGAAGCGCCAAAAGCCGATTGCTCCCGCAATAAAAAGAATTGCAGTGACGATGAGTGTGCTCGTATGGTGTTTGAGTGTGGTGTGCATCATACTGATTTGAACGTGACCGTGACTGTAAATTCACTTTGACTACTTTTGACAAAGTTTGCAATCGGGCTATCGACCGCTCCGATCGACTGATCTCTTTGGAGTGTTGCGACAAATTGTTGTAGGCTCTGACGATCTGTCGCGGTACCGTGAAGCTGCACGACTGGTTTGTCAGTGGCAAGGTCATATCCAGTGAGTCGAATACCCGCTGTTTGATACGCGCGCAATTGATCGATGAGCACGGTCGGGTCGGTCGGCAATGGTGCGGCAAGCTTTTCTTTGACTGCCTTTACGCGACGCTCGAGACTGACGACATCTGCCGTCTTGGTCACTGTCCCACTTGCTTCAAGCTTTTTGATCTGAGTGCTTACAATCGCATGCCGTGAATTGATCGTCTGAAGTGTTGGTACAAAGAGCGCAACAGATGCTGCAAGTATGATACTCCCTGCCCATAGGGTCGCGATGGTGATACGCATGGAACGGATACGTCTGATAAGCTGCTTTTGATTGTATGGAAGGATGTTAATCATACAAATAATCTGAAAGCGCAAGGCCGATCGCGGTTACATAACTTTGTGCTTCATCGTGCGTAAGTGCAGGTATCTCAGTATCAAACGAGAGACAATTGATCCATGGATTTGCAACGACGACACGCGTGCCGAGACTTGAGGTGAGGTACTCCGCGAGACCTTCGATCGTACTGTACCCACCGCACAGATAAATCGTGTCGATTGCTGGGATCATCGCACCAAACTGATCCTTTCGCTCATGCCAGTACACATAGCGGCGATCGATTTCTTCGCGAAGCACACTGATACCACCGGAAAGCATTTCAAAAATGTTCTTGTTGGGGCCAATAATGCTCAGGCCGTGATGCACGGTCTTGTGCGCCTCCGCAGTATCGACACCGAGCGCTTTGGTGACGAGCGAGACAAGTGTTGAGCCACCAAATTCAAGTGTCGACGTATATATGGCTGTACCGTTGGTCGCGATCGTGATACCAGTTCGTTCCCCGCCAATATCGACGATCATGCACGAACGCTTGTCGTCAGATTTTTGTACTGCGCGCGTGATCGCCTGACTTTCCACCTCAAATGACACTGGGATCAGTCCTGCGTCAGTGAACGCGGTGAGGTAGCTTTGCGCAACCTTCTCGGCAAGCGCGACGACTTGTACAAGGATGGTCTTGTCAGTAACTGAAAGCACTTGGTAATCAAAGATCGTCTCAACCGCAGGAAGCGGGATATTATCTTCGAGTACGAGCTCGATCGCCGCACGCACATTGTCTCGTGCTGCCGCATCGATCGGAAGTGTCACTGCGTAGACTTGGGATTCGGGTATGGAGACGCGCACGTACTTGAGGTTATGCTTGGTACGCACCTCTTTGAGGAAGCTGACGAAGTTTTTTTCATCGACGATCCGTCCGTTTTCAAGACAACCTTCAGGAATCGCGAGATCAGCAAACGCAGTCGGGACAATACCGTGCTTCCCTTGCTCAAGTCTGATGAAGCGCATCGTCACATCAGAAAAATCCAATCCGACTGTTGGAAGTGTAAAAAATGATGGTATAGGAAAGAGTCGCGCAAAGAGTGATGACACGACATAAGTATACCTCCCCACCGTCTTTTTATAAACAAATATCTTACTGTGATAGATACTTGGTGGGGAGGTATACGATAGAAGTTCTGCTATCGCACTTTTGAGCCGTTCGGAACTTCCGTTTCTGGTACGAGAAATACCGACGCTCCGTCTGCACCATCAACCGCCATAAGCATACCGTTGGATTCAAGACCCATCATACTGCGCGGTGCGAGATTGGTGACGAAAAGAAGTTGTTTCCCAACGAGAGACTCTGGGGTGTACCATTGTCTGATACCTGAAAGAATCTGTCGTGGCTCTGCATCTCCAAAATCGAGCGAGAGCTTGATGAGCTTCTCCGATCCTTCCACTGCTTCTGCAGCACGCACCTTCCCAATCCGTGCCTCCACCTTTTTGAATTCATCAATAGATATGTGTTCCATGATTGCAGTCTACTTGGATTTCAAGAAATAACAACTAAAAAGCTGCCTTATATTTCTAAGGCAGCTTTGAAATTTTGCAGGCTCGTATCGAGTATCCAACAACTCGTGACGTATCTTGTGCATTCGAAATTG
>CAZRQQ010000040.1:0-2992 GCA_964602465.1 uncultured Candidatus Saccharibacteria bacterium
CCGTTTAGGAGGCAAACACAAAGCCACCCGTCCTTAGACGGGTGGTCGGTTACTTTCTCTAAACACCGGTGGTATACTCTCCTCATGCTCGATCTCGCCCAACATTTGCCACAGCGTGTATTTCTCTTGCAGGGGGATCAGGGGATGCAGGAATCTTTGATCAAAAGTCTTGAGGCTTCGTACCCACTCGTGCATGCGCTTTCAGTACCCCGATTTACCGTAGATCACGCAGCGACAGTTGCAGAGTTTGCGATCGAAGGGGACGGCAGTGAGCGTGTGTTTGTCATTTATTTTGCAGTCTTTTCACCGGACGCGGCTCAGATACTTTTGAAATCGCTCGAAGAACCGGCGCCACAAACGACGATCATTTTTGTCACTCCGTATCCATATGTCGTGCCACTTACGATCAGATCACGCGCAGTGCTCATCCAAGAAACGCGATCGATCGAGAAACCGCCCGCTCGCACCAAAGCAGCGCTTGCTGACTATGTCAAAAAAGAATTTGGAAGCGACAGTGATGACGATGCAGCGACCCGTCGTGCCAGTGCAGTAGCGCTTCTCGATAGTATGGAGCTCCAGTATAAGTCTGATGCAGCAAAGGCGCGTACTATATATGAGGCCAAACGCATGTTGTTCAAAGCAAACCTTCCAACGAAGTTTGTCATGGAGTATGTCGTGGCGGCGGTAGGGTAAACTTGACATATGTTTTATATATGGTAATGTAGCCCAGAACCTTCCAAATTCAACAATCATGAAAGCATTTATTTTTGGCACTTCCGTAATACAATGGAAGCCTGTCTTCGGTCATTTCGACCTACGTGTAGCACTAGCAAATAAGGTAAGGAAAGTATCTTCCAAGGTATATCGGCATACTCGTATGCCACTCCCTGTACTTATCGGCAGTCATATCAAAAAAACATTCGAAATTATTTCCATGAACGGTGAGGCAATTGAGCTCATGCACGTTCCTGAAAATGCTGCACTGGGAGAGCCAAGACTGTATTCCACAAAAGGGCTAAACACACGAGGTTTGCGGCCCGGGATGAAAATTTCCATTGATGGATTTCGCTACGGTGAAACAACATTACAGATTACTGTGCTTAGAAATTGAACCAACAAAAAACCCGGACTAAATCCGGGTTTTTATTATGCGAGGCTGTATCAGGATTACATCTGTCCACCAGACATTGGTGCAGACTTGAGGTCGCATGCATTGCAGGTTTTTTTGTGTGAGAAGATTTCGTAGATCGCAGCGAGACCGACGAGAACGTAAATGATCTTTGAAACAGTCGCTGACATGCCGCCAAAGATTTGGCCGACATCCCATGAGAAGAGTCCGACGAGAAGCCAGTTGAGACCTCCGATGATGAGCAAGATAATAGCAAGCGTGTGCAATTTCATAACTATAAAAACGTGTTACCTAATAAAGACTCACGTTGTAAGTATAGCACTGTATAGTCTCATAAAAGGAGAGGAGCTGTGAATAAAAGAAGCAGGAGTGGAAACCCCTGCCGTTTTTTAAACCTTATTGGCTACATCATCTCTATTTGTGTAGCCACCCTTTGATCAAAATATATCCTATCTCACAAGTCTTGCTTTTGTCAAAATTACTCCTGGCCATTTTTGTGATAGAATTGCTCTATGTACAACCTCGAATCGTTTAAATCTGAAGCCAAGCAAGCAGAAGAATGGCTGTCGCGTGAATATAGTCAGATCCACACTGGTCGTGCCGCACCGGCGCTTTTGGATGGTGTGCAGATCGAAAGTTATGGCGCATGGCAGCCGCTCAAAAACGTGGCGAGTATCTCTATCGAAGATCCCAAAACGCTTCGTGTTGCACCGTGGGACAAATCTCAGATCAAAGATATCGAGCGTGCGCTCCATGCAGCAAACCTCGGCTTCTCCGTTGCAGCAGATGACATGGGGGTACGCGTGATCATTCCAGCGCTTACGACTGAGACTCGCAACCAACTTGCAAAGATCGCCAAAGACAAACTCGAAGATGCACGCATTACTGTCCGCAAAGCTCGCGAAGCGGCACAGAGTATGCTCAAAGGCGCCGATCTTCCGGAAGACACGTTCAAACGCGCCAAAGACGAACTCCAAAAACTCGTTGATACTGCAAACGACAACCTCGAAGCGACGTTCAAGAAAAAGGAAGTAGAGATACAGGGGTAGTATGGATTTGGAAATTTCCGAAAACCAAAAAACATGGGATGCAGTTGCTCATGAGTTTTTTGAGGCGAGTGCACTGCCAGTGTGGGGACCATTTGGGATAGCAGATGATCTTGATCTCATTTCAGAAATTAAAGGCAAAACTTTCTTGGAAGTTGCGTGTGGTAGCGGAAGATCGATCAAATATCTCATTGAACACGGAGCTGCGAAGGTCTACGGGCTTGATCTTTCAAATACTCAGATCGAGGAGGCAAAACGTTTTAATGCAGATGCGGTGGATGATGGTCGCGTAGTTTTGATTCATGACAACATGGAAACAAAGCTCGATATTGAATCGATCGATACAATTTTTTCAATATATGGTATTGGGTGGACACAAGATCCTGTAGCAACGTTCAAATATATTTATGAATATCTCAAGCCGGGCGGACAATTCATTTGGAGTTGGGATCACGCATTCTTTAGTGATGTTGTGTATGACGACGGGAAGTTTGTCGTGGAGCATTCGTACCACAATGAAGAACCGATCGTGCTGCCCAATTGGAAAAAGAAACACGGAGTAAATGCGCATCTGACTTATCGCAAAGTTTCTACATGGTTCAAACTTTTGAAAGATGCAGGTTTTGACATTGTTGGCTATTACGAACCCAAACCCAAGACACTCGATAGGGGATCAGAAGATCCAACGAAATATTATGCAATGCAGAAAGCAGAAAAAGTCCCTTGTAGCTTCATTTTTGTTTGCAAAAAGCCTCTGTAAGGGTTCATATTGACAAAACTTATAATTTAAAGTATTATATTCAAAACTTTAAATTAT
>CAZRQQ010000041.1:0-2734 GCA_964602465.1 uncultured Candidatus Saccharibacteria bacterium
ATACTGGCGGCACCATTCCAAATCCTACGTACGAACAGGTGTGTTCGGGAAATACTGGCCATGTCGAAGTTGTGCGTGTGGAGTATGACCCCACGCAAGTGAAGTACTCAGATTTACTTACGGTATTCTTCGGATCACACGACCCGACGACGCCCAACCAGCAGGGGGCAGATATCGGGACACAGTATCGATCGGTAGTGTTTTATACAACAGAGAGCCAGAAAGAAGCCGCTGAGAAATTCATCGCGGAGGCCAATGCTTCAAATGAACACGGTGCACCGATTGTGACGACTGTCGAACCACTCACCACATTTTACGAAGCAGAAGACTACCACCACGACTACTTTGCCAATCACCAAAATCAAGGGTACTGCATCGCAGTGATCAATCCCAAGCTCGAAAAAGTACAAAAGAAATACGCAGATTTGTTACAAGATATTTATAAAAAGTAAAAACTATGACCAACAAAATCATCAAAACCGAAGAGGAGTGGAAGAAGGAGCTCACACCTGAGCAGTATGAGGTGCTCCGCGGCAAGGGGACTGAGGCACGGATGAGTAGCGCACTTGTGCACGAGAAAGCAAAAGGGATGTATATGTGCGCGGCGTGCGGCAACCCGCTCTTTGCAAGTGGTGCCAAGTTTGATAGCGGGACTGGGTGGCCGAGCTTTGATCAGGCGATCCCGGGATCTGTCGAGGAGCGACCGGATGATAGCCATGGTATGCACCGCACCGAAGTGGTGTGCGCTCGGTGTGGATCACACCTCGGGCACGTGTTTCCCGATGGTCCGACAGCGACCGGACAGCGATACTGTATGAACGGCATTTGTCTTGATCTGCAAAAAAGTCAGACCGAAACTCGCGATGACGAAGAAGGTGAGCACAACTGGTAATCGTTTGACAAATTAAGGTTAAAATAGTTAGATACACACAAAACGTAGAAAGATGGCAACAAAACCATTCGACGAAACATTGAGTTTGTTTTCTTTTGTTAGTCCAGACATTGAACTATGGAGCGATAGTGAGCCCTTAGCCGAATATATAGCAAAAGGTGTGGTATGTGCAGGGCAGGTTGTACGCGACAAGCTTGTAGAACCTCGTGGATACTACAACATCATGCTTCCTGTCAAAAACAATGAGGAGCATCAGTATTATATACAGGTGCACCGTACGAGTGATCTGTATGGACTCGATATTTTTGCTGGGCCACTCGGCGACACAAAAGAAAAAACTGTTTCAATTGTATAACCCCTGCACACGCAGGGGTTTGTTTTTATAAGGACATTTTGATAAGCTGTCCTTCATGCAAGCGCAATACCAAATCCTCCTTTTCTATAAATACGTCCACATCGACAACCCTGAAGCAACGCGGGACTGGTTTCGTGCGCTCTGTCAGAAACTTGATCTCAAGGGGCGTCTCATCATCGCAAGCGAAGGTATCAATATCACACTTGAGGGTACCAAGGACAATACTGAAACCTTCATCAAAGAAATGGAAACTGATCCACGATTTCTCAACATCCATATGAAGCGTAGCGAGGGGACCGGGAATGCATTCCCCAGACTGTCAGTAAAAACGCGAAATGAAATTGTGACCCTTGGGCTCGGTACCTGTGATGTCGATCCCAACCAGACAACCGGTGTCCACCTCAAACCCGAAGAGCTTCACCAGTGGATCAAGAGCGGCAAAGAGTTTTATATCGTCGACATGCGCAATGCGTACGAGCATGCGATCGGACATTTCGCCGGATCGATCTGTCCGCCGATGGACAACTTCCGCGATTTGCCCAAGTTCATCAAATCGCTTGCGCATCTCAAAGATAAAACCGTGCTTACAGTCTGTACTGGTGGCGTGCGGTGTGAGAAGGCGAGCGGTTATCTCATTACTCAAGGATTCAAAGATGTGTACCAGCTCGATGGGGGCATCGTGTCATATATGGAAAAGTATCCCAACGAAGACTTCCATGGCAAGCTCTATGTCTTTGATGGACGCGTGGCGATGGGATTCTACACTGATGATCCAAAGCATGTGATCGTCGGCAAATGCGAAAGCTGCGGCGCGCAATCCGAAAACATTGTCGATTGCCGAAGTGGTGCATGCAATGGTCAGTTCATCATTTGTGAAGACTGTGAGAAAAAGCAAATCGAGAAAAAGGGAATGACGCATTGTCCGAAGGGGTGTCCTGGGAAAGTGAAAAGTCCGTTTGGGAAAATAGTTAAAAAAATTAAAGAGATTTTTGATTAATTATATAAATATGGAACAATTGATAATTAAAAGTAAAAAAATTTTAAAGCAGCAAATTTTAATACTCCTTGCTTTTTTACTAGGAGTACTCACTTTAAAAATAGGTGATTTTGTTGGTTCAAAAGTATTAGCTACAACTGGAGACTGGCTTTTATTAGTAGTTCTAGGGATAACTTTAGGGGCTGGTTTTTTTGTCGTAAATGCTTTCATGATTTTTCATGGGCTTCGTTCAATATTTGAATCTCTAAAGTTATATAAACTGATGAAAGATGTTCGAAATAAAGAAGGTGTTCAATTTAGTTTAAAAATATTGGTACTTATTCTAGTGTTAGGGTTTGTTGAGTTTGTTGTACCAGTATTTCTTTTTACAGGCGCTTATTCTTCATAGATAGGATAATTGTAAAAACCATCTATTTTCGCTATAGTGGGAGCACAATGCAAATCCCTAAGGGCGCACTCCACCCGCTCACACTCGTTACCGAAGAAGCTG
>CAZRQQ010000042.1:0-2707 GCA_964602465.1 uncultured Candidatus Saccharibacteria bacterium
GTTTGGTGATAAGAGAACGGAGGGCGTTTCCAAACACTGGATCATCATTTGGGATCTTTTTAAGAAAGTCTCGCATCTTTTGGGTGCGGATTGATTTGAGATATGAATCAATGTCTCGTACATAAAATGGATTCCCGTTAAATCCAGTTGAAATCCAAGAAACAGTTCGCTGCACTGTCTGTGCCAATAGACCTTTTGCCATCTGATACGCAACACCATTGAGGCAGTTTTCTCGCTGGGTTTGTTTTTCGATCGCTTCATTTTGTTGTCTGAGTTTTTCGCGAGCCTCTGCGTCTGCTACCGGTTGCTCTGTTCCTCCACTACTCGTCCCTCCTGTAGCTGCACGGGTTGCAGCTGCTATTGCGCCCTGTGCTTGCTGTTTTGATTTTTTAAAGAGGCTTGAAATACTGCCGCTAATTGTCTTCCCTACATTTGCACAGCTCAATATCGCACCACCGACACCGCTAAAGTTCATTCCTCCAAATCTATCCCCTCCTCCGGCGATACTGGTAACACTCGGATTAAATCGTCCGATAGTTCGGGCAGTTTGATTGGAGATTGCACTTGAAGGACAGCTATCATTGTAGACGCGACCATCGGCGCAGACTACAGGAGAGGCGTAGAGAGCCGCAGAAGGAAAGAGTGTGATGAGTATAAGTAATGAGATACCAACGGTACGCATGATTGTTATTAGAGTATACCGTATTTTGTAAGATATTCGCGCATATCGTTTGTCGCTGCATCAAGTTGGATACTATATTCCCGAAATACTGCGATCCCTATCAGGCTTGCGATGGCATTGTCGTCAAATTCAGTGAGAGACGGCAGTGTTGTTCCAATCCCTGCAACTGCATTGAGTAGTTTGAGATGCGGGAGTTCTATGCCCACTGGTACTGATACTGCTTTCATGTCTTTTGCATACTGTGCGTATATCTTTGCATCTTCCAAAAGTTCAGGGAGGCGGGTCGTATCTCCTACATCGATTGCAGCAGTAATAGCGTCCATCTCAGAAGTTTTGTCGGCATATTTTTCTGCAATAGCGGTCATAGAAGAATAATACGCACGCAGAGATGCAGTTGTAGTAGGAACGGTGCGGAGATCCTTGATTGAGTACGTTACGGTCGGATGCCGTGTATCGACTGAACCGCCAATTTTTGCAGCGATTCTTGCAAGCGTCTCCTGGTCTACCTCCTCAGACTGGCCGAGGGCGAGTGTCATGCCGTAGAGTTCTCGGGCAAGCTTGTCTGTTTCGTTTTCAGGCTGTGCATTATCAGCATCGTTGATTCCAAGCGAACGCTTTTTATCCTCAATGATCTGCTTGTTTGAAACGCCATTGGTGTAAAGTACGGTCGGATCAAGTCCCCATAGCTTCTCTTCCCAGTCGACAATCCCGTTGCTGTTGGTATCTTTGGTTACTAGATCCCCTACAGTTGCATTTGGATCAATTTTTTCAAGCGGTTTTTTATTGAAGAGCCCTCTAAACCAATCAGTCTGTACGACAAGAACGATAATGATAACGCCGATCGCAATGCTTCCTCGTATGATGAATTGTTTGCTTGGTCCGCCGTGCATGTGTATCTATTGTACACGGTTTTGTCGCTCTCGCACTTGTTGCACAAGTGATTTCCAGTCATTGAGCATCATATCTTCGGGTCTTGTCTTTGGATCGATATGAATGTGATTCAATACTTCAAGTGCATTTGTCTTATTTCCCATGTATTCTGCAAGGCTTCCACCGATCTGCTTTCGCTTTTTGCCAAACAATGATTTCAAAAGAGAGAAAAAGAGAGTTTCATCGCAATCGCTAAAAAATGCGCGGCTGATGTCCTTAATCGAAATGATTGCAGAATCAACTTTTGGTGCCGGACTAAACGCTCCTTTAGGCACCTTGTCGATAATGTGTGGCTTCCCGTATGCTTTGACTGCGATAGAAAGCACGCTTTCCTTATGGTCTCGAGCGACGATTCGCTCAGCAACTTCTTTTTGAATGAGAAGTACCATCTGGCTTGGTTGAAATCGTGCGCTCAAGAACTGTTCAATAATAGCTCCAGTGATGTAGTACGGAATATTGGCGATGAGTTTATAGGTCTTCCCATACCATTGCATAGTCGCAGGATCAAAGGAGAGAATGTCTTTGTCCAAAATAACAAGTTTCCTTCCTTCTATGTCAGAGGTAAAATTTTCTGAGAGATATTGGATGAGTTCTCTATCCTTTTCGACTGCAACAACTTGTTTTGCCTGTTGTAAAAGCTGATTCGTAAGGATGCCAGTGCCTGGGCCGATTTCAAGAATAGTATCCATAGGCTTGATAGTCCCTGCCTCTACGATCTGCCGAAGCGCTTTTTCACTCTTCAAAAAGTGCTGTCCGAGTGATTTTTTAGCCTTCATATATATAGTATAGCGTGTTTGTTGACAAATTCAACTATGAATTGTAAGGTTATACAAACTTATTTTTATGAACGACACTAACGCAAACCAACCCCTTGTTTATACCTATAATAGGAAGAGTAATTGGCAAGTGCCAAGCAAAATAATTGACGATAAAAAAGAATTAATTGATAGTCGTCTTTTTCTCACTGAATTAGGATTTAAATTTCTGGAAGATGAGGGAAAACAAAGGGATCCTCGATATTATGATGTTACTCCCCCCGACGAATATTGGATGGATGCAAAAGAAAACGGTAATGTACCTATTAAAAACAAAGAT
>CAZRQQ010000043.1:0-2489 GCA_964602465.1 uncultured Candidatus Saccharibacteria bacterium
GTTTGCCAAGTGATTGTAGGCACTGTAGATAAAGTACCCACCCAAAAGAATTCGTCCGATAATAAATAATACTTCCATATAAATAATATGAGGCTAGTAATACTGAGAGTATACCACCACTACTTCGTTTCGACGAAGTTGACCGGGGTGACCTTGGATTGACTGAACGTATAGGTAAGCGTTCCCTTGTAGGCCATATGCCCATCTTCATAGGATACAAGTGCGTTGTGGGCCGTAGGGTCGACAACGACGCCTGTCACATAAAGTTTGCCGCCAAGTACTGGACTCGTCTTAGTGAGCGCGACAAGATCAGTGCTTCGAATGTACGCTTCAACAGTGATTACTTCATTGAGTACAGCACAATCAACAGGAGGAATTGTTTGAGTGGTGGTGTTTGCCTTGTTTTTATATACATAGACACCATTTGCACCCTTCACCATTTCACCAAATTTTATTTTTACCCCAGCATCAGCACCTCCAAATATGTCATCGAAATAGAACGATAACTCTTCTTTTGCAGTCATGCCTTCAGCTTTTGTATTCCATATAACACTTGCATCACCAGCAATAGTTCCTCCTTCACTTATGTCAGTGAACGTTCCTGTGAAATCTCCAATCTTGCTATCTTTTTCTGCAGGAAGAAGTCTGAGTTCGCCACTTACTTTTTCTTCGTTGACTGTAAGCTTCATCCACGCTCGATCATACAACCCACTCGCAGTTTTTTCATTTCGATAATAACAAAGTTCAGTTGGTCCAGTTGGTGTAGGAATTTCAGGAATAGAAACGCGCGGTTTGCTCTCGCGCGAAAGCCCGACGATAAGTGCGAGAACGAGCAATATGATGAGAATGATGATTGTCTTTTTCATACACTGATTGTATCACGTACGAAACTCGTTTTGTATGTGATACACCACCGACCCGACTGAGTAATCCACAGCCCAAGTTTTCAAAACACTTGCACACTTTGCGCAAACTAGTGCTATACTGTGGAGGTATTCAGGACACGTGTTCTGAAGAAGTAAGAAAAACAAGGTCAAACGCTATAAAACCCGCATCTCGTATGCGGGTTTTATAGTTGTGGACTGATTCTTTGAAGCGTCTTATCTTTGCCGATGATCGAAGCGATCTCAAATGGATCGGGAGATTTTTCTCTTCCACTGAGCGCGACACGAAGCGGCCAGAGGACATTGCCCTTCCCTGACGATTCTGCATACGACATGAGAGAAGATTTTATAGTTTCTAGATTCCATTCATGTATTCCTTCAAGAATTTCCTTGGCTTTTGCGAGATGAAGTTTTGCATGTTCGAGCGTGTCGTTTTTCCAAATGAGCATCGACTCATTCACTGCAGGCTCTTTGAAGAAATAATCAAACTCCCCTGCGTCAAATAAATCTTTAATATCACTAAATTTATTGATGCGGTCGCGGATCAAATACTCGATCTTTGCGAGCATTTCGTATTTAGTATCGATGTCATACACCCACTGCGGCACCCACTTTTCTCCGTATGTCCAAAATGCAGACTGATCGAGCTGCTTGATGTATTCGCGGTTAAACCAATCGAGCTTCTCTTGCTTAAACACCGCCCCGGACTTTTGCATTCGATCAAAGTCAAATCGTTCAATAAGTTCAGGAATAGAGAAGATTTCCCTTTCGCTTCCCGGATCTGCAGGGTTCCAACCAAGCATACTGATGCAGTTAAATACCGCTTCTGGTAGATAGCCGAGCTTTGCATAATCACTCATCGCGAGCGCACCTTTGCGTTTTGAAAGTTTTTTCTTGTCTTCCGTAAGCACAAGCGGTAAATGAGCATAGTGAGGTATTTGCCATCCCAATGCTTCATGAAGGAGGATGTGCCGAGGAGTATTCGAAATATGTTCTTCTGCACGAATGACATGCGTGATACCTTCATCATGGTCATCGATAACAACGGCAAGGTGATACAACGGATCATCGATATTTCGTGCAATGACAAAATCTCCCAGATCAGTAGTGTCGATGGTTATTGGCCCGCGAATGAGATCAGTGAATGTGATTGTTTTATTTGGATTGCGAAATCGAATCACATCTTTCATGACACCTGATCCATCTTTTGCTTCTTCTCGAGATACATATGCCTTATCTTCTTGTATAAATGTATGAAGCACTTCTTTATGACGATCCAAATTTTCTGATTGGATATACATTCGATCATGGGTAATACCGAGCCATTTCAAAGACTCAAAGAGATCATCTTTTGCCTCTTCGGTGTTACGAGCACGATCAGTGTCTTCTATGCGAAGCACAAACTCACCGCCTTGCTGGCGTGCAAAGAGCCATGCGTACATTGCAGTACGGTATCCTCCAGCGTGTTGCTTGCCGGTCGGACTTGGTGCAAAGCGTGTGACGACTTTTTGAGATGAAGACATGGAGTGATACTACCAAAAAAAGGGTTGATTGACAAAGACTGAAAATATCTTACTATTCAAAAAAATTAATAGATATGCAACT
>CAZRQQ010000044.1:0-2414 GCA_964602465.1 uncultured Candidatus Saccharibacteria bacterium
TGATGCCGACAATGATCAAGATGGACATAAGAAATCCAAGGAACGAAAGAAACTTCGCCGAGAAAATTGGCCCGATGATGTTGCCCCAGAGCCACGAGAAAATAAACTCGACATTGAGAAATACTGGTTGTGGAGCGGCGCCTTGCACAAGCGTATTATCGCATACTTGGGCGGATCTTTTCTAGAGTCTTCCCAAGTTCAAAGAGAAGTGGCTCGCCAAAGCGTGGACCGATAAATTGAAACCCAAACGGAAGACCATTGGAATCTTTTCCTGAGGGTACCGATATCGCCGGATGCTGTGCGATGTTTGCGGGCACGGTAAACAAGTCGGAAAGATACATGGCGACTGGATCATTGCTTTTTTCTCCGATCTTGAATGCGGTACTCGGTGCGGTCGGTGTAATGATCGCATCGTACTCTTTAAGCACCTCTTCAATTTCTTTACGGATCACCGCTCGAAGTGCAACCGCTTTGTTGTAGTAGGCATCATAGTAGCCATGTGAGAGCACATAGGTACCGAGCAAGATGCGGCGACGGACTTCTTTGCCAAAGAGTGCCCCGCGGGTATCTCCATAAAAATCTTTGATTGTCCCCTGTCCGACTCGATCTCCATAGCGCACTCCTTCAAGCCGGGCGAGGTTGGAAGAGACTTCGGCGGGGATCAATATGTAGTACACCGCCAATGAATCCCCAAAGTGCGGCAAGTCTACTTCTTCAACGACATATCCCTCGTTCTTAAATTTTTCCACCGTCTGTTCAAAATTTTCTTTGACTGACTGATCGACACCACCCTCTGCAAATATGTTTCGTGGGATAGCCAATCGTTTTTTGAGGGATGTTGTATGATTTTCACTTGCAACCGACGTACTGTCGAGGGGGTCCTTGATTGCGATTGTGTTGTACAAAATCTCTGCGTCTTCTACTGTGTGTGCGATAGGTCCGATCACATCAAACGAGCTCGCCATCGCGATCAGCCCGTGACGCGATACTGTGCCGTATGTAGGAGCCATACCTACCACTCCACAAAATGATGAAGGTTGTCTGATCGATCCACCTGTATCACTTCCAAGCGCTACCACTGCAAGGTCTGCCGCAACTGCTGCCGTGCTTCCTCCGGAAGATCCTCCTGGTACTCGTGTGTGATCGAGAGGGTTTTGGGTAACACCATATGCAGAGTTTTCGGTCGATGCACCCATCGCCCCATCATCCATGTTTGCCCGCCCGATGATTACGGCGCCTGCCTTTTTGAGCTCTGCAACTGCAGTTGAGTCATAGGATGCAACGTAGTGCTCAAGCATTTTAGATGATGCACCTGCTACGTGACCCTCAAATAAGATGTTATCTTTGAGGACGACTGGTACTCCAGTAAGTGGAGTCGCCGTTCCCGCACCAAACATCTCTTGTGCGCGAGTTATCTGGTCTTCAATATCTGTAAACACTTCTCTGAAAATATTGAGTGTGTCTGCTTGCGCACGAGCAACATAGTCACGAATAACTTCTGCAACGGTTGCTTCTTTTGCAAGATATTTTTTGTTGAGTTCTGTGATTGTCATATTATTCCAATACCTTTGGCACCTTTACGAAGTGGTCTTGATGCAGCGGTGCGCACTCGACTAAGTCATACCCGGGTGCGATTGGGCTTACCGTATCATCCCTGAATACATTGGTGTCACTTCCACTGATATCGGGCGTACTACTGAGTTCGACCATGCGCACACGATCAATAAATCCCAAGATATTGCCAATGTCAGTTGCAAATCCCTTGAGTTCCTCTTCTGAGACAGATATGCGCGCCAAATGCGCCAATTTCTTCACCTGCTGGATATCCATACTGCATTTACTATAGCAGAATAAGGGGGTTTTGGGGATGGTATTGACTAAAGTTACATTAATGATATTATGAAAAAAAATAAAACTGTTACTTATGAGCAAATGTATAGTAGATTTTTTCTCAAAAGGTGATGTTCCAACCCAATCAGAAATAAAACAATTATTTCCAAAAATGAACATAGGTGGTTCGGTCGGCTTTATTGATATCGATTCTCCAGACCATGACCGCTCTGTTTTACTGGGAACAGGAACAAAAGGCCAACTTAAAATATTTGTTATTGAAGATCCCCAAAAGCCTTGGTTGAAAAAAATAATAAAGTCAGCCAAAGAGTGGGATCAATTAAAACTGAAATTGATTAACTTCCTTCACAACGGGATTTCAAAAGAAGTAAATTTTGAAGGTTGGGAGAAAAATTAAAAAGAAAACTAGTACAAACTATGGGTTTAGAAATCCATAGTTTTTTATTTCACCATCTTCAAAAACGCTTCTTCGTCGATTATTTTTACCTCGAGCCTTTCTGCCTCATCAAGCTTACTCCCCGCACTCTCCCCTGCAAGTACATACGAAGTATTTCGCGAAACTG
>CAZRQQ010000045.1:0-2374 GCA_964602465.1 uncultured Candidatus Saccharibacteria bacterium
TGATGCCGACAATGATCAAGATGGACATAAGAAATCCAAGGAACGAAAGAAACTTTGCCGAGAAAATTGGCCCGATGATGTTGCCCCAGAGCCATGAGAAAATAAACTCGACATTTAGAAATACTGGTTGTGGAGCGGCGCCTTGCACAAGCGTATTATCTCATGCGTTCCACACTCGCGCCAATCGTAAATAGGAGTGACTCACTTCCCTGCGCACCGAGGAGCTGAATACCGAGTGGAAGATTGGTCGAAGTAGCACCAGAGGGTACAGAGATACCGGGAATGTGTGCGATGTTGCCTGGTACCGTAAAGAGGTCTGAGAGGTACATCGCGATCGGATCACTTACCTTTTCTCCCACACCAAAGGCTGGGGTCGGGGTCGTCGGCGTGAGGATTGCATCGTATTTGGTAAATGCATCGGCAAGCTCAGCTTTGATAATGTTGCGCACCGCGATCGCCTTGTTGTAGTAGGCATCATAGTAGCCATGCGAGAGGACGTAGGTGCCGAGCAGTATGCGCCGTCGGACTTCCTTGCCAAAGAGCGCTCCACGAGTAGTTGTGTATAGATCTTTTATCTTTTCACTCACCTCTCTCGGGCCGTATCGCACACCATCAAATCGTGCGAGATTGGACGACACTTCTGCCGGCATCAAGATGTAGTAGACTGCAAGTGCGTTCTTGAAATGCGGAAGGTCGATCTCGTCGATTGTATATCCTTCCCCTTTCAGCTTTTCTACCATCTCTTCAAAGTTTTTTTGAACTTCAGCATCTACTCCACCTGCAGCAAAGATACCTTTGGGAATGGCGAGCTTTTTCTTGGGAGAAGTAGTAGAAGTGATATCTATAGATGTACTATCATACTGATCCTTACCCTTGATCACCTCATAGAGTGTCTGCGCATCCTCTATCGTGTGTGTAAACGGACCGATCACATCAAGTGAGCTT
This sequence comes from uncultured Candidatus Saccharibacteria bacterium, assembly GCA_964602465.1. GTDB lineage: Bacteria > Patescibacteriota > Minisyncoccia > Phycocordibacterales > UBA9973 > UBA4124. The sequence goes on from CAZRQQ010000045.1 coordinate 946, forward strand.
CCCATCGCCATGAGTCCATGACGCGACACTGATCCATACGTCGGAAGCATGCCCACTACTCCACAAAACGCAGCCGGTTGTCTGATACTTCCACCCGTATCACTTCCAAGACTTACCACAGCAAGTCCAGCCGCAACTGCAGCCGCACTCCCACCTGATGATCCTCCGGGGACTTTGGTCTCATCGAGTGGATGTTTCGTCACACCGTATGCAGAGTTTTCGGTAGAACTTCCCATCGCAAATTCGTCCATGTTGGTGCGCCCAATGATGATCGCACCTGCTGCCCGAAGCTTTGCAACAACAGTCGCATCATAGCTTGCCACATATCCTTCGAGAATCTTGGACGACGCACCTGCCGCATGTCCCGCAAACAATATGTTGTCTTTAATAGCAATTGGTACCCCCGTAAGTGCAGTACCTTTGCCGCTTTTCAAAAGCTCTTCTGCGGCAAGTGCTTGCGCTTCGATGTCATCAAACACTTCTCTATATATATTGCGCGAGTCTGCACGAGCCTTTGCTTCGTATTCCTTTGCAATGTCGAGAATGCGTGTGCCGCTCTGTATTCTGTTTTGGATATCTTTGATCGTTTCCATATACATATTATTCACCGATTACCTTAGGCACTTTCACAAAGTGATCTTGGTGCAGTGGCGCTGCTTCGACGAGGTCATGTGCGGGCATAATCGGCACAACGACATCCTCACGAAATACATTTACTTCCGCCGTCTTGGCATCGGTACCATCGATCTGCACCTTTTGGATCTCATCCACAAATCCGAGTATCGTGCCCATCTCAGCCGCAACGGTTGCAAGCTCTGTCTCGGGCACATCCAGACGCGCCAAATGCGCCAATTTCTTCACCTGATCGATATCCATATAGGGACAACTATAGCAGAATAAGGACGTTTTGGGGATGGTATTGACTTATATAGATTTAGATAGTATTGTTATAAAAAATTAAAACTATGGTACTGATAAAAAATTCTCCCTCTATGGGTCGCCGAATATTATTCGGATTAGCAATATTTTTCACAGCCGTTCTTATTGCCTCACTTCCTTTTTTCATTACAGGAAAAGCAATTGGCGATAATGTGCTAAGTAAAATGGGCTATGAAATGAAAATAATTGGTACATCAGGCGGCCTGATTTTTTTCTCGATACTTTATCTGCTGTATGAGAAACTTACAGTAAAATTCAGGTTGCTTAATTGGGCCTGTTTGGCTCTTGGAATTACATTAGCAATTTGTTATTGGTTAGTATTTCTCAACTAAAAATTTTGAAGTGTTGTTTTTAAGCAACACTTCTTTTTATTTGATCATTTTCAAAAATGTTTCTTCGTCGATAACTTTAATACCCAACTTCTCTGCCTCATCCAGCTTACTCCCCGCACTCTCCCCTGCAAGTACATACGAAGTATTTCGCGAAACTG
>CAZRQQ010000046.1:0-1945 GCA_964602465.1 uncultured Candidatus Saccharibacteria bacterium
GCCATTTTTTGTCTTGCGAGGGAAGAGGCAGAAGAAAAAAATTTGATGAACTCGTGTGACAAACCAAATCATTGACAATAAGTCATATATGTACTATATTCATGTTTAGTTACGTTCTTGCGGAGGAAGAGAAATGTCCACGAAAATCAATCTTATGGTGTTCATTCCATTTGATGGAACCCCCGATGAGCCCGAGGGAGTGCTTGTCATTAGGCAAGACGATTTTGGTTTCATCCCTCCTTCAAATATGATATTGCAAAACGAAGATAATGGGCCGTGTATTGAGTTGGACCCTGAAAAGCCATTCAAGCTCCGGCGAGTCTCAGACTGGAGAGAGCGTTTTGACTTTCTGAGCGTGTACGCAAAGAAACCTAAGGTGTCACGTTCGGAAATCATCGCCTCTTTTACCGCCGGATTGCTCTGGTTCATTTACGATAAACCTCCGACATTCGACCGTCGTGAGGATACGTCTCTAGCATTTGACTAAGAACAAATAAAACAACTCTAAGCCGCCCAAATCACCGGGCGGCTTTTATTTACTTCTTTGAAAATTATTGCCACCAAACGATGGTGTCTATGACCGACTGCAACCAGTTGATGATGTAGTTCCAACCATGCGAAAGCAGAACCATAAGGTATGAGAAGTTGTCCTGACTTGCCGGTGACTCAACGATAGATCTCAAAGAGATGCCAAAAAACGAAAGCGCGAGCAATGCGACGATTACCCAGATGATAAGGTGAACCATATAGGTGGATTATATCGTAAAAAAGTTGTGTGGGAGCGGTGAAAAAGGTGTCTTGGGTATAGTGGTATAGTGCGCACATATCATGGACATAGAACAAGCAGAACTGCACTTTAAGAAGGTAGATAAGACCTTGCACAAGGCACTGCTCAAACACAAACACGAGCTCACGCCTCGCACAGTACTTCGCACCAACCAACAATTGTTTGAAGCCCTTTGCGAGTCTGTGGTAAGTCAGCAACTGGCAGTAAAAGCAGCGGACGCTATATGGGCGCGAGTCGTTAAAGCATGCGGAGGGAAAGTGACGCCTGAAAAAATACGCACCATACCACTTGCGCGCCTGCGCGCCTGTGGACTTTCAAACGCTAAAGCAAAAACGCTTAAGGCGGTTGCAAAAGAGATGAGAAATGGGCTCTCACTTACCTCTCTACGCAAAAAGACACCAGAGGAAGCACAGGAAGCGCTCACAAAAATATGGGGCATTGGTCCGTGGACCTGTGAGATGTTTTTAATGTTCGCACTCTCCCACCCAGATATTTTCTCTTCACGAGATTTAGGGCTCGTACGAGCTATGGAAGGGCTTTACAAACTACCGAGAACAACTCCGCGTGAAAAACTGGAAGTGATTGCGCAGAAGTGGTCACCGCACCGCACCCTTGCCTGCCGAATACTTTGGAAATCTCGCGACAGTAAATAATTGACAGTGTGTAAAGAGTACGTATAATCATGCAACCATCGAATTGGTCGGTGGCAGTACAAAGGAGAAGGGTCATGCCCACACAGGCTGACAACATGACGGAAGAACGAGCGCAAGAAATTGCTCTCAAACTCATCAAGCTTCGTATGACCAAGGAAGGTATTCAGCCTTCCATGATTCGCGAAGCTGGAAACGCAGCAAAAGATATCGGTATCACCACCGAAGAGATGCGCGCGTTTATTGAGTTTCTCATTCCCGAAGTGCTTGGAACTATTCTCCAGAGGAAACGTGTGTCTATACGCACGGGTGATTAATTTGTATATAAAAGCGGACTAAGGTGAGGCCTCGCCTCCTAAACGGGTAATTCTGGCTCCCACATATTGTGGCAAGCGGAGAACAAGAACCGTATCCTCGTCCGTATGAGTCCCGCGAGCAATCGCGGGACTCTTTTTATAGATACAACATCGGATCAAGGTATGCTTCAGGGTTTGCTGCAACCGTTTTT
>CAZRQQ010000047.1:0-1867 GCA_964602465.1 uncultured Candidatus Saccharibacteria bacterium
AACATACAAGCCTACAACTCTGCCGATAAATATAAACGCAGTCTTCCAAAACATCATGGCAATTGTGAACAGAATCACTGCGGCAATCAAGCTCACAATAATGAAATATCCGGCAACTTGCGCTTCGCTGCTTGCTGACTTTGAGTTGTCGACATTTTTGGTCGCCTTTGCCTGATCGAGAATGCCAGTTGCAAATATGCGCTGGGGATTGAATGAAGATACGATTTTTTCTGAAAGCGGCTTGCTGCCACCAGGGCCTTTTTTGAGATTAGGAATTTCGCCATTTGCGTCTCTCGGCTGGCACTTCCCTTCACAGACCTCGACTGAGTTATAAAATACACGCGCAACAATGTTTGATATGTCGATGATGACTCGCGTGCCAAAGAGACTGAAATTGATAAGGAGCGCATTCAATATAAGCTGTGGTACCACGCGCTTCATCGTTGAGCCGTTCCCTCCTATTTCAAATACCGTCATAAGCCCAGTCCATACGAGGATGATGATAAAGAAAATGTTTGAGATGTCGCGCACGATCTGCCATCCGCGCACTGCAAATTCAGCACGGTACGAGGCATCGCTTAGCGAGTAGCCAATGAAGAAATCAAACAGTGAACCCATGAGACCTGCAAACCATGCAATCGGCCAATAAATCAGGTAATACACTATACGCGCCACACAACCTACGATAGTTCCTGATACGATTCCGCATTCAGGAAGTCCATCATCGGCTTTTTGTGCAACATTTGTATTGATAGTAGATCCGCCGGTCGGATCAATAGTGGTGGCTGTATTAGCAGCGTTTGCATCGATTTGGAATGTCGCAGATTCTGCTATCTTGAAATAGGGATCATCACCTCCGCAAAGATTGTTGAATGTTTCTACTAATCCGGTACCTGCATAACTTTGTGTTGTTTGCGTACTAAACTGTTCATCATTTCCTACACTATCCTCTTCTCCGCAGTACCAAAGATCGGCTTTATAAGTACGACCTCCTCCCACTGGAAAAAATGATTCTTTTGTTACAGCATCATGCGAAACAATATTTTTGAAGGTATCAGCTTTGAAAATAACATTGAAATCTGTGTGTTCACCGTTTCTTTCAAGAATATCGCCGTCAAGATTTCTTGTAGAGTTAACAACTGCCCTCTGAGTGTAGATTTGTGTCCAGGCTTCCGTTGGTAGTGGAAGCGTACATTTTGTCTTTCCATCAGGCCCTTCTTTACAGATATTTTCAGTATTTCCCTGAGTATCAATAATACGCTGATCAGTCCCTGATACTTCTATGGAGTTTGGAACGCTTGTATAAACGCAGCTATCGGGAGTAGTAATAGTGCCGGCCGAATCTACATCACAAACTCGAACAATAAAGCTTTTATCGGTGTCTTCTAAGATGTGATCCCAAAACCAGTTTGAATCATCGCTCATTTCAGGACGGTCTTCTATGATCGGAAATCCTCCCTGGAAATTGAACATAAAATCATACGTTACTGGCGCACCCTGCGCAGCAGACGGTTTTATGGTTCGCATCACACTCAGTGCTGCATTTCTATTTACATTTTCTGGCTTCGTCCATTTGAAGAGATCAAGGTATTCTTTGTAGTCACTTGGTCCTGCAAGCGCAACAGAAGTGCTGCCGAGTACGAGCAATAGTACGATACTTGGCAGAAGGACAGCTCGCGAGAAGGCACGCTTTGTTATTCGTGAAAAAATACGTCGAAAGGAGTGTACTTGCACGGATACAGTGTATCACGCAAGAAACAAAATAACCGCACGAATGCGGTTATTTTCTCTGTACAGATTACCAAAGATTGAGTCGAAGGTATGCTTCCATGGTTGTTCGGAAAATTCCTGGGCAATTGTATCCTTG
>CAZRQQ010000048.1:0-1695 GCA_964602465.1 uncultured Candidatus Saccharibacteria bacterium
TGTTCGTTATCGGACTGTCGATACTCCTCGAGCGTGTTATGGCACGACGGGAGTATCAGGAGGAGAGGTAGGATCGTCAAGCGTCGCCTTATCAGGTGTAGTTGCAGTAACTTCAGTCGTGATTGCGTCGATTTCTTTTGAAAGAATCTTTACTTCTTGATTCGAAACTTCCTTGAGTGTGTCATCGACCGTATTGAGTGCTGCGGTCTTATCAGTAATAGTGTCAGCTTGTTCAATGACTTCCTTATTTGCCTTAAGCGTTTCTTCAAGATCTGCGGTTACGGTAAGCGCAGCACTTGGCGCGGTGTCACTGAGGGTAGTGAGATCTGCTGAAAGATTTTTGATATGTTCGTCAAGTGCCTTTTGTACTGTTGCTTGCTTAGCCTTCGTAAGTGTCTTTGATTCTGCAAGGGTTTTGATTTCCTTTACCCGGTTTTCTACGCGCTGTGCGTTGTATGCAACTTTTTCTTCAGGAGTCTTTTGGAAGAACCCTTTTACTTCTTCGTTCACATTGAGCTTGAATGAATACAATGGATCACCGGGAAGAGCATTGTCTGCAACTGCTGATACGGTGCCACCTACGAAGATAAAGAATACAAAACTCGAAAGTGCAATGCGAAGGCCCATATAGATGCCGCGCTGGAAGTATGACTGCACAACCTGCGGACGCGCATTTGCAACAAGGTGTGCTGCGTGTGCTCGAATAAGACCCCGTTCTTCTTCAGAGAGCGTTATCGATTTAAAGTTTTTTAATTGTTCAAGATTATGATTGTTCATTATAAATAGTTCGTAATTTTTTGATGATCCGGTGAATTGCAACCGTCATGGCGTTTACGCTCTTGCCATAGAGTGCTGCAATTTCTTCAATAGGCTTTTCCTCGGAATACCGCAAAAAGATGATCTGGCGGCTTTCTTCATCGAGTTCTTCAAGAAGCCCTCGCATGCTTTCGATGTCGTCTTGCCGCATGATTTCATCCGTATCCTTATGAGATTCTGGATCGTATCCAGCATCCATCATATGGTCGAGAGAAGTCATTTTCTGCTTCTTGTAGTAGTCCACGAGCGCGTTTTTTGCGGCGCGATAGAGGAATGCTTCAGGATACTCGATAGTTTTGCCGGAGAGGAGATACATCCAAACTTTTGTAAAAGTGTCCTGGGTGATATCTATGGCTACTGCACGGTTTCCAACCCGGAAATAGAGGAATCGGAAGATCGCATCCTGGTAGGTTTCGATCATATCGAGAAAGACTCGTTCGAGGTCTTGTTGTGTTGGATCAATCTTCTCTTGTGACGAATCAGGACGTTCCACCTTACAAGTATAACAGACATGCTGATTTTGAGCTTTCATTTGCTATACTTTTGGGATGAAGACAGAAAAAAAGACCCCAAAAATCGTCGTTGTCGGGGGTGGATTTGGCGGGATAGAAGTGCTCAAAAATCTTAAAGGCATACGAGGAGAAATCACGCTTGTAACGAAGACTCAAACATTTGAATACTATCCAGCGCTCTACAAACTTGTTACGGGAGCGCTCCCGATCGAGGTTTCAGTGCCGATCAAGAAGATTTTTCCACCACAGCGGTTTACTATTATTGAAGGTATGTATACCGGTGTTGATCAAGCACGACAGGTAATTACGATTTCTGATGCAGAAAACAATACTCGTGAAATCCCATACGATTATCTCGTGCTTGCGC